>NZ_ANAS01000038.1:0-121674 GCF_000341205.1 Nocardiopsis baichengensis YIM 90130 | reverse complement strand
CATCCTTCCCAGGGTTGAGAGCCTCCATCACACCCGGAACGAAACACGGCCCGCTCGGGGCCGTGGACACGCACCTGAACTGGGAAAACTCCTCCGTGCGCAATTCCCCATGCCCTGCAGGTGCACCTTTTGTCCCCCTGTAGGTGATTTCTTGCTTGGGAACCTCCCCGCGTTTCCATAGGCACTGACGGTCCCCAACCTCCCTTCTCCTCTCCACGTCCATCAGTAGAGGCCGACTTCCAGCGGGGCCAGGGCACCGCTGGAATTCTTCCCCGCGATGCGTTCGGCCGCCCCCAACGTGATAACGCCAAGCGGTCCCAGCGCCTCAGCCGAGGCCAGGAGCCCGGCGCCTTCAGAGTCGAAGCCGACCCGGTTGAGGACCGGGTGGATGATCAGAGCCCGGGCCGCATGCAGCTCGAGCTGCCCGTTCCAGACGGGCCAGCGCATAATGCGTCGGCGGCCGATGCGCTGCCACAGGGCCGCCTGAACACCCCGATCGTTCCCGGACAGGTGCAGAAACGGCAGAGCTTGGGTCGCCAGCCAGGTCGCCCCTGGAACACCCGCCGGAGTGGATTCACCGCTGGGCACATCAGCCGCGGTGCGGATGGCGCGGTGATCGAGGTACTCGCCGGTATAGCCATCGATCCGCCGCCATGAGGTCAAGGCCTGGGAGATCAGGTCGGGCTCAGCGCGGACCCGTTCGAGGGGGAAGGCGAAGAACGTCGCGGCGGTCTGCCTCCCGGCCGGGGCCATGAACGGAGTGATGGCGCACCGCCCGCCGGCATCGAGGGCCAGGTCGGTGGTGAGCACGGGAAGCCAGCGCTGCCCGCTTTCCCCCGCGGCCTGGACGAGGCCCGGGTAGTCCGCGCGGGTGACCCGGAGCGGGTCTCCGGCGCTGCCGTCCTCGTGCTGGCGCGGGGGCCAGTCCGCGGGGGCTCCCGGCAGGAGCTGCTCGTCGACCATCTCCTGGACGAGGGCGGCAAGGGTCGCGGCGATGGCGTCGGCGTCGGGCAGCGGCGAGGTGATGTGGGCGGTGGCCTCCGCGGAGTCGAAGGACAGCCGGGCCGGGATGTCGGCTTCTTCGGTCAGGAGCCGCAGTGTCCCCAGCGCGGCGAGGAACCCCAGAGGGTCGCGCCCATCCAGAGCGGCGAGCCGGACCCGGTTCTCGACCGCCCGGTGCCCCTTCAGCGATTGGGTGGTGGCCGCGCGGCGGGGGATGCAGGGGTCAGGGTCAGTGGTGACCCGGCCTGCGGCCGAGCACCAGATGTCGGCCATGCGCACGACGGTTTCCAACAGCGCGAGCTTCCATTTCCCGTAGCGATGTTGGAGCCGGTGGAAGCGGGCCGGTTGGTCGGCGTCGTCCAGGTCGTCGGTGCGTACGACGGCATCGGTGCCGGGCACGGCGACGGTGACGGGTGCCGGGTCGGCCGCGGCCGGTACCAGGGGGCGGGCCCGGCCGTGGTGGGCGGCGATCAGGTGCAGCACCAGGTCGGTGTCGAGGTCGTAGCCTTCGTGGTCGATCAGGTGGCGGGCGATCGCCACGGACAGGGCCTCGTGGCGCATGCCGCGTGGGTAGGTGCTGCGGCGGGCGGCCAAGCGGAAGCCGCGGGCGTCGGAGGGGTCCAGGTCGGACTTGGCGCGCACCGGAAGCCCCTCGGTCGCGCCCGGCGGCAGCCCGTAGAGCATCGCTTGGAAGCGCGGGTCGCGCTTTCCTTCGTCGTGGTGGCGCCCTGCCAGCCACACTGCGCACACCTCGGGCTCAGGGAGGCCGAGGTTTCGGGCGAAGTGGGCGGCCTGGCGGGCCACGTCCTTCTGGTGGTCGTCCAGTTCAACGGGGCCCGAGGCGGCCGAGGACACGGCGGCTCCGGCATCGGAGCCCAGGGGCCGGCCGTTGCCTGCCAGTACCCACTCCTTGTGCTGCGCGGGGTCGGTGGAGGTCTGCACGAGTTTGGCGAGCCCGTTTTCGGCGAGCGTGCGCAGGTTGGCTGCCAGGCGCTCAGACCGTGTGAGCGGTCCGCCTTCGGGAACCGGCTCCAATGAGGTCGACACGTCCGAGGTCAGGACGTCGGCGAAGTCCTCTGTTTCGGGCTCCTCCTTTGCTTCGAGGATCTCGTCTCGGGTGTTCAACAGTGCCCGGACCAGCGGGAGGGCTTCTTCGTCGGCCAGGTCGGCGAGGCGGTCGCCCAGGCGGACGAGCGGACGGCCGCGGCGGATCGCCAGGTCGGCCACGTCGGTGACGGGCCGGCGGTCTGCGGGGTTCCATCCGTACTGGTCGCACCCGCCGTAGGAGGCGGGCACGATGACGGTCTCCCCCGGCCTCACCTGCCTCAGGTCCACGGCCTCGACGTTCCCTTCGCCCCGGTAGACCAGAGCGGTGGTCCTGTCCGTCGTGGAGGAGTCCTCCATGCGGTTCCCGAGGTGGGGTTGGCCGTCGTCGCGAGCGCTGTCCATGTCGTCGACGTCGGCCTTGCCCGTGCCCGCGGCCCAGCGTTTCACCGCGGCCGAGCTGACCGAGAGCATCTCGTCAGCGGTGGGCGGGAGCGCGGCGATGCGCGTGGCGAGGTCCTCTCCGACCGGCTGGCCGGGCCGGGGGAGTTCGTCGGCGGTGATGTCGGCGCGCCAGACGATGTCGACGTCGGCGGGTCGGGTATCGATGCCGTGCAGGTACGGGGCGACGGGCACATCGGGGGCCGGGCGCGGGGAGGTGTGCGACCACAGGTCGACGGTGCTTTCCCACAGGTGCGGGATGTAGGAGGTGGGCGCCTCCATGGCGACCCGCTCGTGTTCGGTGAGCCGACTGCTCAGTCCGTCCAGTGCGACCGGGGAGACCGCGTGCCCGGCTCCCAGGTCGGCCGGATCGAACCGGCCCTTCCTGGGCTTGTTCGCCTCTGTCAGCGAGGACAGCCAGGACCATGTGGCGTTGCGGGCCGGGCCGTAGACCGGGTCGTCGTCGCCGGTGGCGGGGTCGTGGACGATGACGGCGGGGAACAGGCGGGTCCCGTCACGGATCTCTGGGGCTCGGCCGAGGCGCCCCAGGCGCTGGACCAGGGCGCTGTAGGAGGCCGATTCGCTCACGAGCGCGTCGGCGTCGATGTTCGCCCCCACCTCGACGGTCTGGGTGGCGACAACGTGCAGGACGTCTATGCGGGTGCGTTCACGGCCGAGCTTCATCAGGGGGTAGGCGGTGGCGATGAGGTGGTCGCGGTCGATGGGCCTGGTGCGGCCGATCATCAACAGGCGGTCCTGCTCTTCGACCCCGAGTTTGCCGAGGGCCTTGTGGACGGCACGGGCGCGCTGCACCGTGTTGCACACCGTCAGCACGACCCGTCCGGGCTCTTTGGAGGCGTCGCCGAGGGCGTGCGCCCACCCGGAGAGCTGGTCGACCACCGCTTGGGGCGCTTTGGCCTTGGGTGCCGAGGGGGCGATGAGGTGGAGGCGGCGAGGGCTGCGCAGCCGCTCCTTGGCGACAGGGTGGGCGAGGTCGTCCTCGCCGGTGGAGTGCACCCGTGCGCCGCGGGCGACGGTGATGGTGGCCGACATCGGCACCACGACCGGCGCGGCCAGCCGGTCCCCCGGGGAGGCGGCGCTGGAGAGGGTCTGCAGGAGCGCGGTCGACAGGTGGGCCTCGTCGCACAGGATCAGCGAGTCGGTGCCGACCAGGGCGGCGTCGATGGGGGCCAGGTTGGGGCTCAGCCCGTATCCGCGCATCAGGATCCGCGAGCCGATCTGGTCGACGGTGCCCACGACCACCGCGTGGGCGTCGGGGCGGGTGACCCACCGCCAGGACCAGGTGGTGCCCCCGCGCATCCGCTCCACCTCGAGGGGCTCACCGTCGGGTTCGGGGCGCAGCAGGTCGGCGACGTGCTCCACGAGCTTTCGGTGCTCGGGTTCGCATTCAAGCGCCTGGGGACGGGACAGGGCGCGGGCGATCTTGAGGGCGTGGTCGTAGGCCTCGTCGACCACGAGGCGGCGGTCGACGATGAAGAAGGTGCGTCGCCGGGCTGCCGGTGCCCGGGCCGCGGCGGCGAAGACCGCGATGTCGATGATGGAGGTCTTGCCTAAGCCGGTCGCGACGTCGATTCCGGCGGGCCAGTCCTGTCCGTCGAGGATGCGGACGGCCAGGTCCTGCTGCCAGGGGAACGGGGCGTAGCCGTGCATGGCCCGGTAGAAGTCGACGAAGGCCGAGGCGTCCAGCTTCACTTCTCCTCCTTCTTCGAGAGCGGGGAGAAAAGGCCAAGGCCCAGGTAGCGCATGGAGCCCGCGATCACCGGACCGCGCACCGGCTCGGCGAAACGGATGCGGGCGTGGACGAGCTTTCGGCGCGGGCGGTTGGGCGGGTAGGTGCCCTGGGCCGGGCGGTGGAGCCCGCCGGGCAGCATCGGCGACTGGGAGGTCTCCACGACCTCGGGCCGCGGGTATCCGGCGCGTTGGAGGCTGTCGGCCACGTGCGGGCGCAGGTCGGCCTTGGGGCGCGGGTGGCGGTCCAGCATCACCGGGGTGGCGCTGACCCATTCGCGTTCGCCATGGTGTCCGCCGGTCCATGCTTCGGGGACCAGGTGCCACGGTGAGGAGGGCCAGGGCTCGTAGGTCAGGTCGAGGTGGCCGGCCTTGCCCATGACCACGCGGACCGGGTTCTGGGCGAAGGTCTGGAGCTGGGCGAGCGCGGCGGGGTCCAGGTCGTCGGGCAGGCCCAGGGCCATCCCGAGCAGGTGGCCGCGGGCATTGCGGTGCCCGGCATCGATCAGGCCGAGGTAGGCGATATGCCCCTGGCCGTCCTCGGCGTGCCCGGTTATCTGAGGGGCGGCTTCACGGTCCAGGCGGCTCAGGACGGTGCCGCGAAGCGCCTGAGTCGCCCGCAGGAGTTGTGCCCCGTCGGGGCGGACGGTTCGCGCAGGCAGGGAGAACACCAGCATCCGGGAGAAGGCCCCTCGGGCTGGTTCCTCTGTCTGGGCGGGTTCTGCGGGTGCGTCCTGCTGGATGTAGTCGAAGGTCTTGGCGACCTCATGGGCGCGCCCCCCGCGTTCGAACACCTCGTCCAGGGCGGCCAGGTAGCCCGGGTAGGGGGCGCGCATCCGGACCGCGCCCCGGGTTCCCGGATGGGCGGGCTGCCAGACCTTCCACCGCGGATCCTCCTTGGCGGAGGTGTGGACGCGCAGGGCGATCGGGGTCGTCGACCTGCCCAGGTAGGGGACGCGCCATGCCAGCTCCCCGAGCACCTCAACCGTTCGCGCTTCGGGGGCGGCCTGGGGCCAGACCAGTGCGAAGGAGTCCTCAGAGGGAAGGGCGCTGACCCGGGTCCGTTCGGTGGCGGTGCGCCCGGGCCAGTGCTGGCTTCCGCCCTTGGGGCTGGTCTTGTTCGTGACCACATAGCCGGTGTTCCGGGATACGGAGAATCCGGCGCCGGCGCACACCAGCGGCTTGTCCTGCTCCTCCAACCACCGGAGCGCATCGCGCTCTGCCTGGCTGCGGGCGACCGAGACCATCGCGCAGAACAGGCGGGCCGGGTGCGGCGGCCATTCAGCGCGCCGCCCGGTGCCGTCGGCCGCGTCGTAGCGCCCCTGGAGGAGGCGCGCGTCGATGACCAGAGCCATGGCCTACTCCGCTTCGCCGGGCTCGGCGCGGGTCAGCGCGTAGTCGATCGCCTTGGCCAGGTTCTTCTGGGGGGTCAGGGCGATGGTGTCGGTGGACATCACCAGCCCCGCCTGTGCGGTGCGTTCGCGCAGCTCGGTGAAGGCTTCGATCGCCTGCTCGGCGTTGATCTCCACGGGCTCGGGGCCGCCGGGGGCGATGAGGGCGACTTCGTGGCGGGTACGGACGAGGTCGCATCCCGAGCGCAGCCACAGCGAGGGAGCGGCGAAGGCGAGCCGGTCCCCGGCCAGTGCCAGCGCCGCGAGCGTGGCCCGCGCCAGCACGCACGCCTCAGGCGAGGCCTTGCCGAATCGCATGTTGTCCAGGCCGGCAAGGGAGATCCACCCGTGCCGGCGGGCACCGGTGATGGCCACACCGCCGTGGGCCGGGTTGGGGGCGATGTTGCCGTGCCCGCGCTCACTGAGCTTGGAGCCTTCCTTCTTCGGGCCCTTCTTCTCCCCGGGGACGGCGAACTCCCACGAGTCGCCGTCCGCCTTGGCCTCGCCGGTCAGGTTGAGCGGATCCATCCGGCCGCTCTTGCGCCTGCCCTCCTTCGGGGCGAGCCCGATGATGCTGGAGGAGTAGGAGCGCGCGACCTTGACCCCGCGGCCCTTGCGGTGGGAGTCCCAGGACCCGAACAGCAGAGATTCCGGGGAGAGCTCGAACAGCGGGCTGAGGTCGGCGGGGGTCACCGAGCGCAGACGCCTGCCTGGCTCGGACTGGTCGAACTTGGCGCCGTCGAGTTGGGCGTCCCGAAGGTAGGCGTCGGCGAAGCGGTGCGGGAACTCCAGCGAGGTCAGGCGGACCGGGATGCCATCGGAGGCCTGCGCGGTCAACTCGAACAGCGGCAGGTCGATGCGCCCTTCGTCGCGGGCGCGGAGCAGCGCGGCCTCCACCCGGTTGGCCTGGCTAGGCACCTGGTCCAGGACCACCACGCGGGTGTCCTCGCCATCGATACGACGCTCCTCGAAGAGGTAGACGGGCTCCTCCTCCGACGTCGTCGGGAAGGTCGGCGGGAAGACCTTGTCGGCGCCGGCCGGGATGTACTCCGTCGTCGCCTCGATGCCGGCGAAGGGGCGATCGGACCCCACAGCCTGCAGCAGACGCTCGGACAACTGCTCCATGTGCCGTCCTCTCCTAGCCAGACCTGCATTCGACGATGAAGCTTGGGCAGAGCTTAGGACTGGCCTGTGACAGCACGGATCAAGACGACTACGCGCTCAAGTCCGGGGGAGTACTCGGGCCAGCTCACCACGGGGCGCTCGAAGGC
This sequence comes from Nocardiopsis baichengensis YIM 90130, assembly GCF_000341205.1. NCBI lineage: Bacteria > Bacillati > Actinomycetota > Actinomycetes > Streptosporangiales > Nocardiopsidaceae > Nocardiopsis > Nocardiopsis halophila. Next base: position 114,776 of record NZ_ANAS01000038.1, on the reverse strand, counting down.
CCCGGAACCCGCCCCGCGACCGGCCTACACTCATAACGCCCCTCAAATTGTGGGGCGGCAACGTCGCACCGCCTGAGCACCGCACAAGACAGGGAGGGGGACAGGTTGGGAACCCCAAGCGCCCATAGAATCCCCGGGAGGTTCCCCAGCTCGAAATCCCCCATAGAGGAACAACGCACCCTTCAGAGGGAAGCTCGACAGCATCTACAGCGGCATTTCGCCTGTTCAATTGCCGTGTCCACGGCCCCGAGCGGGCCGTCCACGTTGAAGGCCCGGCACCGACGGCATCAGCGAGCCGGCGGGCCCCTGTGTCCACGGCCCCGAGCGGGCCGTCCACGTTGAAGGCTGCGCGGCGACATGACCATCCGCCGGCTGCACGTGTGTCCACGGCCCCGAGCGGGCCGTCCACGTTGAAGGCAGTTCGCCTCGGCCGCCGGGGGGCTGGTGGCGGTCGCCGAAGGGTGTCCACGGCCCCGAGCGGGCCGTCCACGTTGAAGGACCAGGGACCGCCGCACGATGACGGGCTCGGCGGGCGGGGTGTCCACGGCCCCCGCGGGCCGTCCACGTTGACAGGCGACTGACACGGCTGGGCGGATCGTCCAGCGGGTCTGTCCACGGCTCCGCGCACACCGCCTTCACCGGAGATCCCCACAATTGGAGACCCGCGACCGCCCGCCATGGCCACTCGTGTGGGGCACCCATGCAATAGCGCGTCCGAAGCGGCCCTGCTGGCCCCACTGCTTGATCAGGCGTCCCCAACGTGCCTTGCGGTTGAAACGGAGCGCGATCTCCCTGCCGGGGGCAATGAGCCGTCTTCGGAGCGGACAGACAGGTGCGCGTGTACATCGTTGGCGGCATCAACGCCTCCGCGTCCGGGGCATATGTCAGGAGACGTCTGCTGGCGTTCGTGCTGTCGGAGAGTCGTCATAGGCTTCCGCCATGAGTTCGGTACACGCTCGGGTATGGCGCTTCACGGTTGAGAGGGGAATCGCCGGGGCGGAGGCTGTCCAGGCTGTCGAGGTCGGGCAGGGCACGCTGCCGGTGTCCGTGGCCGCGGTGGTCAATTTCAACGCACTTGCCTGCATGCTGCGTGCGACGGTCGATCAGCGTGTGCGAGACCACGAGGTGGGCCTCCTCCTCAGCTACATCACCGGCAGCTCGGGCACAGGGCCGCTCGGGGTCGACTGCCCCGCGCTGGACTCCAGTTCCGGCCACATCCGTCGCTTCGTCAGCGAGTGCACCGGGCTCGGGGTAATGACCGCCGCCAGCGAGGCCCTCTTCGACTGGAAGCCCGGCGCCGATGGCCTCAGCAGCTTCGACGTCTTACCGGCGAAACTGCTGGGGAGGTACGCAAGGAAGGGTGTGCGGCCCGATTTGCTGTATGACCTGGCCGACGGTCCGATCGCCGGGGAGGCGCGGGGCCGCCGGCGGGAGGCAAAGCAGATGTTTCCGGTCGGCACGGGCACCGCGCAACAGAGGGAGCGCTTGGTGAAGCTCGCGCAATGGTCGGTCGAACACAATGATCACGACTACTTCATGAGTTGGGTCTGGCTGGGCACCGGCGGCGTCTACGTCGACATTTTCCTGCCCGAAGACTCCCTGGCCGCAGCCAAACTGAGGACAGATTGGATCCAGGCACAAGGAAGCAAGGCGCCCTGGCGATTCCGTGTACCTCGGCCTGCCCTCCCTCAGCGCGCGGCGCCAGAACCGAACGACCCCACCGCTCTGCTTACTGCCACTGCGAGGTCTGAGGCCACGGGTCCTGCCCCGTTCACCGGAGCCGACGTCAGGGCGGCGATCAGCGACTCCGAGCCGGTAGTCGAGACTGCGATGAACCGGTTCTTCGAGCGCGAAGAGCAGACACTCGGCAGGTACTCCGGCGTTCCGGTCCGCGGCCGGTGGATCCGTGGCGATGCGGTTGGCCAGGCACGCCACGAGGTTCTGCTCGGTGTCCTGGCAGAACGCGTTCCGAATGACCAGCGCGCTCGATCTAGCCGCCGGGCATTGAGGATGAGCGAAGGGCTTGATGCGTTCCTCACGGGCCGACTGCTCACCGTCGTGCACCAGGCCACCGCCCCTCGGCCGAGTTGGGGGCGAATCGTGGATGAGCTACTGGAATGAGGCCGGCACCGAGCGAATACGGCTCGGCGAGTCCATTTGAACGTAGCCACTCAAGTACAGCACCCCTCAAAATCTTGGGGCCTGCGAAGTCACACTGCCCGAGCAACACACCGGACCGAGAGGGGCGAGTTGGGAACCTCAAGCACTCATGGCATCCCCGGGAGGTTCCCAAGCACGAAAACCCCCATAGAGGAACAAAGCATCCCTCGAAAGGAAGTCCGAAAGCATCTACACCGGCATTTTCCCTGTTCAACTGCCGTGTCCACGGCCCCGAGCGGGCCGTCCACGTTGCAGGTGCGGATTCTGGGCGGACGCGAGATCGTCTAGGGTGTGTCCACGGCCCCGAGCGGGCCGTCCACGTTGCAGGTTGGCCAGCCTGGAGGCCGCCCCCAACTACGCGCTCGTGTCCACGGCCCCGAGCGGGCCGTCCACGTTGCAGGGAGTTGGACGAGATCGCCAACACCGCCCCCATCCCGTGTGTCCACGGCCCCGAGCGGGCCGTCCACGTTGCAGGGAGGTGGGGGACTGCGAGGTGGTGTGGACCGCGCGGTGTCCACGGCCCCGAGCGGGCCGTCCACGTTGCAGGGAGCTGACCACGACGGTCAACGCTGCCCGGGACGTGTGTCCACGGCCCCGAGCGGGCCGTCCACGTTGCAGGTCGCGGCGGTGACGCTCCTGGCGGGCGCGCTCGGCGTGTCCACGGCCCCGAGCGGGCCGTCCACGTTGCAGGCTTGAGGCCTACGGGGCCGACATCCGCGACTGGGAGGTGTCCACGGCCCCGAGCGGGCCGTCCACGTTGCAGGCTTGAGGCCTACGGGGCCGACATCCGCGACTGGGAGGTGTCCACGGCCCCGAGCGGGCCGTCCACGTTGCAGGTCCATGCACCACACCGTCATCTCCTCAGCCGCCGCGTGTCCACGGCCCCGAGCGGGCCGTCCACGTTGAAGGCACCTCGAGACAATGCCCTTGCTGTACAACGTCTCGTGTCCACGGCTTCACGCGGGCCATCTATGTTGCGTGACCTGCTCATGCAGCAGCGCCTTCGAAACGCCCCTCCTGGCCCCACTGCTTGATCAGTCGGCCCCAGCGTTCCTTGCGGTTGAAGTGGAACGCGATCTCCCTGCCTGTCGGGAAGGAACCGTCCTCCCTTCGGTTCTCCTGAGCCCACTGCCATGCCTCCACCTGGAGATGGGGAACGGCAGAGGCGCAGGTCTGCTCGGTGGCGTGGTCCACGGCTTCGACAACGTGCAGGCGGGGGCGGTCGTCGTTGCCCTGTTCTGCGCGGTCGTCCTGGACGACGGTGGTCGGCGGCTTGTGGGTTTCCGGTACCGGAGTGATCGGGGCCGCGGAGCTGTCGGGCTCAGCGGCTGCGTTCTCGGTGCTTGCGCCCTGCTCACGCCGTAGTTCTCGCATCAGCAGTTCGAACGCACCCGCCAGGGCGAAGGACGGCCAGGCGTGGATCACGGCCGACCATGCCGTCGGCTCGGCGACCGCCACGTTCGCCGCCAGGGAGGCCAGGCTGCCGAGGATGAGCAGCGTCCACGGAAGCACTCCCCCGCGGCGCCCTCTTCGGGCGTCGGCCAGCAAGGTCATCGAGGTCGCGATGATCATGCCGTCCACAGACAGTGGAAACAGCGCCGCCCTCCACTCCGGTTCGCCGTGGCGCTGAGCGAGTTCGAACATGTGGGAGTAGGACACCACCGCCGCGATGCCGGCCAGGAGAAACACCGCGGCGATCGTGATCCAGCGGGAGACCGGGGCACTCGCCATCGCCGGTCACCGCCTGTCCAGCTCGAAGACCGTGGCCAGGTCGAAGGCATGTGCCAGAGGTTCGACTCCCCCCTCGGACACTCACCACGACGAGGTGCGAGCCGAACGGCTCGCACCTTGTTTCGTTTTGGGGCATGCGGATCCTTCACCCGCACCGGTCCCGGTCGAGGGACAAAGCCCGCCGGGGCCGACTCTCCACTTCCCACATGTGGTCTTCAGTGCCCCGGCCCCAGAGGGCACAACCGGCCTGGTCGAACTCCTGCTCAACGACGGCTGCCGGGTACTGGTGCTCTCCACACCGGCCGGCCGAGCTCACCGGCGAACAGGGCCGCGTGCAGTACCGCAGGCCCGGCGCTGGAAAGAGCCTCCCACCCGTAGACACGGTGCTCGCCTGCCCGCTGACCTTCAACTCCACCGGCAAGCCCTCCGACGGCCGTTGCCGGAGCCGTCCGTCGGCGCCGCGGACCGCCGGTGGCGCCTCCGCAGGATGGACATCGCGATGATCTCGCTCATGGCACACCGAACAAGTGGACGACGAGGGGCGAGAGCCGCACCGATGAATGCACTGAGGAGGAATAGGGGAGCAGTCGATGAGCCCGATGGCGCCGATGAGGCGCGCAGGGCCAATGAGCGGCTGGAGCACACGATCGCCTGGTATGCCAGCCACAAGGCCAGCGCCGGAGACGTCGAGGCCCTGCTCAAGGGGGTGCTGTGGATCGTCGCCATCGGGGCCTGGGCCTGGGCGGCGCTGGTGCTGTTCGGCCCCGTCTACGAGCGCGCGGTGGTCCCGATGGTGCTGTCCTGGCCGTGCACCGTCGCCGCTCTGGCACTGCGCCGCTGCCCCGGAACGCACTCATGACCCGAACGACCATGTGGGAGTGCCGTTCAGGCCGAGTGCACCGGTAGCGGCGTCGCCGGGTATCGGCGGGGAGGGCGGACACCTGAACCGGGGGCACGGCGCAGGGCGGCCGTGCCCCCGGGCGGAGGCGTCCTGGGGCACGGCTGAGCGGCCGAGCGGTCAGCCGCAGACGGCCTCGTTCAAGAACGCGTCGACGGCCTCGTCAGGGTTGCCGTTGAAGTTCGGGGTGAGGGCGATCGTCACCTGGTGCTGCAGGTCCTCTGTCGAGTACGACCAGGACTGGTACGACAGCGCGTCGCCGTCGTTGCCGTACACCCGGACCCCGCAGGAGGTGTCCCTCCAGGCCAGACCGAGGCCGTAGGTCTCGCCTTCGACACCCGGCGTCGTCATCTCGTCGAGCCGGTCCTCCGGCAGCAGGCGACCGTCGAGCAGTGCGGCGACGAACCGGTTGAGGTCCTCCGTCGTGGAGATCAGTTCGCCCCCCGCGCCCAGCAGCGACGGGTTCATCTCGGTGAAGTCGACGAGGTGCGTCCGGCCGCCCCACTCCGCCGGGATGTAGCCGCGCGGGTGGGGCCCACCGATCCACGGCGACTCCCCCGGCATCTCGGTCCCGCTCAACCGCAACGGCCGGATGATCCGCCGCTCGATCTCCTCCCCGTACGGCCGACCGGCGGCCTCCTCGACGATCTGGCCGAGGAGGACGTACCCGGTGTTGGAGTACGCGTACTCCGACCCCGGCGGTTCGAACGCCGGCGGATTCGCCACGGCGCGCCCGACCAGTTCGTCCGCGGTCCAGGTTCGCCACCGGTAGTTCAGGAACCCCGGATCCGGCGGCAGCGTGAGGGTCTTCCGGTAGTCGTACAACCCGCTGGTGTGGTCGAGAAGCCGGCGCACGGTGATGCCGTCCCCATCCGGCACGGCTCCGGGCAGCCACTCCTCGACGGTGTCGTCCAGCCGCAGCCGAGCCTCGTCGGCGAGCTGCAGGACGGCGGTGGCGAGGAACGTCTTCGTCACGCTGCCCGCCCGGAAACGGCCTTCGACCGGAACCTCCCGTGCGGTGCCCCGCTCGGCGACGCCGCTGGTTCCGCGCCACACGCCGTGCTCGCCGCGCACCTCCGCCAGCGCGCCCACCGCCCCGGCGGCCACGACGTCGTCCAGCCGCCCCTGCAGCCCCGGAGGATCCTTCTCCTCCGACTCGGCCGAGGCGACGGCCGGCGCCGCTGCCACGGCCAACGCCGTCGTCGCGGTCACCAGCACCCGAGAAACCCGCTTCATCCCGACCTTCTTCCGATCTCCGTCGACGATCCGCCGCGGCCAGCGTGACGAAGCAGAGGAAGCAGGACCATCCGGGAGCGCCCGGGTCCGCTCCTCGGGGATCCACCCGCTGCCCCTCCGGGGTTCGCAGGACTGCCGGACGGCATGGCAGGGCCGATGCCGACGATCGGGGTCGGACGACGATGACCCCGTGCCCGCGGGTGTGGCCGGAACGGCTGTCGCTGTGGGCCTGCGCTCCCTCTGCGAGGGTGTGGGGCATGTCGACCGGGATGTGCAGCGCGCCCCGCGAGATGAGGCGGACGGCCTCGGCGAGCGACGCCCGCGGAGGTCGGCACGGCCCACCGGGCGGTACGGCCGGCCCTATGAACGGACCGGTCCGGCCCGTCCGGATCCACCAGCACGCCTCGCCTTCGCGGGACGGCGGTCGGAATCCAACGACCTGTACGCGACGCGCTTCACCGGCGAACGGATCACTGCTCAGGTACCGGCCGGCTGCGCCCCGTCCCCGGTGTTCTCGGCGTTGGCCTCGATCCAGTCGAGCATCGCGGCCAGATGCCCGCAGAGGCCGCCGCCGAGCGGGGTGAGGCCGTAGGCGACCTTGGGCGGGGTGTCCGGTTCGACCTCGCGCCAGACCAGGCCGTCCTGGACGAGGTTCCGCAGCGTCTGCGAAAGCATCTTCTCGCTGATGCCCCCGATACGGTCGCGCAGCTCGTAGAAGCGCAGCGGCCGCTGTTCGTGCAGGCGGAGCAGGACCCAGATGCCCCAGCGGCTGGTGACATGGTCGAGCATCCGCCGCGCCGAGCACTCCGTGTGAAACACGTCACGGCCACCGCGAGGGGCCGATCCATCTGCCGGGATTCCGTTGTCCATGGAAGGACCTTACGCAAAGGTACGTCCTTTCCAGAAGTGAGCCGCCTACCTAAGGTCTGGCGCGTACCCCGAGAAAGGAACCGTCATGATCGTGGTCACCGGATCCACCGGCAATATCGGCCGCCCGCTGGTGGAGGCGCTCACCTCCGCCGGAGAGTCGGTCACGGCCGTCTCCCGCGCCCCCATCGGACTGCCGGCGCGCGCCCGGCACTTCGCCGGCGACCTCGCCGACCCGCGCGGCCTGGAGCCCGCGTTCAAGGGGGCGGACCGGTTGTTCCTCATGGTCCCCGATCCGGCGCTTCCGGTCTCCGAGATCGTCGCGACCGCCCGCGACGCCGGCGTCGGACGGATCGTGCTCCTGTCCTCCCAGCGGGCGCAGTCCAGGCGCGACCCCTTCCTGACCGGCATGGAGCGGACCGTGACCGAAGCGGTCCCCGAATGGACCGTCCTGCGCCCCGGCGGCTTCGCCTCCAACGCGCTGCTGTGGGCCGAGTCGATCCGCTCCACCAGGACGGTCCGGGCGCCGTTCGGCGATGTCGCGCTCCCGCCCATCGACCCGGCCGACATCGCCGCCGCGGCGGCCGCGGCCCTGCTCGAGAACACCCACCTCGGCCGGTACTACACGCTCAACGGCCCCCAGGCGGTCACACCGCGCGAGCAGACCGCCGCGATCGCGGACGCCATCGGCGACGAGGTCGCGTTCGTCGAGCAGACCCGCGACCAGGCCTTCGAGGAGCTGTCGCGGATCTGGCCCTCCGCGGTCGTCGACAAGACCCTCGACGCGATCGGCACACCGACTCGGGAGGAGCGCACTCCGGCGCCTGACACCGAACTCGCCCTGGGCCGCGCCCCGCTCTCCTTCACCGACTGGGCCGCCCGCAACGCCGACGCCTTCCGGTAGACCGCGCGCCCGGCTCTCCCGGCCGCGGCCGGGGCGGCCCCGGCAGCGCGCACAGGCCGGCCGCCGGTGGGGGTCGGCGGCCGGCCGGTCGGGGCCGGGGGTCAGTACGACAGGTCATTCTGCTCCGTGATCAGGTGTCCGGCGATGTACGGGGCGCCGCTGGAGCCGAGGATCCCGCTGGTCCTCTTCGTACTGCCGTGCTTGGTCGTGAAGGGGACCTCGTCCGCCTCTTGGGAGGTGGAGAGGTTCGTGTTCACCGACAGCTCGATGCTCAGCGGCGCGCCGATGACGGCGTCCTTCTTGAGCGAGTGCGGGGCCCGGTTCCGCTCCAGAGGCGCCTCCCGGAGATCTGCGGCCGTGTTCCGCGCATGCCCCCCGGAAAGGCGTCCGCCTTTCGCGGTGGAAGACCCCCGATGCAGAGGTGTCGCCTTTCCCCGATCCGAGGAAACGACCAAGGGTCCCCCGGCCCACCGGCTTTCCCTCAGAAGCCGTTAAGGCGCTCATGCACGAACGATGAGGGCCGGACCGCGCCACGGAGTTCTGCTACTGGAAGGCGCTGAGGGCCACGCCCCGTCTCTGCCGTCAAGAGGGGGCCGGTCAGGGGGAAAAGGTCTCGTTCTCCTGCTGGAACGTGCTCAGGACGCCGTTGACCTCGGCGGGCAGACCACTGGAAGGCGACCTGGGGGTCGGCACCTGGAGCGGGACGAGCTGGTCCGGCTGCGGGCGCTGGGAGGGCCCACTGCGCACCATATGCTCGATGCGGTCGGGGTAGCCGATGAACCCCTGCGATTCGTGCCACGGGTACCAGGCGCCCCGCGTCGTCAGCGGGTCGAACCCCCACGTGGCGATCCTCGCCGCGCTCTCGTTCTCCACCGTCGGGTCGGCGAGGGCCGACCGCTGCCGCACCTTGCGCACCACGAGGAGCGCGATCCCGAGTCCGGCGAACAGCGCCGGCGGCACGACGCTCCCGGCGGTCGGTCCGGAGGCTTCGGGCTTGATGGCCTCGCAGTCGGCCTCGCGCATGATGACGTTGTCCGGGTCCTCGAGGATTTCGAGGCACTCCTCGTAGGTGAGCCGGTCGCTCCCCGCGGACTGCGACGCCGACCCCGCCAGCGCCCCCATGGCGAGCTGGAAGAGCAGCATGAGCGCGAACAGCCCGGCGAGGGCGAAACAGACGATGGAGGCGACCTTGAGCCCGGTCTGCCTCAACCGCGCCGGCCGGCCCGCGAAGCGCCGCCTCTCGTCGGCGGGGACCTCCTGCAGTGCCCGCCCGATCGCCCCCGCCCACGCGGCGTCCCAGACCCGCTCACGGTTGCGCAGGAACGGGATGAGGATGGCGGCGCGCCGCTGCCAGTCGACGAACGCCTCCCCCTCGGGCGTCTGCCGCCACATCGAGAACTCGTGCCGGGCGGTCTGTTCGGCTATGGCCTGCTGAAGCGCATGCTGCTCCTGCTGGAGCGCGAACTGCTGGTCCTGCGTGCGCGCCATGCGCGCGGTGTTCGCGGCGGTGATGCCGTTGAAGACCATGCTGGCGGTGCTGGTGAACGCGATGCCCTTCAACAGCTCGGTGTTCTGCGCGGTGGACCGCGCGGTGCTCGCCGCCGACTGGTCGATGCTCTTCAGGTGCTCCGCGCTCTTTGCGGTCGAATTATCGATGTTCCGCAGATGATCCTTCGGAGTTCTGAACATGCCGCCATCGATCCTTTCTTCCCATGCACGGATGAGGTCCTCACGCGGAGTCGTCGATGACGCAGTGTGACGAACACTCCTCGACCGGAAGGGGGTCGTGTCCGGGAGGTCGGCGGTCAGCGTAGCGAAAAGGCCGGTTCCTCACCATTCCGGAACGCCGGCCCGGCTCCGGCGGCCGTGGTCGGCGGCCGTCGGAGCCGGGTCGGCGAGGGGCTTTACCGGCGGAAAGGAGTCACGCCGGGGCCGTTCCGCGCTCGTGGGCCGCGGTCGCGGCGGGCCCGACGGGCGCGGCCCGGCGCCGGCCGGCCCGGATCCCGTTGGCGATGACCAGCACCTCGGCCAGCTCGTGGGTGAGGATCACCGCGGCCAGCCCCAGCACCCCGAAGGCCGAGAGCGGGACCAGGACCAGCAGGATCCCCCCGGACAGCAGCAGGCTCTGCAGCATGATCCGGCGGGCGCGGCGCGCGTGCGCCAGGGCCCGGGGCAGCACCCGCAGGTCCTCGCCCATCAGGGCGATGTCCGCGGTCTCCACCGCCACGTCGGTGCCCATGGCCCCCATGGCCACGCCCGCGTCCGCGGTGGCCAGGGCGGGCGCGTCGTTGACCCCGTCGCCGACCATCGCCACCGGGCCGCCGCGGCGCAGGCCGACGACCAGCTCGGCCTTGTCCTCCGGGCGCAGGTCGGCGTGCACCTCCTCGATGCCGGCCCGGGCCGCCAGCGCGCGGGCGGTGCGCTCGTCGTCGCCGGTGAGCATCACGGTGCGCACCCCCGCGCGGTGGAGCGCGGCCACGGCCTCACCGGCCTCGGGACGCAGCTCGTCGCGGATCGCGATCGCACCGATCACCCGCCCGTCGACTTCGACCAGCACCGCGGTGGCACCCTGCTCCTGCAGCCCGGCCACCGCCGGGCCGAACGGCCCCGGATCGATGTAGCCCGGCCGGCCGAGCCTCAGCGGGCGGCCGTCCCGGGTGCCGGTCAGGCCGCTGCCGGGCACCGCCTCCACGTCGCGGGCGGGCTCCGGGCCGGGGCGGGCGGCCAGGATCGCGGCGGCCAGGGGGTGCTCGCTGCGGGCCTCCAGGGCGGCGGCCGCCTCCAGGACCTCTGCGCGGGTGTGCCCGCCGGCGGGCTCGACCGCCACCACGGCCGGCTCGTTGCGGGTGAGGGTGCCGGTCTTGTCCAGGGCGACCACCCGCACGCTCCCGAAGGCCTCCAGCGCGGCGCCGCCCTTGACCAGGACCCCCGAGCGGCTCGCCGCGCCGATGGCCGCCACCACGGTGACGGGCACGGAGATGGCGAAGGCGCACGGGGAGGCGGCCACCAGCACCACGAGGGCGCGTTCGATCCACAGGGCGGGGTCGCCGAGCAGGGACCCGGCGAGGGCGATCAGCGCCGCCGCGGCCAGCACGCCGGGCACCAGGGGGCGGGCGACCCGGGCGGCGAGGCGCTGGGCGGCGCCCTTGCGCGCCTGCTCGCGCTCGACGATGTGCACCACCCGCGACAGGGAGTTGTCGGCCACCCGGGCGGTCGCCTCGACCTCCAGCACCCCGCCGCCGTTGACGGTCCCGGCGAAGACCTCGGTCCCCTCCACCGCCTCGACGGGCAGGGACTCGCCGGTGACGGCCGAGGCGTCCAGGGCCGAGCGGCCCGAGCGGACGGTGCCGTCGGTGGCGATGCGCTCGCCGGGCCGCACCAGCAGCAGGTCGCCGGCCTCCAGCTCGGAGGGGGCGACGGCGGCCTCGCGTCCGCCGCGCAGCACGGTGGCACGGGCGGGCACCAGGTCCAGCAGGGCCCGGAGGCCGTGGCGGGTGCGCGCCACGGCGTGGTCCTCCAGGGCCTCGGCCATGGAGAACAGGAAGGCGAGCATGGCCGCCTCGCCGACCTCCCCGAGGGCGACGGCGCCGGCCATGGCCACGGTCATGAGGGTCCCCACGCCCAGGCGCCCCCGGAGCAGGGCGCGCAGCGTCCCGGGCACGAAGGTCCACCCGCCCGCCGCGACGGCGCCGGCGAACAGCGCGGTCGCGGCGTTCGCGGCGTCGGTGAGCCCGCCGACGGCCAGGCCGGCCGCCCAGAGCACCCCGGCCAGGGCCGCCCAGCGGACGGGGGCCGAACGCCACCACGCGCCCGGCCTCTCCCCCTCTTCCGCCGGGGCGGGGGAGCCGCAGGTGGGGTCGCCGCACCCGTCACCGTCGGCGGCCTCCTGCCCGGGGGCGTCCTGCGGGGTGCGGATGCGCGCCTTCCCCGGCCCGGCGCCGACCGGGGCGCAGCAGGAGCAGGTGAGGGCGTCGGGCGCGGCCCCGGCGGCGGGGGCGAGGCCGAGGAGCGGGCGGCCTCCGGGGCCGGAGGCGGGGTCCCGGTGCCCGTCCCGGTGCCCGTCCCGGGGGTCCGGCCCTTCGCCGCCGCAGCACAGGTCGGACATGGTCAGCCCCTCTCGGCGCTGGGCTCGGGGACGGGCATGAGGACGGACAGCAGCGCGTGCCCGGCGCCGGTGAGCCGGTACATCACCAGCTTCCCGTCGCGCCGGGAGTCGGCCAGGCCAGCGGCGCGCAGCTGCCGGACGTGGTGGGAGACGAGGTTCTTGGCGGCCGAGCACACCCAGGCCAGGTCGCACACGCAGAGCTCCCCGCCGGTGTGGAGCGCCTGGGCAATGCGCAGCCGGGTGGGGTCGGCCAGGGCCTTGGCGCGCTCGGCGGCCGTGCGCACCCCGTCGTCGGCGGGCACGCGCGCACGCACCTCCTCGGCCTGGGGGAGGTCGAGGCAGAGCAGGTCGCAGGCATCCGAAGTCATGACAACAAACTAATGACCGTTGAATCGTTGATTCAAGGGGGGTGTGGCCGGATCCACCCGATTCGCCCCGGGCGTCCGGACGGCGCCCCCGTCGACGGCCCCGGCCCCGCTCACCCGGGAACCCCCGGCGGGGGCACGGCGTCCAACACCGTTGCCCAGTGCGCGGCCCGAGGCCGCCGTGTCGACGAACGACGGATGGGGTCGTGGTCGCGTGTTCGGAATCCTGCGCCCGTGCCGGCACTCCCTCCCCGGCGGACTGGCCCGGGAATGGATGTCCCACATGTGCGGGCTGCGCCTGGCCCTGCGGGACGGCCACGGCCAGGCCTCGCGGATCGCGACCAACTACGACGGCCTGGTCGTGTCGGTCCTGGCCGCCGCCCAGGCGGAGGAGTGCGCCGGCACGCGGCGGGCCGGGGCGTGCCCGCTGCGGGGGATGCGCGGGGCCGAGGTGGCCGACGGGGCCGGGGCGCGGCTGGCCGCCTCGGTGTCGCTCATGCTGGCGTCGGCGAAGATCTCCGACCACGTCGCCGACGGTGACGGGGTGTACGCCAGGCGCGGGGTGCGCACCGTCGCCGAGCGGTGGCGGCGCGGCGCCCGGGAGTCGGGCGAGGACCTCGGGTTCGACGGGGGACGGCTGCTCGCCGTCATCGACGGCCAGAGGGAGGCCGAGGCGGCGGCGGGCCCGGGAGCGGACGTCCCGGCGGTGACCCGGCCGACCGAGGAGGCGACCGGCGAGGCGTTCGCCCATACCGCGGTACTGGCGGGCCGGCCGGGGAACGTCGAACCGCTGCGCGAGGCCGGCCGCCTGTTCGGTCGGGTCGCCCACCTCCTGGACGCGGTCGAGGACCAAGAGCACGACCGGGAGCGGGGCGCGTGGAACCCGCTGACCGCGACCGGCACCGGGCCGGCCCGGGCCCGCGAGCTGTGCGACGACGCCGTCCTGGGGGTCCGACTGGCCTTGGAGGAGGCCGAGTTCACCAATGACCGCCTGGTCCACACGCTGCTGGTGCACGAGCTGGGACGCGCGGTCGACCGCGCCTTCGCCCAAGCCGGGTGCCCGCAGGGCCCCTACGGGCACGGCCACCCGCACCACCACGCGAACCCCCCGCACGGGCATCCGCCCCAGCACCGCCACGGGCACGGCGGCGCCCGCGGCCACGGCGACGGGAACGGGAAGCACCGCTGCGACAGCTGCTGCTCCTGCTGTGAGGGCTGCTTCTCCTGCGGGGACACCCCCGCCTGCACCCGCCCGTGAAGCGGGGCGTGTTCGGCGGATGCGCGGTCGCGCTCTTCATGTGCTGCTCGTGCCAGTTCTGCTGCCGGGACCCCCACCCCGGCCCGTGGACCGGCAGGCCCCGCGACGCCTGGTGCAATGCCTGCGAGTGCTGCAAGTGCTGCGAGTGCTGTGACCTCTAGCACCCTCCCGCCGGAGCGCGGCGGAACGGCCGACCCGCACCGTTGCACCCCGCCGACCGGCCAGGACCCGCCCCCACAGCGGATCCGCCGCCCGCCGCCGGGCCGTCGCCGCACCGGCGGGCCCATAAAACCTCTTGTGGCCGTATGAGAAATCCCGACCGGCCGCGACCATTATTTATCGCACGGAAAAATTGAAACGAGACCCCCTTTGACATGGGCCTTCACCGTGTTACTGTTGCCAACGGTTGCGGTTGTGGTTCCCAAAGACTTCGGCCCCCTGGACACGCTCCGGGGTGCTGTGCGCGATTCGGTTTTCCGGACGGGTAATCATTACGGCAGCTCCGGTCCCGCGAAGTGCGGGCGCCGGACACCACCCTGAAGGAGAAGTATTTTGGCTACTGGCACCGTCAAGTGGTTCAACGCGGAAAAGGGCTTCGGCTTCATCGAGCAGGAGGACGGCGGCTCCGACGTCTTCGCCCACTACTCGAACATCAACGGCACGGGCTTCCGCGAGCTGCTTGAAGGCCAGAAGGTGTCCTTCGAGGTCACCCAGGGCCAGAAGGGCCTGCAGGCGGAGAACATCTCTCTCGTCTGAGTTACGTGACGGCCGGCGGGCCGCGGTCCCCGCACCCCGGGTGCGGGACCGCGGCCCGCCGCTTTCCATCCTCGACCTCCCCGCGCGCGGCGGACGCGGCGACCCGCCCTCCGCCCCTGCGCGCCCCGCTTTTCCCGAACCCCTCATTTCCGGCCGCGCGGCCGCGCGATGCGGTGTTCTCCGTTCTCGCCGAAAGGCCGTACATGAACCGAACCACCCGTGACCGCGACCACCGCGCCCGTACCCGGCCGCCCGGATCGCGCTCGGGGGGCCGCCGCCGCGGCGGTTCCGGTCCCGCCGTGCGGGGCAACGAATTCGCCGTCCCCACCGGCACCAGCCCCGCGCTCCCCGCGGTCGACTCGTTCTCCGAGATGGACCTGGTCGGTCCGCTCACGGGCACGCTCGCCGACCTCGGCGTCACCGCGCCGTTCCCGATCCAGGCCGCGACGCTCCCCAACTCCCTCGCCGGCCGCGACGTCCTGGGCCGCGGCCGCACCGGCTCGGGCAAGACGCTCGCCTTCGGGCTGGCGATGCTCTCCCGCCTGGCCGGCCGGCGCGCCGACGCGCGGCAGCCGCTGGCCGTGGTCCTGGTGCCCACGCGCGAGCTGGCCCAGCAGGTGACCGACGCGCTGGACCCCTACGCCCGCTCGGTGCGCCTTCGGGTCTCCACCGTCGTGGGCGGGATGTCGATCGGCCGCCAGGCCAACGCGATGCGCCGCGGCACCGAGGTCGTCGTCGCGACCCCCGGCCGCCTCGCCGACCTCGTCGAGCGCGGCGACTGCCGGCTGGACGGGGTGGAGATCTCCGTGCTGGACGAGGCGGACCAGATGACCGACATGGGCTTCCTGCCGCAGGTCACCCGGTTGATCGACCAGACGCGCCCGGGCGGCCAGCGGATGCTCTTCTCCGCGACGCTGGACCGCAACGTCGACCGCCTGGTCCGCCGCTACCTCGACGACCCGGTGGTGCACTCCGTGGACCCCTCGGCCGGGACCGTGACGCGGATGGAGCACCACGTCTTCCACGTGGACGAGGGCGACAAGCGCGCCACGGCCACCCGGATCGCCGCGCGCGACGGCCGGGTCATCATGTTCCTCGACACCAAGCGCGCCGTCGACCGGCTGGTCAAGCACCTGCTCGCCAGCGGCGTCCGCGCGGCCGGCCTGCACGGCGGCAAGTCCCAGCCACAGCGCACCCGCACCCTCGGGCAGTTCAAGACCGGGGAGGTCACCGCCCTGGTGGCGACCAACGTGGCCGCGCGCGGCATCGACATCGCCGACCTCGACCTGGTGGTCAACGTCGACCCGCCGGCCGACCACAAGGACTACCTCCACCGGGGCGGCCGCACCGCCCGGGCCGGAGCGGCCGGCAGCGTCGTCACCCTGCTCCTGCCCGACCAGCGCCGGGAGATGGACCGCCTGATGAGGACCGCGGGGATCACCCCGCGGATCAGCGACGCCCGCACCGGGCACCAGGCCGTGAGCAGCATCACCGGGGCACAGGAGCCCTCCGGGGTCCCCGTCGTGGTCGCCGCGCCCAAGGAGGCGCCTGCCCGCTCCGGCGGCGCGCGCCGCGGACGCTCCTCGTCTACTCGCCGCGCTCCGCGCTCATCTCGGCGTTGATCCGCTGGGCCTCTTCGAGCTGGTCCTCCAGCACGACGATCCGGCAGGCCGCCTCCAACGGGGTCCCCTCGTCGACCAGCTCGCGCACGCGGGCCGCGATGCGCAGCTGGTAGCGGGAGTAGCGGCGGTGGCCGCCGGAGGAGCGCAGGGGCGTGATCACCTTGGTCCTGTCCAGGCTGCGGAGGAAGCCGGGGGTCGTGCCCAGCATCTCGGCGGCCCGCCCCATGCTGTAGGCGGGGTAGTCCTCATCGTCGAACTTGCTGTCGATGTCTCGTTCTTCTGGACTCACTGCATCCTCTGCATACCGAAGCCCACGACGCTCAGGCGTCGAGAATTCTCAGGGCGGACCTACGGCGCCTTCGACGCGGTGCCCGCCCCGCGCCCGCGCCGGACTCGCCCCCTCCCGTGCCTGTCTGCCGACTCCTCAGACTACTAAACGGCGGCAGCGGGACGCCTCTGCTCACCCTCGCGTCCCTCCGCCGACACCGCGCCGGGGGCCGCACGCCCGGTCGCGGGGGTGCCGCGGCGCGCCCCTGCCGGCCGGGCGAGACCCCGCCCTGCACGACACGGCCCGGCCCCGGCGCCTCCCTTCCGAGGGAGCGCGCCGGGGCCGGGCCGCTGTGACCGGTCCCCGGACCCTACCCCCGGCCGAACGCGGCGGAGTCGCGGGCGAAGTCGGTGATGTCGCGCGGGGGCCGCCCCGTGAGATCGGCCACGGCCGTGTGCACCTCGGCGGCCTCGCCCCGGGCGTAGTGCGCGTAGTCCTCGACCAGGCCCTCCACCTGCCACGGGGGCAGGACGCCGGCCAGGGCCGCGGCGAAGTCGTCGGCGTGGGCGTCGTGGAAGGCGACCGCGCGGCCGGTGGCGGCGGAGATCGCCTGGGCGATCTCCGGGTGGGTCACCGCGCGCGGGCCGGTCAGCGTGTACGTGCAGCCGGTGTGTCCGGCCCCGGTCAGCACGGCCGCCGCGGATCCGGCGATGTCCCGGACGTCGACGGCGCTGACCGCGGCGCCGCCGATCGGCGCGGCGAACGCCCCGTGGGCGATGGACCCGGCGAAGGCGAGCAGCCCCTGCATGTAGAGGTTGGGGCGGAGCACGGTGTGGTCGAGGCCCAGCCCCCGCACATGCTCCTCGACCTCGGCGTGCCAGCGCAGGAACCGCACCGGGGAGTCGGCGCGCGCCGCGTACTGCGACAGGACCACGAGCCGGTCCGTCCCCGCTTCGCGCACCAGGTCCGCGAAGCGGGTCTGCAGGGCGGCGGCGTCCGGCGCCGAGGGGCTGTTGAGGAAGGCCGCGTCAGCGCCCTTCAGCGCGGCGGCGACCGAATCGGGGTCCCGCAGGTCGGCGACGACGTTGGCGTCGGCCGCGGCGACGGGGCGGTGCGGGTCGCGGATCATCGCGCGGACGGTCGCGCCGCGCGCCTTCAGGGCGGAGACCAGTGCGGAGCCGACGCTTCCGGTC
Source organism: Nocardiopsis baichengensis YIM 90130 (assembly GCF_000341205.1). Classification (NCBI taxonomy): domain Bacteria; kingdom Bacillati; phylum Actinomycetota; class Actinomycetes; order Streptosporangiales; family Nocardiopsidaceae; genus Nocardiopsis; species Nocardiopsis halophila. Next base: position 97,413 of record NZ_ANAS01000038.1, on the reverse strand, counting down.
GCGCCGGTCACGAGAACGGTGGGGCTGTCCATCGTCGGGGGTCCCTTCGTGTGGAGCGCCGGGGGCGCTGCCCCGGCGGGGTCGGTGCCCGGCCGGGAGGCCGGGTTCGGGAGATCGGGTTCAGCGCGCGGACGGCACCGCGGGGCCCGAGCGCTCCCGGGCCTTGGGGATGAAGGACAGGGCGAGGGCGAAGGCGATGAACGCGGTCTGACCGAGGAACGCGGCCGTGTAGGAGAGGTCCCCGTGCGCCCCGGCGGCGCCGAGGGCGATCCCGGCGATGGCCGCCACCCCCACCGCGCCGCCCAACTGCTGGGCGGCGTTGACCAACCCGCTGAGCAGGCCCGACTCGCCCTCCGCGCTGTCGCGCACGGCCATGGAGACGGCGTTGACGAACCCGAGGCCCAGCCCGGTGCCGATCAGCAGGAACGCGCCCAGCAGGCTCGCGGAGAACCCGCTCTCGGTGGGGTCGAGGACCAGCCACACGAAGCCGAGCAGGAGCCCGGCGAGGCCGACCGACAGGGCGCGGTCCAGGCCCAGCGCCTTGGCCAGCAGCGGGGCGGCGCCGCTGCCCGCGATGATCGTTCCGGCGATGGGCAGCTGGGCCAGGCCGGCCTCCGTGGGGCTCATCCCGAGCCCCTCCTGCTGGTACAGGGGCAGGAGGTAGAACAGGCTCGTCAGCGTGGCCCCGGTCAGCAGCATCACCGCGTTCGCCTTGACCACCGCCGTCCGGGTGAAGACGCCGAGCGGCACCAGGGGGTGCGCCGAGCGCCGCTCGATCGCCACGAAGGCGGCCAGGCAGGCGGCGCCGACGGCGAGGCCGCCCAGGGCGAGGGGCCGGTCCCACCCGGACCCGCCGGCGAAGACCAGGCCCAGGGCGAGGGCGGAGACGCCGAGGGTGATGGCGATCGCGCCGGGCGCGTCGAACACGCCGCGCCGCCCGGGGACCTCGGGCGCCGACCACCACACCAGGGCCGCCCCGGCGATCCCGAAGGGCACCGGGGTCCAGAACACCGACGGCCAGCCCGCCAGGTCCGTCAGGGTTCCGCCGAGGACGACGCCGACCAGGCTCCCGGCGCCCGCGAGCACGCCCCACACGCCCATCGCGCGGGTGCGCTCGGCCGGCGAGGCGTAGAGGGCCAGCACCAGGGAGAGCGCGGCCGGCATGAGCAGCGCCGCCCCGATCCCCTGGCCGACGCGCCCGGCGGTCAGCACCGCCCCGTCGGCGGCCGACGCGCACAGGGCCGACGCGGCGACGTAGACGGCCGTCCCCGCCAGGAACACCCTCTTGCCCCCGAGGACGTCCGCCAGCCGGCCGCCGAGCAGCAGCAGGCCGGCCAGCGCCACCAGGTAGGCGTCCACCACGACCGTGAGTTCGGCGGCGGTGAGCCCCAGGCCTTCCCGGATCGTCCGCCCCGCGAGGTTCACCATCGAGGTGTCCAGCACCACCAGGAACATGGAGCCGGCCAGGCCGACCATGGCCACGCCGCGCGGCACGTGCGTTCGGGGAGGCGCCGTGCTCGGCGCCGATTCGTCGCTCATCGCTCTCGTCCTCGTCCCGTCGTCGTCCAGGGGGTGTCGCCGCGTACGACGATCGCGCCCGCCGCCCTCCCTTCGCGTCGGTGAACATCGCCTAAGTCGTCGGAGGGACCGGAGGCATCGGCAGGGCCGGCGGCGACGCCTGCGGCCGTGATCGGCGGGCGGGCGGCTCTATAAGGTGGCCGGCATGGCCCCGACATCGCCTCGCCCTCCCCTCCCCCTGGTCGGCCGGGACGGCGAGATGGAGCGCCTCGCCGCCCTCGTCGGCGCGGCGGAGCAGGGCGAGGGCGGGGTGCTCGTCCTGCGCGGCGAACCCGGCATCGGCAAGAGCGCGCTCCTGGACCGCCTCGAACGGCAGGCGGCGGCGCGGGTCCGGGTGATCCGCGCCTCGGGGACGGAGTTCGAGGGCGAGATGCCCTTCGCCGCTCTGCACCAGCTGTGCGTGCCGGTGCTGGAGCACCTCGACGGGCTCCCCGCCCCCTACCGGGACGCCCTGCGGGTCGCGTTCGGGCTGGCCGACGGCGCCCCGGACCCGTTCCGCGTCGGGCTCGCCGCGCTGGACCTGCTCTCCGGCGCCGCCGCCGACCGGCCGCTGCTGTGCCTGGTCGACGACGCGCACTGGGTGGACGCCGCCTCGGCCAAGGCGCTGACGTTCCTGGCCCGGCGCCTGGCGGCGGAGCCGGTCGCGATGGTGGTCGCCGCCCGCGGCGACGGCGTCGCCCGGGGGCTGGACGAGCTGCCCGGTCTGGCGCTCGGCAGGCTGGGCGACGCCCAGGCGCGCGAACTGCTGGCGCTGGAGAAGGCGGCCCCGCTCGACGACCGGGTGCGCGAGCGCCTCCTCGCCGAGGCGCGCGGCAACCCGTTGGCCCTGATCGAACTCCCCAAGGCGGGCGGCTTCGCACCGCCGGCGCCCTCGCCCGTCGCCGGGCGGATCGAGGGGAGCTTCCAGGCCCGGTCGGAGCGGCTGCCCCCGGACGCGCGGGCGCTGCTGCTCCTGGCCGGCGCCGACCCCACCGGCGACCCGGGGCTGCTCTGGTCGGCCGCCCGGGACCAGGGGATCGACGCGGCCGCGGCGGGCGACACCGCCCGGGAGTCCGGGCTGGTGGAGATCGACACACGGGTGCGGTTCTGCCACCCGCTCGCGCGCTCGGCCGTCTACCGCGCGGCCTCCCCCGATCGGCGCCGGGCGGCGCACCGGGCGCTGGCCGGGGCGACCGACCCGGCCACCGCCCCGGACCGGCGGGCCTGGCACCGGGCCCAGGCCGCGGGCGGCCCCGACGAGGAGGTCGCCCGGGAGCTGGAGGCCTCGGCCTCGCGCGCCCAGGCCCGCGGCGGCGTGGCGGCCGCCGCCGCGTTCCTCGAACGCGCGGCGGCGCTGTCGACCGACCCCGTCCGGCGGAACGGGCGCACCCTGGCCGCCGCGCGGGCCACCCTGGACGCGGGCCGGGCCCAGGACGCGGCGGAGCTGGTCTCCGGGATCCACACCGAGGTGCTGGACGAGGGGCAGCGGGCCCGCGCCGACCTTCTGCGCGGACAGATCGCATTCGTCGCGGGGGCGGAGGGGGTCACCCGGGGGCCCGAGCTCATCGTGCGGGCGGCGCGGCGCTTCGCCGGGACCGACCCGGAGCGCTCGCGGGCGTGCCTGGTCGAGGCGTTGGAGATGGGGCTGGCCGTCGGCCGGGCCGCCGGGGTGATGGACCGGGTGCTGGAGGCGGCCCGGACGGCGCCGCCGGTTCCGCGGCCGGACGTGCTGGACGCGCTGCTGGTCCTGGAACGCGAGGGGCCGGGCCGCGGCCTTCCGGCCCTGCGGCAGGCGCTGACCGGCGGCGAAGGGGACGGCGCGGGCGGCGAGGGCTGGACCCGGAACCCGGCTCTGGCCACGATCCTCGCCGGCGAGCTGTGGGACCTCGACCTGCACACGCGGGTCGTGGCCTGGCTCGTGCGCACGGGACGCGAGACGCGGTCGCCGATCACCGCCCGGCTCGGCCTGGCCCAGGCGGCGCTGTCCGCGGTGGTCCGCGGCGACTTCGGGCGGGCGGTGGCCGCCATCGCCGAGGAGGAGGCGATCGCCGACGCCCTCGGCGATGTGCCACAGCTGTACCCGCGGGTGCACCTGGCGGTCGTACGCGGCCGCCGCGGCGAGGCGCTCGACCTGTTCACCGACGTGGCCGAGCGCGGGGCCGGGCAGTTGATCGGCAACCTCGACGGCGCCAAGGCCGTGCTGCACAACGGCCTGGCGGAGTATCCGGCCGCGCTGGAGGCGGCCGCGCGGGCCGTGCGGGGCGGCGACCTCTACATCGCCGGGGCCAGCCTGCCCGAGCTGGTGGAGGCGGCGGTCCGGTGCGGCGAGGACGCCGCCGCCCGCTCGGCCCTGAAGGACCTGGCCGAGCGCGCGGAGGCGGCCGGGACCGGCTTCGCCCTCGGCACGGCGGCGGCCATGCGGGCCCTGGTCGACGGCGCGGAGGAGGACCACCGGCAGGCCCTGTCCCTGCTGGCGGACGGCCGCGCCGTACCTGGCCCGGGCGCAGCTGCGCTACGGCGAGTGGCTCCGCCGCGCGGGCCGCCGCCGCGAGGCGCGCGAGCGGCTGCGCACCGCCCATGAGCGGCTCTCGGAGATCGGCATGGAGGCGTTCGCCCGGCGCGCGGCCCGCGAACTGCGGGCGACCGGCGCCACGGCCCGCAGCCGCTCGGCGCCCGCCTACGACCGCCTGACGGCCCAGGAGACGCACATCGCCCGCGAGGTGGCCGGGGGCGCCACGTCGAAAGAGGTGGCCTCCCGCCTCTATCTGAGCCCGAGAACCGTGGACGCCCACTTGCGCAGCATCTTCCGTAAACTGGGCATCACCTCCCGCCGCCAGCTCAAGGACGTCCCGGATCTGGCGTGAACGCCCGGCCCCGCGGATTGGCGCCCGGCATTCACGTGCAAAAGAAATGTCGGACCACGGGTGCACATGCACGGGAATGGCGATCAGTTTCCCGGCGGAGTGGACAGATCCGGCCATGATCGTTTCCCGTCGGCCGCGCGACCTTGACCGATGCCAAATGGCGTCGCCTTCTCCCCTCCCCTTGTTCCGGACGACCGTTTTCCCATTCCGCGCAAGTGGAATAACGGATCCGGGGGTCACCCTGACCGAGGAGAGCCATGGAGTTCCGGTTCTTCGGACCGGCACGCATCAGCGCCGAACAGGTCGTCCACCCGCGTCCCGGAACCGAGTCGACCCTGCTGGCCATGCTGGCCTTCTCCGCGCCGCACCCCGTCACCTCGGAGAGGATCGCGGAGGGCCTGTGGGGCGACCGCCTCCCCGCGCGGAGCCGCCAGAGCCTCGCGAGCTATGTCACCCGCACCCGCCAGGCCCTGGAGCGGGCCGGACTCGACCGGGCGCTCCTGGAGTTCCGCGCCGGGGCGTACCGCCTGCGCATCGCCCCCGAGTCCGTCGACTGGAACCGGTTCACCGGGCTCCAGCACCGGGCGAGGGCGTTGAACACCGCCGGCGACGACGAGGCCGCACTCACCGCGCTGGAGGAGGCGCTCACCCTCTGGGAGCAGGACCCGCTCCCCGACGCGGTCGGCCCCTGGGCGTCGTCCCTTCGCGACTCCATGCTCCACATGCACCAGTCGGCCCTCGCCGACTGGGCCCGCACACTCCTGCGCCTCGGCCGGCCCCAGAACGGCCTCACCCTGCTCCTCGACGCGACCACCCGCTACCCGCTCAATGAGGACCTGGCCGACGCGAAGATGCGGTTCCTCCTCGCGCTGCGGCGGCCGGCCGACGCCCTCGCGTGCTACGAGAGCCTGCGGCAGAGGCTCGCCGACGAGCTGGGGGCCGACCCCTCGCCCGCACTGCAGAAGCTCCACACGACGATCCTGCAGGGGCGGCACGAGGCCGCGGCGGGGTCGCCGGAGCCGCGTTCGTCGGCGGAGCCCCGCGGCCCGATCCGCGACAACCTGCCCCGGGACATCGTCGACTTCAGCGTCCGGGAGGAGGAGACCGGTCTGATCCGCGAGGCCGCCGACACCGCCGCACGGCGGGGCGCGACCGGCCTCTGCGTGATCAGCGGGATCGCCGGCACCGGCAAGAGCGTGCTGGGCGTCCACGCCGCGCACATGCTCAAGGGCGGCTACTCCCACCGGCTGTACCTGGACCTGCGGGGGCGCGACGAGAGGCACCGGCCGCTCACCGCCGGGCGCGCGCTCTCCGAGCTGCTCACCCTGCTCGACGTCCCGGTCGAACGCGTCCCCTCGTCCGCGGAGCGGCGCAGCGCCCTGTGGCGGGACCGGACCTCCGACATCCGCCTCCTGCTCGTCCTCGACAACGCGGAGAGCGCACGCCAGGTCGCCCCACTCCTGCCCTCCGGCTCCGAGTGCATGGTCATCGTCACCGGGCAGCGCAGGATGAGCGACCTCGACGGTGCGCAGCACCTGGTCCTGGAACCGCTGGACAACGGCAGGGCCGTCGAGCTGCTCGGCATCGTGAGCGGCAAGGAGGACGACCCCGGCTTCGCCGAGTGCGCGTCCGAGATCGCCGACGCCTGCGGGGGCCTGCCCCTGGCGCTGAGGCTCGCGGGAGCGCGCCTGCACGGGTCCCCTTCCTGGACGGCCCAGGACCTCCTTTCGACGCTTCGGGCCAACGCGCCGACCGAACACCTGCGGTTGGGGAAGAGGAGCGTACGGACGGCGTTCGAACTCGCCCTCCGCTCGCTCCCGGAAGACGCGCATAGGGCGCTGATGGTCCTCGGGGCCTATCCGGCGCGGGTCCTGGACCGCCGATGCGCGAAGAAGATGCTCGGGGGCGATGACCACCAGGCCGACAGCGCGTTGGACGAACTGATCGACAGCCACCTGGTGACGGAGATCGGTCCGGACGCCCTCAGTCAGCACAGCCTGATCGCCGACTTCGTCCGCAATCGGACGCGGACCGCCCTGCCGCCCGACGAGGTGCGCGCCGCCCTGCTGCGCCTGCTCGACGCGATCGTGGAACGCTGCGCCTGGGCGGCCCGCCAGTTCGCGCCGCACCCGGGTTCCGATCCGGCGGGCGGGGCCAAGGACCCGAAGGCGGCGGTCTCCTGGCTGCGGCGGCACCCTGTCCTGGACCTGGCGGGCTTCGCGGCGCGGAACGGGTACCCCGGGCACGCGGTACGCCTGGCCCGGCTCCTCGCCGAATACCTGGACATTCACGGACCCTGGGACCGGGCCGTGGAGCTGCACGAGACCGCCGTCCGGCTGACCGGGGGATCCGAAGCGGGCCGGGAGCACGCGAGCGCCCTGACCGACCTGGCACGCGCCCGCATGCGCGTCGGCGAGCTCGATCCGGCGCTGGAGACCGCCGGACAGGCGCGCGAGTTGTGGGCGTCCCTCGGCGACGCACGGGGGACGGCTCGTGCCGAGGATCTATGCGGCATGATCCATGCGATCGCGGGCGACCTGGTTTCGGCTGAGCAGTATCACCGGGCGTCGGCAAAGCGCTACGACGGAGTCGGGGACCAAGGTGGAATGGCGATCGCCCTGAGCAACCTCGCGAGCGATCTACAGATCCAGGGGAGACTCGACCTCTCCGCGCAGGAATACCGGCGAGCACTGAAAATCCTCGATCGCCTCAATTACCGTTCCGCCGCGACCACCCGCGCAAATTACGCGGGCACCCTCCTCCAGTTGGGCTATCACCGAGAAGCCCAAGAATTGTGCGACCGGGCCCTGGACGAACTTCAGGAACAGGACAATCAGCGACACGTCGCACATGTACTCGCGAACCTCGGTGAGATCGCGGCACACCGACTCGACCACGGACGGGCGTTAGTGCTGCTCACCAGGGCTTTGGCTCACCAGAAGAAGGTCGGAGAGCGGTGGGCCCAGTGCTCCACGCTGACCAACATCGCCCGCCAGCACATCGCGCTTGGAGACGTCCGGGAAGCCCTCGCCGCCCTCGAAGCGAGCGGGCGCCTCGCGCCCATGTTCGGCACCCCCGCCACACAGGTGGAGATCCTGGTCGGGCGCGCGGACGTCGCCGAGCTCCAGGGACAGAGCACCGAGGCCGCCCGACTTCTCGAACAAGCACGGGCACACGCCAAGGCGTCCGGACTCTCCCGCTGGTACGCCCACTCTTCGGCCCGGCTCGCGAACGTCGAAGACGACCGCGAGCGCAGCGAGGCGGCCCGCGCCCGCCTGGCGGAGGCGAAGCAGACATTCGCCGAGTTGCGGACACCAGAAGAGTCCACCATCGACGCGCTTTACGACGCTATATAAGCGCATACCCTTTTCGTCCGATTGAACTCCCCCTCGCCCGCTCTCCTTCCGGTAAGGTATGGTTCGGAGCGGCTAGGCCCCCTACAGCCAATGCTTTTTGGAAAAATCAGGATTCGGGCCTAGACTGCGGCTGACGCACCCCTCAAAGGTCGCTGATGACGCATGCCCATACCTCAACGTTGTGGATGGAGCGCAATAATGAAGCGCATTCTCGTGATCGCGATGACGGCCTTCGGATGGCTGGTCATCTATGCGACAGAGACCGCCGGACCCGCCGGCCCGCCGATCGGCTGATCGCGAGACCCCGCTCCCCCAAGAGCGTGAACGCACAGGTGCCGCCCCTCTGTCGGGGACGGCACTTTTTCATGCCCGGAAACCGGGAATCCTCACCCTATAACACCCGATCCCCCCTACCTCGCGCCGGACCGGCCCTGGACATCGCCGACGGGATGAATTGGAATTAAGCGGGCCATTACGGCATGCCCGCAACCCGAGCGGAAGGGGTGCACAGGGTGGCACACGAGGAGCGCCGACCCCCCTCGACCGGCGCCGAGCTGCACGGAGACGTATCGGGAACGGTGCTGCAGACCGGGGTGCTCCACGGCGGCGTCCACGTCCACCAGGCCCCCGGCCCGCAGCCGGAACCGGACCGGCTCCTCCACCAGCTGCCCCGCCCCGCCCCGGTCTTCGTCAACAGAGAGCCGGAACTCGCCGAACTCGACGCCCTCACCGGCTCCCCGCCCGGGACCGGGCCGGGCCCGCCCGGCCCCGGCGCACTCGTCCTGCTCACCGGCTCCGGCGGGGTCGGCAAGTCCTCCCTCGCCCTCCGTTTCGCCTGGAAGAACGCCCACCGCACACCCCACGGCCAGCTCTACTACGACCTGGGCGCCCACGCCGGCGGAGGCCCTGCCGACCCCGGCGACGTCCTCGCCTCCTTCCTGGCCGCCCTCGGGGTGTCCGCCGACGCGATGCCCCCCGACCTGTCCGGCCGCGCCTCCTGGTTCCGGTCGCTGACCACCGGAAAGGGCGTCACCCTCCTTCTCGACGACGCGGCCTCCGCCGCCCAGGTCCGCGCGCTCCTCCCCGGCCCGGACCCCCGCAGCGTCACCATCGTCACCAGCCGGAACCGGCTGGCGGGACTGGCCCTCGACGGCGCCCGGCCCCTGGCCGTGGGGCCGCTGGAGGACACCGACGCCTCGCGGCTCCTGGCCCGCCTCGCCGACGTCCCTACCGGCGACATGTCCCTGGTGGACCGGGCCGCGCGCTTCTGCGGGGGCCTACCGATCGCCCTGATCGCCGCCGCGGTGAGCGTCCGGCTCCGGGGAACGGGGGCCATCGGCGGAGTGGTCCGCGACCTGGAGCAGCACGGCCGGCGCATCGAGGCGCTGAGTCCGGAGGAGGAACAGGAGATGTCCGTGCGCTCGGTGTTCGACGCCTCCTACGACGCCCTCCCCGAGGCCGCGGCGCGTCTCTACCGGCGCCTGGGCTGGGCTCCCATGAGCGAGGTCACCCGGCTCGCCGCCGCCGCGCTCCTCGACTCCTCCCCCGAGGAGGCCCGCGACGCCCTGCGAGCCCTGGCGACCGGCAGCCTGGTCCAGGAGGTGGCCGAGGGGCGCTACAGGATGCACGACCTCCTCCGGCTCCACGCCCGCGAACGCGCGGTCGCCGCAGAGCCCGAGTCCGAGGTCGCGGTCATCACTCGGCTGTGCGACCTCTACTCCGCGTGCAGCCGGGAGGCCGACCGGTCGGTCCGTCCCTACGCGGCCTCCGGCGGCGAACGCCCCGGGACCGCCCCCGTCGGGTTCGACGGCAAGCGGGACGCCCTGGCCTGGCTCGGCACCGAGCGGACGGCGCTCACCGAACTGGCGGTCCTGGCCGGGCGGAACGGGCTCCACCGGCAGGCGATGGGCATCGCCGAGGGGATGTGGCCGATCTTCCTGAACTTCAGAGACGTCCGCTCGTGGCTCAGAGCCGCCGACGCGGCCCTGGGATCGGCCCGCGCCGTCGGCGACGACCGCTACGCGGCGCGCGTCCTCGCCAAGAAGGGCCTGGTCCACAGCTACTCGGGCGACCACGACGGGGCGCAGGAGGCCCTGGACGCGGCCGAGCGCATCTGGCGTGAACTCGGCGACCGGGAGAGGATCGCCCAGGTCCTGCAACGCCGGGGGATCGCCGCCTTCGATGCCGGGCACCACCACAGTGCTGCCGAACACCTCGGGAAATCGCTCCGCATCGACGAGGAACTGGGCCACCGGCACAACCGTGCGATCACGCTGCTGACCCTCGGCCGCGTGCACAAGGCGCTCGGTCGGTCCGACAACGCACGGGCCGCACTCGGACCGGCACTGCAGGAGCTGTCCCCCGACGGCGTCGATGACCCGCTGAACGCCGCTCGGGCGCGCATGGAGCTCGCCCCCCTCTTATCCGCAGACGACCCCGGCCGGGCGGAGGAGCACCTGGTCGCGGCCTGCGGCGTCCTGCGCGACCACGGCGCCGACGCCGGCCACGCCGAGGCGCTCCTCGCGCTGGGCCGACTGCGGCTCCACGCGGAGAACGCCGATGCTGCGCGTTCCCCACTGCAGAAGGCCCTTGGGCTGTTCGAGCGGATGGGCGACCGCGAGAGCGCGGGGCAGGCCCGGAGCGCACTCGCCCAAGCGGCCGCAGACCAGGACCACGGCTGAGCACGCCCCGGCGCGTGAGGCGGCCGGGGCGCGTCCTGGACGTCAGGCGGTGCGCTCACGGTCCCACCGGCCGAGCTCCACCTGCACCGGGTGGGTCCGCGACAGCTCCTCCAGGCCCTCGGAGGTCAGGTGTCCGGTGTCCGCCCATGCGGAACCGGTCGTCCAGGCGGCGTGCAGCACCGCGCCGCGCAGCGCCTCCACGGGCCGCCCAGTGGTCATCCAGGCGTGCAGGAACGACGCGAACAGGGTGTCCCCGGCGCCCACCACGGACCGGACGGGCCGCGGCGGCTCCGTCCGCGCCCGGACCAGCGTTCCATCGCGGAGCCCGAGGGCCGCCCCTTCCGCGCCGCATCCGACCGCGGCGATCAGGCAGCCGGGGTAGGCGGCGAAGACGTCGGCGATCCACTCCAGAGGGCCGCCCGGAAGGCGCTCGTGGGAGCAGAACAGGATGTCGGCCGAGTTCAACCAGGGGCGGCGCGACTCCTCGGCCGCGTCGGAGACCAGGTGCAGGTCGGTGGCGACGGGGACGCCCTCCCGGCGGGCGGTCTCCAGAAGCGGCCGGGCGAAGTCCGCGGTGGTGACCACCGCCAGGTCCGCGCCCTGCAGCGCCTCGGCGAACAGCCCCGCCGGGTAGGCGGCCCGCTCGACCCCCTGCAGGTGCGTGTGCCCGGCCCGGCGCCCGTCCCCGCTCACCAGGTCGACGGAGACCGACGACGCGGGCCCGGTCACGGCGCCCCGCCCCAGCAGGCCCTGCCGCCTGAGGGCCGTACGGACCAGGTCTCCGGCGAGGTCGGCGCCGATGACGGTGCACAGCTCCACCGTCGCCCCGAGGCCGGCCAGCGTTCCGGCGACGTTGGCCCCGACACCGGCCACCCCGGTCCGGATCCACGGCGGCCGCCGGGTCGGCCCGTCCGGAAGGGGGAAGCCGTCGACGGGGACCGTCACACCGAGGTTGGCGGTACCGGCGACCACGATCTTGGGGCTCATGCCGCCGCACCTCCCCGGGCGGCGGCACCGGCCGCCGGAGGCGGAGCGAGGGCGAGCAGGCGGTAGAGGCAGGGCAGGACGCGTTCGGTGAAGCGCCCGGGGTGGGAGGTGATGCGGGCGGCCACGTCCGCCGCCCGGGCTCCGGCCCCCGCCCCGAGGGCCGCCTCGACCGCCGGAACGTAGGGGCCGCCGTCCGGCAGGGCGGGGGCGCGGCGCAGGAGCGCGGCCATCGGCGAAGCCGGATCCACGAGCGGCGTCCCGCACCAGCGGAGCACGGGGGCCCCGGTCAGGGTGGCGTACAGGGACACCGACCCGTGGTCGCCGACGACGGCGTCCGCCGCCGCCACGTAGGCGCACCAGTCCTCCTCCGCCCCCGGCACGCGGCCTCCCGCCCGGGTGAACGGCTCCAGCCACCGCTGCAGCTGCCAGTCCCCGTGCGCCGCCCGGATGTTCGGGTGCAGGAGCAGCACCACGTCCCAGCCGGCCGCCGCGGCCTCGCCCGCGAGCCCGGGCAGGAGCTCCGCCCGGGACGCGAACAGGGAGTGCCCGCCCCAGGTCGAGGAGAGGACGAGGAGCGGACGGCCCGGCGGGCCCGCCGACCGGTCCCGTTCCGCATTCCGCCGGGCGCGGCCCTGCAGGACGGCGTCGGCGCAGGGGTCGCCTGCGACGACGGCGCAGGCCGCCGCTTCGGGGCACGCCCGCCGGAGCCGCGCCCGCTCCTCCTCGTGGGCCAGGACCACGGCGGCGGGGACGACCCGCCCGTCGCTGACGAGCCACTGCCCGCCCAGGCCGAAGGCCGTCCTGCGCGCGCGCCGCCCCCGCCGGCGGTCCGGGGTCTTGACGAAGCCCGCGCCGTGCGGGACGAGCACCACCGGGCCCGGCATCTCCGCCATTCCCGCCGTCCCCGCGGTGACGACGAGGTCGGTGGGCGTCCGCTTCGCCTGTTCCCAGGGCAGTTCCGGTAGTCCGGTCCGCTCCAGCCACCCGCGCACCCCCCGGTTGAAGGGGCTCGGCGGGACGGTCGCCACCGTCTGCACGCGCCAGTCCGCGGCCAGGGGGGCGACGACCCGCAGCAGTCGCTGCCCGCAGGCCACGGTGTCCACCGGGAGCATGACCGTGCGGCACTGTTCCCGCGTCACCAGCGCGGGCGCGCCCACCGCCCCCACAGGGACGTCCTGCCATTCGCTCAAACCGCCTCCTCGGTCGTTCGGCGCCGCCGATCTGGGGCGTCGTGGGACCACGGTCCGGTGCGGGGATCGACGTCCCGATTGCACGGTCCTTGACGCGCGGTGACTCCGTGCGGGTGCGGCGCGGAACCCCGGCCCCCGGGGCCGCGTCCGATCTGTTCCTGAGAACCCGATGAGGACCCGATGTGAGGAGTGCCGGAGGAGGCCGAGGACCTAGAGGGACGTGTCGAGGAGTACGCCGCGCGCCTGGCCTCGGCGCGTGCGCTGACCGCCGCCCTCACCCTGATCATGTCCGAGGAGGGCAACGCCTACGAGTACCGGGACGCGTACTGACGCGGAACGACCCGGGCCGGAGAGGGCCGCCCCGGTTGACGCTCCCCCGGCCGCGTGGTGGCATCAGGGCATGCTGATCTCTCCCGCCGACCAGGCGGCCGTGGCGCTCTTCGGGGACCCCCTGCGGGCGCGGATCGTGGGCCTGCTGGCCGACGAGCAGATGTGCACCTGCCACCTGATCGAGGAGACCGGCGCCCGACAGCCCACCGTCAGCCACCACCTGAAGATCCTGCGCGAGGCCGGACTCGTGGAGACCGAGCCGCGCGGGCGCTACACCTACTACCGGCTGCGCCCCGAGGCCGTCGCCGGCCTCGCCGGGGCGCTGAGCGACCTGGCCGCCCGGGCCGAGCGGGCGCGCGAGAGCTACCGCCCCTGCTGAGCCCGGCGCCGTGAGCCGGGCCGCGGGGGCGGGTCCTCACCCCTGGACGGGCACCCCGAGCTCGCCCATCAGGACCTCGACGCGGGCCCGGATGTCCTCGCGCACCTCGCGCACCTTCTCCAGCGGCTGCCCGGCCGGGTCGTCGAGCCTCCAGTCGAGGTAGCGCTTGCCGGGGAAGACGGGGCAGGCGTCGCCGCACCCCATGGTGACGACCACGTCGCTGGCCTCGACCGCGTCGGGGGTGAGGACCTTGGGGCGCTCGGCGGTGATGTCGATGCCGAGTTCGGCCATGGCCTCCACCGCGGCGGGATTGACCGATTCGGCGGGTTCCGAGCCCGCGGACCGCACCTCGATGCGGCCGCCCGCGAGGCGGGCCAGCAGCCCGGCCGCCATCTGGGAGCGCCCGGCGTTGTGCACGCAGACGAAAAGGACGCTGGGGATCTCCGACACGGTGGTGCCCTCTCTGTGCGGTCTGCTCTGTTCGGTGCCGTGCGCACGGCGGGGGCGGCCCCCGGGGTCCGGCCTCCACTCCCGCATCGACCCATGTTGATATCAGCCTACGTCGATGTATGGTGGCCTGGGCGCAGCCCCCGACGCAACCCCAGGACGCACCCCAGGAGGACGCACCATGGCCCGACCCGGCGCCGGCGTACCGGCGGCGGCACCGCCGCAGGCCGGACGGCTGTCCACGCTCGACCGCCTCCTCCCGCTGTGGATCGGCCTGGCCATGGCCGCAGGCCTCCTCCTCGGCCGCTGGGTACCCGGCCTCCAGGGCGCCCTGGAGGCGGTCAAGGTCCAGGGCATCTCGGTGCCCATCGCCCTGGGCCTGCTCGTCATGATGTACCCGGTCCTGGCCAAGGTCCGCTACGACCGGCTGGACTCGGTGACTCGCGACAGGCGCCTGCTCGTCTCCTCGATCGTGCTGAACTGGGTGATCGGCCCGGCGCTCATGTTCGCCCTGGCCTGGCTCCTGCTGCCCGACCTGCCCGAGTTCCGCACCGGCCTGATCATCGTGGGCCTGGCCCGCTGCATCGCCATGGTGATCATCTGGAACGACCTGGCCTGCGGCGACCGCGAGGCCGCCGCGGTCCTGGTGGCGCTCAACTCGGTGTTCCAGGTGCTGGCCTTCGGGCTGCTCGGCTGGTTCTACCTGTCGGTCCTGCCCGGCTGGCTCGGGCTCCCGACCAGCGGCATCGACGTCTCCGGCTGGGAGATCGCCGCCATGGTGCTCGTCTTCCTCGGCGTCCCGCTGCTGGCCGGATACCTCACCCGCACCTTCGGCGAGCGCGCCAAGGGCCGCGCCTGGTACGAGGACCGGTTCCTGCCCCGCATCGGCCCGCTGGCGCTGTACGGCCTGCTGTTCACCATCGTCATGCTCTTCGCCCTGCAGGGCGAGGCCATCACCTCCCGCCCCCTGGACGTGGCCCGCATCGCCCTGCCGCTGCTGGTCTACTTCGTCCTCATGTGGGGCCTGTCGATGCTGTTCGGCCGGGCGGTCCGGCTGCCCTACGAGCGCTCCACCACCCTCGCCTTCACCGCCGCCGGCAACAACTTCGAGCTGGCGATCGCGGTGGCGATCGGCGTCTTCGGCGTGACCTCCGGCCAGGCCCTGGCCGGGGTCGTCGGCCCGCTGATCGAGGTGCCCGTGCTCGTGGGCCTGGTCTACGTGTCCCTGTGGGCCCGCCGGTTCTTCCCCGGCTCCGCCCCGTCCCCGACCGCGGCCCCCGGCGCCTGAAGCAGGGACCGCGCCGCCTGCACGACCAGAGCGCGGTGCCCACCGGGCGAGGTGCCCCGGCGCAGGTGGCGGCGGACGACCGCGTAGGGCACGTCCACGACCGCGATCGTCACCGCCTCCAGGGCCTGCGGGGTCGCCGCACCGAACACCTCGGCCGCCAGGTCCTCCAGGAGCCGGGCGACGGGCCGGTTGAGACCGGCGAGGGCCTGCCGGGTCTCCTCGGGCAGGTCGGCGCCGGCCATCAGCTCCTCGCGGCGCCCCTCCAGCAGCAGGCGCGCGTCCTCGGGGTGCCGGACGGCGAAGTCCACGACCCGGTCCGCCACCGCCAGCGCCCGCTCGACCCCCCGGTGCGTGCCGTCCGCGGGCGGCCCCGCCTGCAGCTCTTCGTGCAGCTCCTCCTGAAAGCGGCGGACGGTGCGCAGCCACACCTCCGCGAAGATGCGCCCCCGCGAGCCGAAGCGGTGGTAGAGCGAGCCGACCGGGGCGCCGCTCCGCGCGCTGATCGCACCCGTCGTCGCCGCCTCCGGACCGCTGTGCACCAGCAGGTCGCGGGCGGCGTCGAGGATCGCGTCGTCACTGTGCACCCGGCGTCTGGCCATGCCCCCAATATAGAGCGTACGATCTAGAATGTTCGCTCTAATAAAGGAGTGCCGCATGGCCCCCACCCCCTCCGGCGGCCCCGTCCCGGGAGCGCGGCGGCTGCCTCCCGGGCAGCAGCCCGCCCGCCTCGAACGCTTCGGGCTGCCCCGGTACGCCCCGCGCCGGCCCCGCCCGCCGGAGCGCCCCGAGATCGCGGTGGCCGGCGCCGTCTCCCGGCCCCTCGCCCTGCCCGTCGACGGGCTCCTCGGCACGGAACGGCGCGCCCTGCGCGCCGACCTGCACTGCGTGACCACCTGGAGCGCCCTCGACCTGCTCTGGGAGGGCGTCCCCTTCCGCAGGGTCCACGCCGTCCTGGCGGCCGAGGCCGGCGTCGACCCGCGCGTCCGCTGGGTCACCGTCACCGGCCTGGACGGCTACCGGGCCTGCCTGTACCTGGACGACGCCCTGGCCGGGGACGTGCTGCTCGCCGACCGGCTGGTCGGCGCCCCGCTCGGCGCCGACCACGGGGCCCCGCTGCGCCTGGTCGCCCCGGCCCACTACGGCTACATGAGCGTCAAGCACGTGCGCGCGATCGAGTACCGCCGCACCTACGCCGCCGGCCCGGCCGGATGGGCCGTGCACCCCCGCGGCCGGACCCGCCTGGAGGAGCGCAGCCGGTACCTGCCCGGCCCGTTCTGGCGTCCCGTGTGGCGCTCCCTCGTCCCCATGACCCGCCGCGCCTACCGCCGCCACCGGCCCTGAGCCGGCGCCCCTACGCCTCGACGACGAAGGCCGGCCCGGGCGCATGCCCGGGCCGGCCCCTCATCCCGTCGGGATCAGACCAGGTCGAACCGGTCCAGGTTCATGACCTTGTCCCAGGCGGCGACGAAGTCCTCGACGAACTTCGCCTTGGCGTCGTCGGCCGCGTAGACCTCGGCGATCGCCCGCAGCTCGGAGTTGGAGCCGAACAGCAGGTCGACCCGGCTGCCGGTCCACAGCTTCTCGCCGGTGGCGTCGCTGAAGCACGCGTAGGTCTCGGGGGCCCCGTCGACCGGCTTCCACGTGACGCCCAGGTCGAGCAGGTTCGCGAAGAAGTCGTTGGTCAGGGAGCCGGGCGCGTCGGTGAACACGCCCATGTCCGAGTCCTGGTAGTTGGCCCCCAGCACCCGCAGGCCGCCGACGAGCACGGTCATCTCCGGGGCGCTCAGCGTGAGCAGGTTGGCCCGGTCGACGAGCTGGTACTCGGCCGGCAGGCGGTGGCCCTTGCCCAGGTAGTTCCGGAACCCGTCGGCGGAGGGCTCCAGGTGGGAGAAGGACTCCACGTCCGTCTTGTCCTGGGTGGCGTCGCCGCGGCCCGGGGTGAACGGCACCTCGGTGTCGAACCCGGCCGCCTTGGCGGCCTCCTCGACGCCGACGCAGCCGCCCAGCACCACCAGGTCGGCGAAGGAGACGCCCTTGCCGTCGGTGCGGCCGGAGTTGAACGCCTCCTGGATCCCCTCCAGGGTGCGCAGCACCGGGGCCAGCTTCGCCGGCTCGTTGACCTCCCAGCTCGCCTGCGGCTCCAGGCGGATGCGGCCGCCGTTGGCGCCGCCCCGCTTGTCGCTGCCGCGGAAGGAGGAGGCCGCGGCCCAGGCGGTGGAGACGAGCTGGGCCACGGTCAGGCCGGAGGCGCGGACCCGCTCCTTGAGGTCGGCGATCTCGGCGGCGCCGATCTGCTCGAAGGCCGGGGCCGGGATCGGGTCCTGCCAGATCAGCTCCTCGGAGGGGACCTCCGGTCCGAGGTAGCGCACGACCGGGCCCATGTCGCGGTGGGTCAGCTTGAACCACGCCCGGGCGAAGGCGTCGGCGAACTCCTCCGGGTTCTCCATGAACCGCCGGGAGATCGGCTCATAGACCGGGTCGAAGCGCAGCGCCAGGTCGGTGGTGAGCATGGTCGGGGCGTGCTTCTTGGACGGGTCGTGGGCGTCGGGGACGGTGCCCTCGCCCGCGCCGTCCTTCGGCTTCCACTGCCAGGCGCCGCCCGGGCCCTTGTACTTCTCCCACTCGTAGCCGAAGAGGTTCTCCCAGAACCCGTTGCTCCACTTCGTGGGCGTGCTGGTCCAGGTGACCTCGAGGCCGCTGGTGATGGCGTCGCCGCCCTTGCCGGTGCCGTGGGCGTTCTGCCAGCCCAGGCCCTGGGCCTCCAGCGGGGCCGCCTCGGGCTCGGGGCCCAGGTTGCTGTCCGGGGCCGCGCCGTGGGTCTTGCCGAAGGTGTGGCCGCCGGCGATGAGGGCGACGGTCTCCTCGTCGTTCATCGCCATCCGCCCGAAGGTGTCGCGGATGTCGCGGGCGGCGGCCAGCGGGTCCGGGTTGCCGTTCGGGCCCTCGGGGTTGACGTAGATCAGCCCCATCTGGACCGCGGCCAGCGGCTGCTCCAGGTCGCGGTCGCCGCTGTAGCGCTCGTCGTCGAGCCAGCCGGTCTCCGGGCCCCAGTAGACGTCGTCGTCGGGCTCCCAGGCGTCCACGCGGCCGCCGGCGAAGCCGAAGGTCTTCAGGCCCATCGACTCCAGGGCCACGTTGCCGGCCAGGATCATCAGGTCGGCCCAGGAGATCTTGCGGCCGTACTTCTTCTTGACGGGCCAGAGCAGGCGGCGGGCCTTGTCCAGGTTCCCGTTGTCCGGCCAGCTGTTGAGCGGGGCGAACCGCTGCTGGCCGGTGCCGCCCCCGCCGCGGCCGTCGAAGGTCCGGTAGGTCCCGGCCGAGTGCCAGGCCATGCGGATGATCAGCGGGCCGTAGTGGCCGAAGTCGGCGGGCCACCAGTCCTGGGAGGTGGTCAGCACCTCGGCGATGTCCTGCTTGACGGCGCCGAGGTCGAGCGACTTGAACTCTTCGGCGTAGTCGAAGTCCTCGCCCATGGGGTCGGACACGGCCGTGTTCTTGGCCAAGATCTTCAGGTTGAGGCGGTTGGGCCACCAGCCGCGGTTGGCGTCGCCCTGCGTGGGGTGCGGGGCGCCGCCGTGCGCGACCGGACAGCCGCCGGCGGCGGCGTCGTTGCTTTCGGTCATGGTCATCCTTCCGAGGCGGGGAGGAAGCGGTGGATCGGTCGGGTCGGGCTCGGTGAGCACGGTGCTCCGAGGGCGGCGCCGCTCAGGAGACGCCCTCACTCGAGCATTCGGAGCAGAGCCCCCAGTAGACGACCTCGGCTTCGTCGATCGTGAAGCCTCCGTTGTCCGACGCGGCCAGGCACGGGGCGTGCCCGACGGCGCAGTCGACGTCCGCGATGGCGCCGCAGGCGCGGCACACGACGTGGTGGTGGTTGTCCCCGACCCGTGTCTCGTAGCGGGCCACCGAGCCGCGCGGCTGGATCCGCCGGAGCAGGCCCGCCCCGGTCAGCGCCTTGAGCACGTCGTAGACGGCCTGGTGGGAGACGGCACCGAGTCTCGCGCGGACGGCACCGATGATGGTCTCGGTGTCGGCGTGCGGGTTGTCGTGCACGGCGGCCAGCACCGCGACCCGGGGACCCGTGACCCGGAGCGCGGACCGGCGGAGCAGGCGCTCGAAGTCCGTGGGCGTCGACATGCCCCGGAGTCTCACCTCTTTTCTGGAATAAGTCAAAAAACGGAACCACCCTCATCAGGCGGTGAACCCCCTGCACAGCAGGCGTTTTCGTCGCCCGAGCCAAAATTGGTCTATCCGAGCGAGTCCAAAGAGCCCCTGGTCAGCGCCGACCGCTCCAGGCGCCCCCGGGCCTCGGCCGCCCCGCTCGCGTAGGACCGCTCCACGGCGAGCCCGAGCGCCCGCTCATAGAGCCCGCGCGACCGGGAGCACTCCCCGCGCGCCTCGGCCAGGCGGCCCAGGCCCAGCAGGCCCTCGACCGCGTCCCCCCACAGGCCCAGCCGCTCGGCGGCCTTGAGGTCCTCGCCCAGATCCCCGTCCTGGTCCCCGTGTACGCCCCCGCCGGACGGGCCGGCGTCGGCCAGGGCCCGCGCCAGGGCCGTGCGGGCCCGGAGCCGTCCCCACCGGTCCCCGAGGGCGTCGAAGAGCCCGGCACCGCGCTCGGCGTCCGCCCGCGCGGCCGACGCCTCCCCGGCGCCGCCGCCGAGGCGCCACCCGGCCCGGAGCACCAGGGCCAGCGCCTCGGCCCAGCGGTCGTCCCCCGCCTCGGCCGGGTCCGGCACCCGCTCAAGGCGTCCGCCCGCGGCCCGGGCGCACCAGAGCAGGCGCAGCCGCGTCCGCGGATCGAAGCCCCCGTCCGACGGGGCACGCCCCTCGAAGGCCGCCCGCCACGCCTCGGCGCGGCTCCGCGCCTGCGGCGGCCCCCCGGGCAGGACCAGCGCCGCCGAGAGCGAGCGCCGCGCCTCGCCCGTCCGGTTGCGCAGCCGCCAGAACCACGCCAGCGCCCCGGCCAGCCGCAGCGCCGCCCCGGCATCACGGCCGCGCACCGCCAGCTCCAGCGCGCGGCGCTTGTTCACCGTCTCGGCGTCGAGCGCGGCCAGCGCCGCGTCCTGTCCCCGCCCGCACAGCTCCGGGTCGGCCCGCTCGGCGTGCTCCACGTGGAAGGCGACGAACCGGCGGCGCACCTCCCCCGTCTCCCCGGCCTCCTCCAACCGCTCCGCGCAGTAGGCCGCCACCGACTCCAGCAGCCGGTACCGCTCCCCCTCCCGCACCACCAGCGACCGGTCGACCAGCCGGGACAGCGCGCCCAGCACGCCCCCGGCCCCGGGACCGCCCGCGGCACCCGGGCCGCCGGGGCACACGGCGCGGGCCGCCTCCACCGTCCAACCGTCGCGGTGCACCGACAGGCGGCGCAGCACCGCGCGCTCGCCCCCGGTCAGCAGGTCCCAGCTCCAGGCGACCATCGACCGCAGGGTCTGCTGCCGGGTGGGGCGCCCGCGCCCCGGCCCCGTCGGCAGCGCGAACCGGTCGTCCAGGCCGGCGAGGGCCTCGGAGACGGTCAGAGCCCGCATCCGGGCCGCGACCAGCTCGACGGCCAGCGGGATCCCGTCCAGCCGGCGGCAGATCGCGGCGACGCCGGCCGCGTTCGCGTCCGTCAGGGCGAACCCGGGGGAGGCGGCCCGGGCCCGTTCGGTGAACAGCCGCACCGCGTCGCAGACGGGCAGCGGAGCCAGCGGGACCACCGCCTCCCCCGGGATGCCCAGCGCCTCCTGGCCGGTCACCACCGTGCTCACCCCGTCGGCGGCCAGCAGCGCACCGGCCGCCTCGGCCACCGGGTCCACCACGTGCTCGCAGTTGTCCAGCACCAGCAGCAGGCGGCGGCCGTCCAGGGCGCAGCGGACCCAGTCCACCAGGTCGAACGCGTCCGCGTCGGCCGCCCCGTCGCACAGGCCCAGCACGCTGATGACCCGCTCGGCGATGTCGGAGGCGGATGCGCCGCAGTCCGTCCCGGCGAGCTCGACGACCCATACGCCGTCCGGGAACTCCCCGGCCGCCGCCCGCGCCGCGGCGAGCGCCAGGCGGGTCTTGCCGACACCGCCCGGTCCGGTGACCGTCACCAGGCCCCCGCCGTCCCCGGCGCGCAGCGCCGCGCACACCCGTGCGGCGTCCTCCTCCCGCCCGATGAGGGAGGCGGGCGGGGCGGGGATGTTGCCGTGCGCACGGCCGCTCCCGCCGCCGGACACCCCGGACGTCCCTGCCCCAGGGGCTTCGGGCACGGCCGCCTCCCCGCGCAGCAGGCGCGCGTGCAGCCCGGCGACCTCGGGACCCGGATCGACGCCGAGCTCGTCGCGGAGCCTGCGCCGCAGTCCGTGGTAGGCCGCCTGGGCGTCCGCCTGCCGGCCCGCCTGGTACAGGGCCAGCATGTGCAGCCCGTGCAGCCGTTCCCGCAGCGGGTTCTCCTGTGCCAGGGCGGCCAGTTCGTCCGCCATGGGCGCCGCTCGGCCGGCCGCCGCCCGCGCCTCGGCCAGCGCTTCGACCGCCGCCAGCCGCAGTCCGGCAAGGCGGGCGGCCTCGGCGCGGGCGAAGGGGGCGTCGGCGAACTCGGCGTAGGCCGTCCCCCGCCACAGCCCCAGGGCCTGGGCGAGGTCCTGTTCCCGGCCTCCGGGGGCTCCGCCCCGACCGGCCTCGGCGGCGGCGCGCTCGAAGCGGTCGGCGTCCACCTCGCCGTCCTCCACGCGGAGGCGGTACCCGGCGGGCGAGAGCGGCACTCGGTCGGCGCCGATGACCTTCCGGAGCCAGGAGACCTTGGTCTGCAGGGTGTTCCGCGGCCGGCCCGGCGGGTCCTGGGGCCACAGGTCCTCGACCAGTCGGTCGACAGGGACGGGGCGCCCGCCGTGCACGAGCAGGACGGCCAGCAGCGCCCGCACCCTGCCGTCGGGGAGGGCGACCGGACCGCCGTCGTCCCCCCACACGGCCAGCGGCCCGAGTACCCCGAATCGCATGCCCCCAACCTAACCCCGCCCCCTCCGCCCCCCGCGTGCAAGGCGAGGAAGGCGGGCGGCCCGGCAGGGACGGGGAATCACCGGCTCGCCCTTGCACCGGGTGCCCGCTCCTGTCGCACCACGGCCCGGAGCGCCGCCCACTCATGGTCATGTCTGTCGGAGTGGTGGAATCTCCTTCTCCCGGCCCGGGGGACCGGCTCCACGGTCAGGATTCCGAAGGCGGAAACGGCACCACTCCAGCGGACGTGCCCCCGGCCTGACTCCTGTGCCCTGGGCCGGGCCTCTCTGATCGGACCGGGCCGCGGGGCAGCGGTCATCCTGCGGGACCGGCCGGCAGCGGGCGTGCGCGGGGTGTGCGGGCGCCGTGCGCGGGGCCGCCGAGTCTGGGCCCCGCCGGGGACGGACCCGGCGCATGCGAACGATGCCGACACCACCGACACGAAGGATCCCCATGCCCCATCGGAGCGACGCGCGGACGGGCGCCCTGCAGTGGGCGGGCCTGGCCGTGCTGGCCCTGCCCACGGTGCTGCTGGGCCTGGACCTGACCGTCCTGCACCTGGCCCTGCCCTCCCTCGCCGAGGACCTGCGTCCCAGCGCCGTCCAGCAGCTGTGGATCGTGGACGCCTACGGCTTCCTGATCGCCGGCTTCCTCGTCACGATGGGCACGCTCGGGGACCGGATCGGCCGCCGGCGGCTGCTGACGGTCGGCGGCACCGCGTTCGTCGCGGCCTCGCTGCTCGCCGCCTACGCGCCCAGCCCCGAGGCCCTGATCGCCGCCCGCGCCGCCCTGGGCATCGCCGGCGCCACGCTCATGCCCTCCACGCTCGCGCTCATCGGCACCCTGTTCCCCGACCCGCACCGGCGCGCGCTGGCGATCGGCCTGTGGGCC
This sequence comes from Nocardiopsis baichengensis YIM 90130, assembly GCF_000341205.1. Classification (NCBI taxonomy): domain Bacteria; kingdom Bacillati; phylum Actinomycetota; class Actinomycetes; order Streptosporangiales; family Nocardiopsidaceae; genus Nocardiopsis; species Nocardiopsis halophila. The sequence goes on along the minus strand of NZ_ANAS01000038.1, from coordinate 74,489 downwards.
ACGTTCTTCGCCGGCGGCATGGCCGCCGGACCGCTGGTCGGCGGCGTGCTCCTGGAGCGCTTCTGGTGGGGCTCCGCCTTCCTGCTCGCCGTGCCGGTCATCTGCGCCATGCTCGTCCTGGCACCGCTGCTGCTGCCCGAGGACCGCGCGCCGAACGCCGGGCGGATCGACCTGGTCAGCGTGGGCCTGTCGCTGGGCGCCCTGCTGCCCGCCGTCTACGCGGTCAAGAAGGCCGCCGAGTCGGGGCCGGTCCCGGAGGTGATCGCCGCCGTCGGGGCCGGCGCGGTGGTCGCGACCGTGTTCGTGCGCCGCCAGCGCCGCCTCGACGACCCGCTGCTGGACGTGGCGCTGTTCGGCGACCGCGCCTTCTCGGTCGCCCTGGCGGTGATGCTGGTGTGCCTGGCGGGCGTCGGCGGCACCATGCTGCTGACCACGCAGTACCTGCAACTGGTCGAGGAGCTGTCGCCGACGGCGGCCGGGCTCTGGTTCGGCCCGCCCGCGCTGGCGATGGCGCTCTCCTCGGTCGGGGCCCCGCTGCTGGCCCGCCGGGTGCGCCCGGGGTTCGTGGTCGCCGGGACGTTGGCCGTCTCCTCGGGCGGCTACGTGCTGCTGGGCACGGCCGGGGCCGACGGCGGCCCGGTTCCGGTGGTCGCCGCGTTCTCCCTGGCCTACCTGGGGCTGGGGGCGGTGGCGGCGCTGGGCACCGACCTCGTGGTGGGCACGGCGCCGCCGGAGAAGGCCGGGTCGGCCTCGGCCCTGTCGGAGACCGTCCAGGAGCTGGGCCTGTCGGCGGGGATCGCCCTGGTGGGCAGCCTCGCCGCCGCGGTCTACGGCTCCCGCATGGGCGCGGACGCGCTCGCCGGGCTCCCGCCCGAGACGGCGCACGCGGCCGCGCAGGGCCTGCCGGGGGCGCTCTCGGTCGCCGACGAGCTCCCCGCCGGGGTCCTGAACCGGGCCGAAGAGGCGTTCATGGCGGGGCTCAACACGGCCGGCTGGACCGGCGCCGCCGTCGTCCTCGCCCTGGCCGCGACAGCCGCGGTGGCGCTCCGCGGCGTGGGCGGGGACGCCGGCGGGCGCCCCTGAGTCCCCGCCGGTGGAGGCGGCCCGACGCACGGCCCCGGGCTCACGGCTCCAGTCCGGCGGCCCGGCGGCCCACCTCCCGGACGCGGGCCTCCCACGCCGGCAGCGCCTCGGCGAGCCGGCCGCGGTCCGCCGCCTCCGCCGTCTGGACCACCTCCAGCCGCGCACCGTGGCCGGTTCCCGGGGACAGCTCCCAGCGCACACGGCCCACCCGGGCGCCGCCGTCGGTCCACGCGTACTCCAGCAGGGCCGGGTGCTTCACCTCGGTGACGGGCCCGGCCTCCACGCCGGCGGCGCGGAACCCCTCGGGGACCCGGGCACCGGGCTCGACCGCGCCCTCCCCCGCGAGCATCGACCACACCTCGTCGGCGGGCCGGGCGAGCTGGCGCTCCACGGTGAGCACCGCCTCCCCGGAGGCCTCCTCGATCCGCCCCGCGCCCAGGCCGAACCGGTCGACGGCCTCCTCCAGCGCCGACGGCGGCGGCGCGGCCCACTCGGGCTCGCGCCCGGCGGCGACCGCCCGCAGCGCCCCCAGGCAGGTGTCCCAGCCCACGGCGTAGCTCGCCGCGCCCGGCCGGTCGTCGAAGACGTGGGTGAACACCAGCAGGCACCCGTCCCCGTCCGGCTCCAGCTCGAAGCGGGCGATGTCGTCGCCCTCCCGGCCCATCTCCTCGGGCGCGTGCTCGCTGAAGGCGAACCTGTGCGGCGGGTCGAGCTCGACGACCACCCCGTCCATGGTGGTCCCCTCCCCGTCGTCGAAGCGGATCGCCCCGCCCACCCGCAAGTCCAGGGAGGCGACGGGGAACGGGTACCAGCGGTTCAGCCGCTCGGGCTCGGTGAGCGCCCGCCACACCTGCTCCACGGGGTGGGCCAGCCGCCGCTCCATGCGCAGGGCGGGGCGGCCGTCGACGGTCGTGAGTTCGTCCGCGGTCATGGCTCCTCCTCGGTACCGCGCCCCTCGTCGAGGTGGCGCTCCAGGGCGTCCAGGCTCTCCTGCCACATCCGCCGGTAGGGGGAGAGCCACGCGTCGAGTTCGACGAGCGGCGCGGGGTCGATCCCGTACCACCGGCGCTGCGCCTCCCGCCGCACCCGCACCAGCCCGGCCTCGCGCAGCACCCGCAGGTGCTTGGAAGCGGCGGGCTGGCTGAGCCCCAGCTCCCCGGCGACCTCCCCGACCAGGTGCGGCCGGCGCCGCAGCAGGTCGAGGATGCGGCGCCGGGTGGGGTCGGCCAGTGCGGTGAACGGCAGGGACATGGCTCCAATATACCAACTCGGTTATATGCCTCATCTGGAATACAGGAGCCGCGTCACCGGCCCGGCGGAGCCGTCGAGGCCCGGACCACCAGCCGGGTCGCCAGCTGCACGTGGTGGGAGTCCGGGCTCTGGCCGCGGGACAACTGCAGGACCGTGCGCATGGCCACCCGGCCCATGTCGTGCAGCGGCTGGCGCACCGAGGTCAGCGGCGGGTCGGTCCACATCGCCCCGTGGGTGTCGTCGAAGCCCACCACGCTCAGGTCGCCCGGGACCGACAGGCCCCGGGCGCGCGCCTCCTGCAGCACGCCGACGGCGACCGTGTCACTGGCCGCGAAGACCGCCGTGGGCGGATCGGCGGCGCCCAGGAGGCGGGCGGCCATCGCCCGGCCCGCCTCCACGGTGAACGCCGGAGGGTCCTCGGGGGCGGCGAGCACCGGCCCCGGGGCGGCCCCCGCCGACTCCAGCGCCTCGCGGAACCCGTGCAGACGCTCGCGCGCGGGCACCGACCCGGTGGGCCCGCCGGCGTGCGCGATCCTCCGGTGCCCCAGCGCCAGCAGGTGCTCGGTGGCCTGCACGCCCCCGGCCCAGTTGGTGGCGCCCACGCTGACCACGTCCTCGTCCAGCGGGTTGATCGGGTCGACGACGACCAGCCCCAGCCCCCGGCGCCGGCAGGCGGCGACCTCCTCCGGGGCCAGCCGGGAGGTCACCACCACCAGCCCGGACCTGCGCCGCGCGGCCAGCCGCTCGATGAGGCCGGTGCCCAGCGGCGCCGGCGCCGGCGCCCCCGACGGGGCCAGCGCGCTCGTCACCACCTCGGCGTCCAGCTCCCGCCCCGCCGCCAGCAGCCCGTCCAGCACGTGCAGCGCGTACAGGCTGACCATGCTGTCGAAGACGACGTGCACCGAGGGCGCGGGGGCGGGGTCGCGCGGCCCGGTGCTCGGCGCGTAGTCCAGCACCCGCACGGCCTCGCGCACCCGCGTCCGGGTGCCCTCGCCCACCCCGGGGCGCCCGTTGAGCACCTTGGACACCGTCGCCTTGGACACCCCCGCCGCGGCGGCCACCTCCTCCAGGGTCGGCCGTGCACCGTCCACCGTCCGCCTCCTCCGTTCGCGTACCGCACCCACCCTATCCCGAAACTTTTTCGTTCATTCGCGTCGAAATCGATACCACTCCGGGGCGTTGACACGGAGATACCCCCTTTTTACTGTGAAGCCGATCACGAAATAGCCCGGAAACTCAACGAAAAAATTTCGTACTATCTGCCGCGGCCCGCGCCCCCTCGGGCCCGGCGGAAGGGACTGACCCCATGGCACCGAGCAGTGCGGGACGCACCCTGACGGCCGCCTCCGCGGTCCTCGTCCTGGCCGCGGCCGCCGGATGCGGCGGCTTCGGCGGAGGCGGCTCCTCCCCCGGTGGCGGCGGCGCCACCGCCTGGGCCCTGACCGGCGGCTCCGAGGAGGCCTTCCGGACCTCCTTCGACTCCTGGAACGAGGCCAACCCCGACCGCGAGATCGCCGTCGAATGGTTCGCCAACGACGCCTACAAGGAGAAGATCCGCACCGCCGTCGGCTCCGGCCAGGCCCCCACCCTGGTCTTCTCCTGGGCCGGCGGCACGCTGGCCGACTACGCCCGGAGCGGCCAGGTGCAGGACCTTTCCGGGCAGGTCGACGGCGCCACCGAGGACCTGCTGCCCTCGGTGGCCGCCAACGGCGAGGTCGACGGCGGCCTCTACGCCGTGCCCAACAACCAGGCGCAGCCGGCCGTCCTCTACTACAACGAGGACGTCCTGGCCGACGCCGGGGTGGAGCCGCCCGAGACCCTCGCGGACATGATGGAGGCCGTCGAGGCGCTCAAGGACGAGGGCGTGGTGCCCATCGCTCTGGCCGGGCAGAGCGTGTGGCCCGAGCTCATGTGGATCCAGTACCTCACCGACCGCATCGGCGGCCCGGAGGTCTTCCAGCGCATCCTGGACGGCGAGGAGGGCGCCTGGTCCGACCCGGCGGTCGTCGAGGCCGCCACCGCCGTCGAGGACCTGGTCGAGGCGGGCGCGTTCGGTGACGGCTTCGGCTCGGTGGACGCCGACTCCGGCGCCGACACCGCACTGCTGCACACCGGCAAGGCCGGAATGCTGCTGCAGGGCAGCTGGGTCTACCCGAACATGGCCTCCGACGCGCCCGGCTTCGTCGAGGACGGCCTGGGCCACACCGCCTTCCCCGCGGTCGAGGGCGGGGCCGGCGACCCCTCCAACATCGTCGGCAACCCCGCCAACTTCTGGTCGGTCTCCTCCGACGCCCCGGAGGAGGAGCGGCAGACCGCCGTCGACTACCTGAACGAGCAGGTCTACAACGAGGAGCACGTGCAGTCCCTGCTGGACCTGGGCAGCGTGCCGCCGGTCGCCGGCCTGGAGGAGGAGATCGCCGCCCAGGACGACCCCGAGCACCTGGAGTTCACCTACGGCATGGTGCGCGACGCCGACCACTTCCAGCTCTCCTGGGACCAGGCGCTCCCGCCCGCCCAGGCCCAGGAGCTGCTGTCCAACCTCGACCTGCTCTTCCTCGGCGAGCTGACCCCCGAGGAGTTCGCCGCGGCGATGGACCGCACGCTGTGAGGGCCGCGCCACCGCACCGGGCCCGCCCCGCCCCCGCCTCCGGGGGCGGGCCCACCCCGTGGATGGCGGCGCCCGCGCTCGTGCTGTTCGGCCTGTTCGCCCTGGTCCCGCTCGCCGGGGTGGCCGTGCTCTCCTTCGCCTCCTGGGACGGGCTCGGCGCCCCCCGGTGGGCCGGCGCCGACAACTGGGCGCGCGCCGCCGGGGACCCCGTGACCCGCGAGGCGGTCTGGCTCACCGTCAAGCTCACCGTGCTCTGCTACCTGTTCCAGGCCCCGGTCAGCCTGCTCCTGGGCGTCTACACCGCCACCCGCACCCGCCACCGCGAGGTGCTGGCGGTGCTGTACTTCCTGCCGCTGCTGTTCAGCTCGGCGGCCGTGGCCCTGACGTTCAAGGGCCTGCTCGACCCGAACTTCGGCCTGGGCGCCGCCCTGGACCTGCCGCTGCTGGCCCGCGACTGGCTGGGCGACCCCGACCTGGCGCTGGGCGTGGTCGTGTTCGTCGTCGGGTGGTCCTTCATACCGTTCCACGCCCTGCTCTACCAGGGCGGGGTGCGGCAGATCCCCGCGTCCCTGTACGAGGCGGCGCGGATCGACGGCGCGAGCGCCCCCGCCCAGTTCCTGCACATCACCCTTCCCCAGCTCAAGTACACGATCGTGACCTCCTCGACGCTGATGCTCGTCGGCTCGCTGACCTACTTCGACCTGGTGTTCGTGCTGACCGCGGGCGGCCCCGGGGGCGCCACCCGCATCCTCCCGCTGGACATGTACCTGACCGGTTTCCGCTCCTACGACATGGGCCAGGCGAGCGCGATCGGCGTCGTCCTGGTCGCCGTCGGCCTCGCCCTGGCCCTCGGACTCAACCGGCTCACCGGCTCCCACCGGATGGAGAGCCGGCAGGAGGGGGCGTGATGGCCGCGCGGACCCGACCCAACGCGCTCGGCGCCCTGGGCGGCTGGCTCTGGCTGGCCGTCACGGTGCTGCCCGTCTACTACATCATCGTCACCAGCCTGCGCACCCAGGCCGACTACTACGACGAGAACCCGCTGTCCCTGCCGTCGGACCCGACCCTGGCCGCCTACGGCCGCGTCCTGGACGCCGGCTTCCCCGGCTACCTCGCCAACAGCGTGGTGGTCACGGCCGCCGCCGTCGCCGGAACCCTGGCCGTCTCGCTGATGGCCGCCTACGTGGTGGTGCGCGGGCGCACCCGGTTCGCCCGGCGGGTGTTCCAGGCCGTGCTGCTGGGGATCGCCATCCCCATCCAGGCCACCGTCGTGCCCGTCTACTACCTCATCGTGCAGCTCGGCCTCTACGACACCCTGGCCGCGCTCGTCCTGCCCTCCATCGCCTTCGCCATCCCGCTGACCGTGCTCATCCTGGTCAACTTCCTGCGCGACGTGCCGGAGGACCTGTTCGCCTCGATGCGCGTCGACGGGGCCGGCGACTGGCGGATCCTGTGGAGCCTGGTCCTGCCGCTGACCCGGCCCGCCCTGGTGACCGTGGGCGTCTACGACGCGCTCCAGGTGTGGAACGGCTTCCTGTTCCCCCTGGTCCTCACGCAGAGCCAGAGCACCCGCGTGCTGCCGATGACGCTGTGGGCCTTCGAGGGCTCCTTCGGCGTCGACGTGCCCGGACTGCTGGCCGCGGTCGTGCTGTCCGTGCTGCCCGTGGCCGCCGTGTACGCCGTCGCCCGCCGCCAGCTCGTCGCCGGGCTGACCGCCGGGTTCGGCCGCTGACGCTCCCCGCCGCACCCCCGCCCGCACCGCACTGCACCGCCCTGCACCGCCCGACAAGGAGAAGCATGCCCGAGCACACCCCGCCGCCCGCCGACGACGAACGGGTCGAGGCCCTGATCGCCTCCATGACCGTGGAGGAGAAGCTGGCCCAGCTGTCCTCCTCCTGGCCCCGGCCGGAACCGGAGCCCGGGCAGGACGCGGGCGAGGGCGGCGTCGCCCCCATGGAGGACGCCTTCCAGGAGGGCCACCGCGACTACGAGGAGGCCTCCGAGCACGGGCTGGGGCACCTGACCCGGGTGTTCGGCAGCGCGCCGGTCTCCCCCCGCGAGGGCCGGGCCCGCCTCGCCGAACTGCAGAAGCGGCTCACCGACGGCACCCGCACGGGCATCCCCGCCATCGCCCACGAGGAGTGCCTGACCGGCTTCACCGCCTACGGCGCGACCGTCTACCCGGCGCCCCTGGCCTGGGCCGCCGCCTTCTCCCCGGAGCTGGTCCGCCGGATGGCCGGCGCCATCGCCCGCGACATGCGCGCGGTGGGCGTGCACCAGGGCCTGGCCCCCCTCATGGACGTCGCCCGCGACCCGCGCTGGGGGCGCGTGGAGGAGACCATGGGCGAGGACCCCTACCTGGTGGGCACCACCGGCACCGCTTACGTCCGCGGGCTGGAGGAGAACGGGATCGTCGCCACCCTCAAGCACTTCGCCGGGTACTCCGCCTCGCGGGCGGGCCGCAACCACGCGCCGGTCTCCGTGGGCCCGCGCGAGTTCGCCGACGTCCTGCTCCCCCCGTTCGAGATGGCCGTGCGCGAGGGCGGCGCCCGCTCGGTGATGAACTCCTACAGCGACGTCGACGGCCTGCCGGCCGCCGCCGACGAGGAGCTGCTCACCGGCGTGCTGCGGGACCGGTGGGGCTTCGCCGGCACGGTCGTCTCCGACTACTGGTCGATCCCCTTCCTCGACCTCACCCACCGCGTCACCGCCGACCGCGCCGAATCCGGCGCGCTCGCCCTGCGCGCCGGCATCGACGTCGAGCTGCCCGAGGGCGACGCCTACCCGCGGCTGGCCGCGGCGGTCGCCTCCGGCGCCCTGCCCCTGCACCTGGTGGACCGCGCGGTCCGCCGGGTGCTCCGGCAGAAGGCCGGGCTGGGGCTGCTCGACCCCGGGTGGCGGGCGGTCCCCGAGGACGGCGGCGGGGACGGCGGCGGCGACGTGGACCTGGACTCCCCCGCCAACCGCGCGCTGGCCCGGGAGGCCGCCGAGGCCTCGGTGGTGCTGCTGGAGAACCGCGGCGCCCTGCCGCTGGACCCCGGCACCGGCGCCCGGATCGCGCTCGTCGGCCCCTGCGGGGCCGAGCCGCGCACCTTCCTGGGCTGCTACTCCTTCCCCAACCACGTGCTGTCCCGCTCCGCCGACCGGGGCACCGGGGTGCGGGTGGACTCCCTGGCCGAGGCGCTGCGCGCCGAGTTCCCCCGCGCCCGGGTGGAGCAGGCCGACGGGGTCCCGGTGCGCGAGGCCGACCGCTCGCAGATCCCCGCGGCCGCGGCGGCGGCCGCCCGCGCCGACGTGTGCGTGGTCGCGGTCGGCGACCTGGCCGGGCTGTTCGGCCGGGGCACCTCCGGCGAGGGGTGCGACGCCCCCGACCTCGCGCTGCCCGGCGCCCAGGGGGAGCTGGTGGAGACCGTGCTGGCCACCGGCACCCCGGTGGTGCTGGTCTGCGTGTCCGGCCGGCCCTATGCGCTGGGCGCCTACGCCGAGGGGTGCGCCGCACTGGTCCAGGCGTTCCTGCCCGGCGAGGAGGGCGGGGCGGCGATCGCCGGGGTGCTGTCGGGCCGGGTGAACCCCGGCGGCCGGCTCCCGATCGGGGTGCCCCGCCACCCCGGCGGCCAGCCCGCCCCCTACCTGGCGCCGCCGCTGGGGCGGGCGAGCGCGGGCATCTCCGACCTCGACCCCTCGCCGCTCTACCCCTTCGGACACGGCCGGTCCTACACCTCCTTCGCCCTGTCCGACCTGCGGCTGAGCACCGCCTCGATCCCCGCCGACGGGGAGCTCGCGGCCGAGGTGACGGTGCGCAACACCGGCGGGCGGGACGGCGACGAGGTCGTCCAGCTCTACCTGACCGACGAGACCGCGCAGGTCACCCGCCCCGAGCGGGAGCTGGTGGGCTACGCCCGCATCGGGGTCCCGGCCGGCGGTGCGCGCCGGGTGCGGTTCCGGCTGCACGCCGACCGCACCTCCTTCACCGGGCGCGGGGGCGCGCGCATCGTCGAGCCGGGCGCGTTCACCCTGGCGGCGGGCCACTCCAGCGAGGACCTGCCGCTGTCCGCCCGCTTCACCGTCACCGGGGCGCCGCGCACGGTCGGCGAGGGCCGCGTCCTGACGACCCCCGTGGAGGTGGTGCCGGCCGGGTGAGTACCCTGCCCGCCATGCCCCTCGACACGCCCCCCGCCCCCCTCGACGTTCCCCGGCACCGCCTGGCCGCCGGGCCCTACGAAGCCGTCGTCACCGAACAGGGCGCCGCCCTGCGCGAGCTCCGCCACCGCGGCCGCGACCTGGTGTTCGACCGGTCCGGAGCCGTCCCCTTCCCCCGCTTCTCGGGCGCGGTGCTCGCCCCATGGCCGAACCGGATCGCCGGCGCCGCCTACCGGTTCGCCGGCCGCGAGCACCGGCTCGCCGTGGACGAGCCGGGGCGCGGCACCGCGCTGCACGGCCTGGCGGTGTGGGACCGCTGGGAGGCCGAGGAGGCCTCCGAGGCGGCCCTGACCCTGTCCGACGTGGTCTGGCCCCGCCCCGGGTACCCGTTCACCCTCGGGGTGCGGGCCCACTACGTGCTCGGCGAGGACGGCCTCTCCCTCACCCTGACCGCCACCAACCTGGGGCGGGAGGCCGCCCCCGCGGGCCTGTCCGCCCACCCCTACTTCACGGCCGGGGACGGCGCCTGCGACGACTGGAGCCTGCACCTGCCCTGCCGGGAGGTGCTCACCGTGGACGGGAACCTGATCCCCACCGGCCGCGTGCCGGCGCACGAGCAGGGCCTCGACTTCACGGCACCGCGCGCCGTCGGCGGCGCGGTGGTCGACCACGCCTTCACCGGGGCCCCCGAGGGACCCGGCGAGGCGGTGCTGGACGGGCCCGGCGACGGGGTGCGCATCGGCTGGTCACCGCGGTGCCGGTGGGTGCAGGTGTACACCCTGCACCTGCCCGGCGAGCCGGACCACCGGCGCGCCGTCGCCGTGGAGCCCATGACCTGCGCCCCCGACGCCTTCAACAGCGGCGAGGGCCTGGCCGTCCTGGAGCCGGGCGAGAGCCTGTCCATGGAGATGACCGTCGCGGCCGCCGGGGACTGAGACCGGCCGCGCCCCGCCCGTGGCCGCGCCCCCGCCGGAGGGGGGGGAAGGAGGGGGCGGGGGCGCGGCCGGTCACCGGAATCCGGTCACACGGAGGGGTGGGCGTTGGCCAGGAGCTCCTGGAACTGCGCGGAGAACCAGTGGCCGGCCAGCGGGGCGTCCGGCAGGGCGCCGGACGGGTTGTTCCCGTTGCGCGGGTTCCCCTCATAGGTGGGGGCGCACATCCGGTCGAAGCCCTTGCCCTCGTCGTTGGGGATCTCCTCGCTGGAGCCGTCCGACTCGCCGGGCGGCTTCACCCAGACGTAGGCGTCGATCCCCGGCTCGGGCTCGGCGGCGGGCCGGTGGCCCAGCCCCGCGCCGGACTGGTTGCACCAGTTCCCGACGTGGATCCTGCGGTCGACTCGGCTGTCCTCGACGAAGGTGTTCGGGTCGGTCGAGGAGCTGGGGCCCGACGGCCGCTCCGCGCCGCCCCACCCGTTGCGGGAGGTGTCGATCAGCATCCCGGTGTCGGCGCTGAACCCGACGGAGACCGCCTCCTCGCGCAGCCCCTGGGCGAAGGTCAGCTCGTCGACGTACTGGTTCCAGTCGATCCAGTCCGACTGGCGGATCTGCTGCCCGCCGACCGTGTCGCCCACGTCGAAGTGCGGCTCGGTCAGCGCCGAGTAGTTGGCGGTGTTGGTGACGAAGCCGTGCACGTCGTCCGGTGAGGCACCGTGGGAGTTCGCGGTCTCGTAGAACAGCTCCATCGCCGGTCCGAGGTTGGTGTCCCAGCCGATCCAACCGTGGTGCCCGGCGTCGACGTAGTTGTAGACGTTGGGGATCTCGCCCAGCGTGTCGAGGGCGTAGGCCACGCCTTCCTCGTAGTTGCCGTTGGCGAGCATGGTGTCGCACGCCTCGGTCGCGCCGGGGTTGCCGCCGACGTTGGTGACCAGGTTCGGCAGCGAGTCGGGCTCGATGGTGGCGACGATGCGCAGGTCGGCGTACTCCTCGTCGCCGAGGATCTCGGCGATGGGGTCGATGTACTCCTCCTTGTAGCGGCCGATCTCCTCCGGGCCGAGCTCTCCGTTGGAGGCCAGCGCGGCGCAGTCCCGGCCGGGCAGGTTGTAGACCACGGTCTGGATCACCATGGGCCGGTCCCCGGAGCTCTGCTCCAGGGCGGCGTCGAGGTGGTCGCGCAGGCCCATGTCGCCGGTGGTGGGGCTGTCGTTGCCCTCGATGGCGCCGATCCGGTCCATCCACACGGCGGTGGACTCGTCGGCCACGGCCTCGCCGCCGGGCTCGGAGGCGGCGTTCTCGGACCACACGGGGTTGACGTAGGTGTCGGCGCCCGCGAAGGGGTTGTCGACGCGCTCCCCCGGCTCGGGGTCCGGGTCCGGATCGGGGTCCGGGTCCGGGTCCGGGCCGGGATCGGTGGTGCCGTCGCACTCCACGCCGTTCAGGGTGAAGGTCCCCGGAACCGCGTTGTCGCCGCTGTGGTTCCCGTTGAACCCGAACTGCGCGGTGGCGTCGGTGCCCAGGGCCGCATTGTGCCCGGAGCCGGTCACCTCCACGTGGGCGCCGTCCTGGGCGAAGGTGCCGTTCCACCCGTTGGTGACCTGCTGGTCCCCGGGGAAGTCCCACTCCAGCTTCCAGGAGTCCAGCGGGTCGCCGAGGTTGGTCACCGCCACGTTCGCGGTGAAGCCGGAACCCCAGTCGTTGGCCACCGTGTAGTCCACGGTGCAGCCCTCGGCGGCCTGCGCCGGGGAGCCCACGGCGAGCGCGGCCGCGCCCAGGGCGAGCGCCGAGACGCCGGCCGCGGCCCGTCCCGGCCACCGCCGGTCCCGGCGATGGGTGTGTGATCTCATCGATCCTCCTCTGGGGGTGGCCCGCCGCGCGGTGTCGGTGCGGCGGGCCGGGGGATGGGGGTGCAACGGCCGGTACCCGGGAGCGAGCCGGGGCCGGCCCTTCCGGACCGGGGCGGCGCCTCCGGTCGGGAAGTCATCGGGTGCGGAGGGGGCGGTTCCGTCCCTGCGCCAGGCGCTGCGGGAACGCACCGGTGCGGGCGCACGGGGAGCAGGGCGGTCGGCGGGCGGGCGTCGGGACAGGGACGGCGGCACTGCCGGTGGGAGCGCTCCCACACTGCGGTCGGGAGGACTCGCGGCCACCGTAAGCGCACCGCCCCGACGACGGAACCCCCGCAACCCCGACCCCGGGAAAGCGCATCCCGAACGCGCCGCGCCGCGGCCCCCTCCGCCCGAGTTCACGCGCCGATCCCGGGAGCACACCCCGCCCCTGTCCGGATCCGGCCACCCGAACCGGGGTGGCCGGACCCGTCGCCGTGCGCTATCCGCGATCGAAGCAGCAGGTCACAGGCGCCGGAAGGCCTCCTGGAGGGCCTGCGCGCCCTCCGGGTGGTCGAGGAAGGACCCCCGGGCGACGTCGGTCACCCCCCAGCGGCATCCAGGGCCCCAGCGCATGCAGCAGCGCCTGCGCCCGGCCGCCCTTCGCGGCCTCGTACTCGTCCCGGGTCAGGCCCACCGCTCGGAGGAAGGACACCCGGCCCGTTCGGGGGCGCGACCGCCCCCAGCTCCGGGGCCCCGGTGAAGGTGACGGCCGTGATCCGCGAACCGCCGTCCTCGGCGCCCAGCGCGCCGCCGACGCCCATCGTGTGCCCGGGCGTGCGCGCCGGGCGGAAGGGGAGGAGCCCGAAGCCCCACCCGAAGACCTCCGGGTCGTCGGACTCCTTGTCGTAGAGCTCGCTCATCCCGTAGCCGACGACGTGCCAGTGCGGCACGGGGCCGGTGCGCGGGTCGAAACCGGTCCCGTCCAGCGGGTCGGGCCCGCCGAGCGTCCACGGCCGCTCCGTCCCCAGGTGCCGCGGGGCGGGCCGGTCGTGGATCCACTGAAGAGCACCGCCGATCGCGCCCCGTCCGGGCGCGTTGCGATCGTCCATGCAGCAACCCACGCGGCCCGGACCGGGCCGGTTCCGGCCGGGGTCAGGACGGGGCGCCCTCGTCCGGGCCGTCCTCCCCGGCCATGTGCCGCTCGACCATGGACATCAGGGCGTTCGAGCCCTGGAGGTTGGCCATGAGGCGGTCCAGGGTCATCAGCGCCAACCCCTGCTCGGGGTCGCCGAGGACCAGCAGCTTGGTGCCGGGCGTGATGCCCAGGTCGCGGCGGGCCTGCGCGGGGATGGCGATCTGTCCGCGCTCGCTCACCGTCACCGCGCCGTAGAAGCCCCGGCCCCCCGGGCCGTAGGAGGCCGTGCCGTCGGCCGCCATATCGCCACCGCCTCTCCCGTGAACGGTCCGCAAAGCGTATCAAGCGGGCCCTGTCCTGGTCCGGCCGACGGAAACCCTGGATGCATGATTTACACGTCATAACATGTAGGCAGGTACGGATCCCCTGCGCGCAAGGAGCGCCATGGCCACCACCGCGACCCGGGCGCCCGCCCGCGCCCTCGCCCCCGACCTGGCCCGCGGCGCCATGCTGCTGGCCATCGCCTGCGCCCACGCCCCGCTGTTCGTCGCCGCCGTCGACCGCGGTCCTGCCGCGGCCGACGCCGCCGCCCTGGCCCTGTACGAGGTCGCCGTGGGCAACCACGCGCGGCCGATGTTCGCCTTCCTGTTCGGCTACGCCCTGGTGCAGATGCTCGACCGGCGCACCCGCGGCGGGGACGACGCCGCCGGCGTCCGGCGCATGCTGCGCCGCCGCGGCGGGTGGCTGGTGGTCTTCGGCGCCGTGCACACGCTGGTCGTGCCGATCGACATCCTGGCGGTCTACGGGGCCGTTTCGGTGCCGCTCATCGCCCTGCTGCGGGTCCGGCGGCGGACGCTGCTGTGGACCGGCTTCGCGCTCCTGGTGCCCGCGACCCCCTCGGTGGGCATGGGGACGTGGACGGCGATGTCGCAGGGCGTGTGGACCTTCGAGATCGGAGCGGTTCCCCCCGTCACCGGAGACCTGGCGCAGGTGTACGCCGAGCGCCTCCCGGCCTGGGCCTTCTCCCTGCTCTTCGGCGGTGTGGCCGTCGCACCGCCCATCGTCTTCGGGATGTGGGCGGCACGCCTGGGCGTGCTGGACGAGCCCGCACGGCACCGCACCCTGCTGATCCGCGCCGTCGTCGCCACCCAGGCCCTGTCCGTGGCCGGCGCGGTCCCGGCGATCCTGGTGCACCTGGACGTGTGGACCCCCGCGTCGGCGGGCGCGCTGTGGACCGCCGCCCTCCTCCAGCCGCTGACCGGCTTCTTCGGCGGGATGGGGCTCGCCGCCGCCATCGCTCTGGCCGCGATCGCCGCCGCCCGCTCCGGCGGGCGCACGACCGCCGCGGTCCAGGCGCTGGGGCAGCGGTCGATGACCTTCTACCTCTTCCAGAGCGCCGCGTTCCTCCTGGTCTTCCGCTCCTACGGCCTGGGGCTGCAGGACCGCCTCGGCCTGGCCGGCGCCTTCGGCGTCGCCGCCGCCGTGTGGGCGGTCTCGCTCGCCGCGGCCGAGGCGATGCGCCGCGCGGGGCGCCGCGGCCCGGCCGAGGTCCTGCTGCGGCGGCTCTCCTACCGGTGATCCGGCTCCAGGGCGAGGAACGCCTCCAGGCGCGCGGCGGTCTCCCCGGGGCGCTCCTCCTGGACCAGGTGCCCGCAGTCCAGGGCCTCCCCGTCCACCGGCGCCCCGGAGACCTCCCTCCACGCGGCCGGGACGTCGTACAGCCGCCCCACGGTGCCGCGCGCCCCCCACAGCGCCAGCAGGGGCCGCGTGAGCAGGCGCCCCTCCCGGGCGTCGGCGTCGTCGTGCTCCAGGTCGACGGTGGCGGCGGCGCGGTAGTCCTCGCAGACGGCCCGCACCGTGTCCGGGTCGCGGTAGCACCGCAGGTACTCGCGGGCCAGGTCCTCCTCGGGCACCCCCGGGGTGCCGCTCTGCTCGCGCAGGTGGGTGCGCAGGAAGGTCTCGGTCGCCCCGGCGATCATCTCCTCGGGCAGCGGCGCCGGGCGGATGAGGAAGAACCACCAGTAGTAGCGGGAGGCGAACTCCCGGTCGGTGCGGGCGTACATGGTGGCGGTGGGCGCGATGTCCAGGACCGCGAGCCGCTCGACCGCCGCCGGGTGGTCCAGGGCCATCCGGTGGGCGACGCGCCCGCCCCGGTCGTGCCCGGCCACGGCGAAGGAGGTGTGCCCGAGCGCGCGCATCAGGCGCACCTGGTCCCGGGCCATCGCACGCTTGCTGTAGGCCAGGTGCGCGTCGTCACTGGGCGGCTTTCCCGAATCCCCGTACCCGCGCAGGTCGGGGGCGACCACCGTGAAGCGCTCGGCCAGCCGGGGGGCCGCCGCCCGCCAGGTGGCGTGGGTCTGGGGGTGGCCGTGCAGCAGCAGGAGCGGCGGACCGCTCCCGGCGGTCGCCGCCCGGATCCGCAGCGGAGGGCCGGCGTCGGTGGCGACCTCCACGTCGGCGGCGGCGAACCCGGGCAGCATCGTGGCGGGCGCGCTCATGCGACCGCCTCGGCCACCGCCTTGCCCAGTGAGGCCGTGGTCCCGGTTCCGCCCAGATCCGGGGTGAGCACGGCCGGGTCCCCGGCGAGCACCTCCTCGATCGCGCGCAGCACCGCCGCGGCCGCCGCGGCCTCCCCCAGGTGCTCGAGCATCATCGCGCCGCTCCAGATCTGGCCGACCGGGTCGGCGATCCCCTTTCCTGCGATGTCCGGCGCCGACCCGTGCACCGGCTCGAACAGGCTCGGGTAGCGGCGCTCGGGGTCGATGTTGGCGCTGGGCGCGATCCCGATGGTGCCGGCGCAGGCCGGGCCCAGGTCGGAGAGGATGTCGCCGAACAGGTTGCTGGCCACGACCACGTCGAACCGGCCCGGGTCGCGCACGAAGTGCGCGGTGAGGATGTCGATGTGGTAGCTCTCCACGGCCACGTCGGGGAAGGCGGCGGCCACGGCGGCCACCCGCTCGTCCCAGTAGGGCATGGTCTGGGAGATGCCGTTGCTCTTGGTGGCCGAGGTCAGCCGCCGCTCCCGGCCGCGCGCCAGCTCGAAGGCGTAGCGCAGGATCCGGTCGACGCCGGTGCGGGTCATCACCGTCTCCTGGACGACCGTCTCGCGCTCGGTGCCCTCGAACATCCGCCCGCCGATGGAGCTGTACTCGCCCTCGGTGTTCTCGCGGACCACCAGGAAGTCGATGTCGCCGGGGCCGAGCCCGGCCAGCGGGCTGCGCACCCCCGGCATCAGGCGGACCGGTCGGACGTTGGCGTACAGGTCGAAGCGCCGCCGGAACTGCAGCAGGCTCCCCCACAGCGAGACGTGGTCGGGCACGGTCGCCGGCCAGCCCACGGCGCCGAGGAAGAGCGCGTCGTGGCGCACCAGCTCCTCGAACCAGCCCTCGGGGAGCATGGCGCCGTGCCGCTCGTAGTAGGGCGCCGAGGCGAAGCCGTACTCGACCGGGTCGAGCTCGAAGCCGTAGGCCTCGGCGGCGGCGCGCAGCACCCGCACGCCCTCGGGGACGACCTCCGTGCCGATGCCGTCTCCGGGGATCACGGCGATCCGGTACCTGCGGCTCATGCGGGCTCCTCTCCGGTTTCCGGTGCCTGGCGGATCGAAGCTATCGGGCAACAAGCCGTGAGAGAATGCCGCGCGGATCAACGCTCCCTTGCCTGTGCGGAAAGAAGGCGATGACGGCCCTCTCCGACCTCGACGACCTGGAGTTCTTCGCCGCCGTCGCGCGCTCGCCGAGCCTGACCGCCGCCGCGCGCGAGTGGGGCGTCACCCTCTCGGCGGTCAGCAAGCGCCTGACCCGCCTGGAGGAGCGCCTGGCCGCCCAGCTCGTCCGGCGCAGCACCCGCAGGCTCTCCCTCACCGAGGCGGGCGAGCTCTACGCCGCCGGCGCGCGCGGGCTGCTCCAGGACCGCTCCGACCTGGAAGAGCGCGTCAGCCGCTCCTCGGGGCGCCTGCGCGGGTCGATCGCCCTGCACTCCACCATGGGGCTGGGGCGGCACCACATCGCCCCGCTCCTGCGGGAGTTCACCGACGCACACCCCGACATCGCCGTGGAGCTGACGCTCTCCGAGCACGCCTTCAACATCGCCGGGTCCGGCTACGACGCCGCGATCCGGGTCGGCCCGCCGCCCGACGCCCGCCTGCGCCTGCGGCGCCTGCACCCCAACCGGCGCATCGTCTGCGCCGCGCCCTCCTATCTGGAGGCCCGCGGCACCCCGCGCTCCCTGGCCGACCTCGCCGACCACAACTGCCTGGTGATCAAGGAGAACGACGCCGACTTCGGCGTCTGGCGGTTCGGCACCGGTCCCGGCGACGAGACGGCGGTGCGGGTCTCGGGGGACATGGCCGGCAACGACGGCGAGGTGATCGTCGGCTGGTGCCTGGAGGGGCGGGGCCTGATGCTCCGGTCGGCCTGGCACGCCCTGCCGCTGATCCGCAGCGGCCGCCTGGTGCAGGTGCTGCCGCAGGTGCCCACCCCGCCGGCCGACGTGTTCGCGGTCACCGACGCCACCGCCTTCCTCCCCCGCCGCACCCGCGCCCTCCTCGACCACCTGGCCCACGGCCTGGCCGCCCGCCTGGCGGAGGAGTGAACCCGCCGGGGCCGTTCACTCCCGGAGGAGGGGGAGTCCCCGTTCCAGGGTGTGCAGGGACGTGTGGAGCGCGGCGGCGTAGGAGGGGGCTTCCCCTTCCCCGAGTGCCGACTCCTCGGCGCCCAGGCGCAGGGCCGCGTTGAGGGAGGCGGCGTGCACGCGCACCTCCAGGTCGTCGGCGGAGCGGCCGGTGCGTTCGGCGAGGATGCCGGCGAAGACCCCCTCGGCCTCGCGGTGCACGTCCATCCACACGGACATGAGGCCGGGCTCGGTCCGGGTCATCCGGATCAGGGCGGTGACCGGGCCGGCCGCCGGGGCCTCTCCGGCGAAGGCGGCCCGGTCCTCCAGGTGGGCGAGCAGGCCGGTGCCGCGCGGCCAGGTGCGCAGCCACCCGGCCATCGCCTCCAGCCCGGAGGTGAGCAGCGGCCGGACGCACCCCTCCTTGCTGGGGAAGTAGCGCCAGAGGGTGCGCGCGGAGACGCCGATCGCCGCGGCGATGTCCTCGCCGGTGGTGGCGGCCACCCCCTTCTCGGCGAACAGCTCCGTGGCGGCCCGGGCGATCTCGGTGCGCACCGCCTGCCTGCGGCGCTCGCTCATCGGCGGGCGCCCCCGCCCCTTGGCCGCTTCCGGCACCGGTCCCTCCTCCGTCCTCGGGCGTGCTCGGGGCCTCAGGCTAGCCGTGCGGCGGAGCACCCCCCGATAAAATGTCGCTCAGTGACAAATAGTCGTAACATGACAGAAAGAGCCCCCCACGCACCCACTCACCCCCGCGCACACCGCGCACCGCCACCGAAGGGAGCCCGCCATGCGGACCGGGCTGGAGTCCAAGAGCGCCGTCGTCACCGGGGGCGGGTCCGGCATCGGCCGGGCCGCCGCCCTGCGCCTGGCCGAGGAGGGCGCGAAGGTCCTCATCGCCGACATCGACGCCGCGGCCGCCGAGCGCGCCGCCGAGGAGGTCCGCGCCGCCGGCGGGACCGCCGGGGCGGTCGTGGGCGACCTGAGCCGGCAGGAGGTCGTGGACCGGGTCGCCGGCACCGCCGCCGAGCGCTTCGGCGGCATCGACGTGCTGGTCAACAACGCCGGGATCATGGACGACATGTCGGCCGCCGCCGACGTCACCGACGAGCTGTGGGAACGCCTGATCCGGGTGAACCTGACCGCGCCGTTCCTGCTCACCCGCGCCGTGCTGCCGCACATGCTGGAGCGGGGCTCGGGCGCGATCGTGTTCACCGCCTCGGAGGCCTCGCTGCGCGGCAGCGCCGCCGGGGCCGCCTACACCGCCGCCAAGCACGGGGTGGTCGGGCTGGTGAAGTCGACCGCGGTGATGTACCGCGACCAGGGCATCCGGGTCAACGCGGTCGCCCCCGGCGGTACCGCCACCGGCATCCGGGTGGACGCCGACGCCTCCGCGGCCGGCCCGCGGGTCCTGGGCGCCTACACGGCCGGCATCGGCCGGGTCGCCGAGGCCGACGAGCTCGCCGCGGCCGTCGTCTTCCTGGCCTCCGACGCCGCGAGCAGCATCAACGGCGCCGTGCTGCCGGTGGACAACGGCTGGTCGGCGGTCTGAGCCTCACACCCGCGCCGCCCGGAGGCGGTCGCGCAGGCGCCGCGCCACGGCCCCCATCAGCGCCTCCGCCTCCGGCTGCACGATGGCCGCCACCCGCGACTCGGTGAGCGCCGCCACCGCGTAGGCGCCGCCGCCGTCGTGCTCGACCACGCCGATCTCGTGGCGCAGGTTCAGCAGCGTCCCGGTCTTGGAGGACCACCGCGCCGCGTCCGAGGCGAAGTCCGGGGCGAGCCGCTGCCGCAGCGTGTTGGCGGCCATCAGGCCGCGCACCCGCTCGGCGGTCCCGGCGTCCAGCGTTTGCGGCCGCCACAGCTCCTGCAGCAGGTCGGCGTAGGCCCGCGCGGACCCGGCGCTGGCCCGGGTGACGTCCAGCTGGGGGACGCTGTGCCCGCGCCCCTCGGTGCCCGCCTCGATCGCCAGCCGCTGCGCCAGGTGGGCGTCGGCCGGGGCCAGGTGGGCCTCGGGGGTGTCCCGCAGGTGCCGCAGCGTGTTGCGGATGGTGATCCCGTCCAGGCCCAGCTCCTTGAGCAGCCCGGCCACCTCGGCCGGCGGCGTGAGGGCGAACAGCGCCTCGGAGGCGGCGTTGTCGCTGACGGCCATGCTCAGGTACAGCAGGTCCTCCACCGCGATGCTCGCCGGGTGGCGGAAGCGGCTGATCCCCGTCGGCCCCGGGACCACGTCCACCCCCGGGGTCAGCAGCACCTGCCGTGCGGGGTCCAGCTCCCCGCGCCGGACCCGCTCCAGCACCGCCGTCGCCAGCGGCACCTTCACCAGCGAGGCCGTGCTGAACTCCAGGTCGGGCTCGATCCCGATCTCCTCGCCCGAGTCCAGGTCGCGCACCAGGAACGAGCCGCGCAGTCCGCCCTCGTCCAGCTCCTCGCGCAGCCGTCTCAGGAAGGCCTCCTCCCGCACTCCGCGTCCTCCTCTCCGGTCCTGTCCGCGGTGTCCCCGTCGCCGTCGGCCCCCAGGCAGCGCGCGATCCCCGCGCGCAGCGGCCCCCGCAGCCGGCCGGGGTCCTCGCCGCCGCTGGTGGCCGCGTCGAACCCGCGCGCCAGGTCCTCCTCGCCCACCGGGCGCCAGTACAGCCCCAGGTCGTCGGCCTGGCGCTCGGACGCCAGCAGCAGGTCGCCGCCGTCGAGCACCTCGGCCAGCGCCCCGGCCAGCGTGCGGGCCAGGGCCACCTGGGCCGGGCGCAGCCCCGCCCGGTCGCGCAGCCGGAAGACGCGGTCGCGCACGTGCGGCACGTCGTCCTCGGGCTGGATCCACAGCCGGCGCGGCCGCCCGGGCCCCGGGGACCGCCCCGTGCGCCCGGAGCGCAGCGTCTCCAGGTACACCGCCGCCCCCTCGGGCTCGGTGGCCGAGGCCGCCCCCAGGGGCACCCGCCACACCGCCTCGGCCTCGGGCACCGCGACCAGGGCCGCGCGCACCTCCTGGGAGCGCAGCAGCTCGGTGCGGACCGCCGGCGGCGCCGCCTCCAGGTCCAGCCGCAGGCCCAGGCGGCGCGCCCGCACGTCCAGCAGGGCCAGGTCGCCGGTGGTGCACACCTCCGGCACGGCCAGCCGCAGCGGGGCGTTGCGGGCCTGCTCGGCGGCGTCCTCCATCGCCTCGGCCAGCCGGACCAGGCGGCGCGCGGCCGGCAGCATCTCGCGGCCGAACGGGGTCAGCCGCGCCCTGCGGCTCGACCGGTCGAAGAGCCGCCCGCCCAGGTGGCGCTCGAGCGCGGCGATCCGTCTGCTGGCCACCGGCTGGGCCACCCGGGCGGCGGCCGCCCCCAGGGTGAAGCTGCCCTGCTCGCTCACGTGGACGAACGCCCTGCAGGCGGCGACGAGGTCCATGGGCTCACCTTATGCCGCTGCGGCATGGAAGGCGCCGTTTCCGTCTTGGACAGCATTCGATCCGCGGGCCAGACTGCTGGGCAGGGTTCCCGGGGCCCTTCCGAATCGCCGTACCGCCGCAGATGAGGAAGGCCGAACCATGCTGATCGAACGTGCACTGCCCGCGCTGCTCGCCGCGGCCGTCGTGCCCGCCGCCGCCTGCTCCCCTCAGGAGGACGCGGCCCCGACCGCGGGCACGTCGCAGACCGGCGCAGAGGCCGGCGCCGATGCCGGCTTCGAGCGCCTTGAGGAGGAGTTCGGCGCCCGGTTGGGCGTCTACGCGCTGGACACGGGGAGCGGCGAGGAGGTCGCCTACAACGCCGACGAGCGCTTCGCCTACGCCTCCACCTTCAAGGTGCCGGCGTGCGGCGCGGTCATGGAGGAGCACTCCCTCAAGGAGATGGAGGAGACCGTCGTCCACTTCGACGAGGAGGACCTCGTCACGTACTCGCCCATCACCGAGGACCACGTGGACACGGGGATGACGCTGATGGAGGTGTGCGACGCGGCGCTGCGCTACAGCGACAACACCGCGGCCAACCTCCTGCTGGAGGAGATCGGCGGCCCCGAGGGCTTCCAGGAGGCGATGCGCGAGCTCGGCGACGAGGTGACCGTCTCCGCGCGCTGGGAGACCGAGCTGAACGAGAACAAGCCGGGCGACGAGCGCGACACCAGCTCCCCGCGGGCGTTCGCCGGGAATCTGGAGGAGTACGTCCTCGGCGACACGCTGGAGGAGGACAAGAGCGAGGCGCTCGCCGACATGATGGTCCGCAGCACCACCGGCGACACCCTGATCCGGGCCGGGGTGCCGGAGGACTGGAAGGTCGGCGACAAGTCGGGGATGCCGGGCTACGGCGCCCGCAACGACATCGCCGTGATGTGGCCCCCGGAGGGCGACCCGATCGTGCTGGCGGCCTACTCCACCAAGGACACCGAGGACGCCGAGTCCGAGGACGAGCTGATCGCCCAGGCGGCGGAGGAGGCCGTCGCGGCCCTGCAGGGCTGACCGGGACCGGCCCCGCACCGGCCGGCCCCGTCGCACGGGGCCGGCCGGGCTCCTGCACGCACCCCTGCCCGCCCCGTTCACCGGGCCTTCACTCAGAGGCGCCCGAGCTTAAGGGAGCAGTCCGGTAATGGCGGGGGAAAGAGGGGTAAAAGAGGGAAATGACCCTACGACGTTCCCCCCGCCGTGCGGCCACGGTCGCGGCGCTCGCCCTGGCGGCCGCCGTCGTCCCGCTCCCCGACGCCCCACCCGCGGGCACCGCCTACGCGGCCGTCGCCCCCGCCTCCGACCTGCTGCGCGCCGGCGACTCCGGCCCCGAGGTCCAGACCCTCCAGGAGCGCCTGAGCGGCCTGGGCTACTGGCTCGGCACCGCCGACGGCGAATTCGGCACCGAGACCTCCCTGGCGGTGCAGGCCCTGCAGAAGGCCGCCGGGATCGACCGCGACGGGATCGTGGGCCCCGACACCCGCGCCGCGCTCGACGAGGGCGTGCGCCCCTCCGCCCAGACCTCCAGCGGCCGCGCGGTCGAGATCGACCTGGACCGCCAGCTGCTGATGACCGTCGAGGACGGGCAGGTGCAGGAGGTGTTCAGCACCTCCACCGGCTCCGGCGAGCCCTACACCTCCCGTGGCGAGCGGCACATCGCGACCACCCCCACCGGGAGCTACCAGGTGTTCCGCGAGGTCGACGCCTGGGACCCGGGCCCCCTCGGCGCGCTCTACCGGCCCAAGTACTTCAACGGCGGCATCGCCGTCCACGGCTACGGGTCGGTCCCGCCCTACCCCGCCTCCCACGGCTGCGCGCGCGTGGGCCTGAAGGCGATGGACCACCTGTGGGAGAGCGGCCACCTCGACGTCTACGACACCGTGCTGGTGCGCTGAGGCCGCACCGCGCCCCGGGAGCGGGCGGGGCCCGGCGCGGCCGCCGGGCCCCGCCCGCCTCATTCCCCGCCGGCGCGGAGCGTGGTCCCCACGTCCATCCGGGCGCGCTCCCGCCCCAGCCGCTCCCGCGCCTCCTCCCGGGTGATCGGCGTCGGCGGCGTCACCAGGCTCACCGCAACCCCGCACACCAGGGCCGCCGCCATCGACGGGAAGACCGGGTTGCCCCAGAACTCCGACCAGGAGGCGGTGCCCTCGACCGCCAGCGCCGCGGCCGAGCCGCCGGCCATCGCCGCCAGCGCGCCCTGCCAGGTGGCCCGCCTCCAGAAGCGGCCGAGCAGCGAGGCGACCAGCAGCCCGGTGAGCACGGTGGAGATCATCAGCGTGATGTAGTCGATGATCGTGGTGGCCGCCAGCGCGCACAGCAGCGCCAGCAGCAGCACGCCGGCCAGGCACAGCCGGGACAGCCGCACCATGTCCGCGGACCGGGGCAGCCGCCCGGTGACCAGGTGGGCCACGTCGCGCAGCAGGATCGTGGTGGCCGCCACCGCGTCGGAGTCGCCCGAGGACATGGTCGCCGACAGCCCTGCCACCAGCAGGAACGCGCCCACCCAGACGGGGAACAGGGTGGTGGCCAGGTAGGGGAAGGCCATGTCGGGGTTGTCCAGGCCCGGCGCCAGGGCGCGGGCGGACATCCCCGCCACCGCCGGCAGCAGGGCGAACGCCGCGAACAGCCCGCCGACCCAGGCGAAGCTCCGGCGGACCGTGGCGGTGTCCCGCGCCGAGTAGATCCGCTGCCGGTAGGACGGCGTGGCCAGCACGCCCACCGCCACCACCGCCGCCAGCGACGCCGCCGGGACCGGCCCCAGCGCCTCGATGCCGAGCAGGGAGGAGGCCTCGGCGGGCACCCCCTCGGTCAGCCCGGACGGCCCGCCCGCCGCCGCCAGCGCCAGCACGGCCAGCACGGTGAAGCCGATGAAGAGCACCGTGCCCTGCACCGCGTCGGTGACGACCACCGCCAGGTAGCCGCCGACCACCGTGTACAGCCCGAACCCGGCGGCGACCACGACCTTGGCGAGCTGGGGGTCCATGCCGGTCAGGTAGGACAGGTAGAGCGATCCCCCCAGGATGTGCGCGCCCAGCCAGCCCACCGAGGCCAGCACGAGCACCACCGAGACCACCCCCTTGACCGCCCGGCTGGCGCCGAAGTAGGAGCTCATCTCCTCGGAGAAGGTCATGAAGCCGTGCCGGCGCACGTCGGCGAAGAGCCACATGAGCAGCAGCACCCCGCCCGCGCCGCCGATGCCGTACAGCGCCCCGGCCCAGCCGTTCTCGTAGCCGAACCCGACGGCGCCGAGGCTGGAGCCGGTGCCGACCAGGGTGGCCAGGGTGGTGCCGAGCAGCAGCGGGGTGCCCAGGCTGCGTCCGGCCAGCAGGAAGTCCTCCCCGCTGCGGGCGCGCCGGGCGACCCACACGCCCAGGCCGAGCATGGCCGCCAGGACGGCGAGCAGCACCGGGAGGTAGATGGGGGAGGAGAGGTCGTCCGGCACGGGGGCCTCCGATCCGCACGCGGGGGACAGGGCGAATTCAGGAGCCACATGGTGGCTCCGTGGGCCCCCCGGGCGGACCCCCCGGAGGCGATCGTGCTGCACTGCACACCGCCGTGGTGCGGTGCACGCGCCCCCTCAGCGGCCGTCGCTCCAGGCCTTCCACAGGTCGGCATAGGGGCCGCCGCGCCCCACCAGCTCGGCGTGGGTGCCCGTCTCCACGACGCGCCCGGCCTCCATCACCACCACCCGGTCCGCGTCCACCGCCTGGGGCAGCCGGTGCGCCACCACCAGCGCCGTCCTGCCCTCGGTGGCGGCCAGCGCCGCCCGCTCCAGGCCCCGGGCGCCCGCGCTCCCGGCCTCGGCACCGGCCTCGTCCAGCACCGCCACCGCCGGGTCGGCCAGCACCAGCCGCGCCAGCGCCACGTGCTGGGCCTGGTCGGCGGTGAGCCGCGTGCCGTTCTCCCCCACCGCGGTGGCGATCCCCTCCGGCAGCGCCTGCGCCCAGGCGCGGGCGCCGACCCGCTCCAGTGCCCGCAGCACCCGCTCGTCGTCGGCGCCGGGGGCGGCGATGCGCACGTTCTCGGCGAGCGTCCCGGAGAACATGTGGGACTCCTGGCTGACCATGGCGACGTGCCGGCGCAGGTCCGCGCGGGGCACCCGCTCGACCGGTACGCCGCCCAGCAGCACCCGCCCCCCGGTCGGCGCGAGCCGCCCGGCCACCGCCCGGGCCAGCGTCGTCTTGCCCGCCCCGCTCGCCCCCACCAGGGCCACCCGCTCCCCCGGGGCGATGTCCAGGTCCACCCCGTCGAGCACCGCGGGCCCGTCCTCGTAGCGGTGCACCGCCCCGCGCACCCGCACCCCGCCGTGCGCCGGGCGGGCCGGATCGGCCGGCTCGGGAGGCTCGGGCAGGTCGAGCACCCCGGCGATGCGCGCCAGGCTCGCCCCCGCCGACTGCACGTCGTCGAAGCTGGTCATCAGCGCCCCGAAGGGGTCGAAGAGCCGGTGGAACAGCAGCGCCGCCGCGGTCACCGCGCCCACGGTGGCCTGCTCGGTCCCCACCAGCCAGAAGCCCACGGCCACGATCATCGACAGCCCGACGCACTCGGCCGCGTTCATCCCCCCGATGAACCGGCTGAACAGGCGGAACACGCCGATCTCGGTGTCCCGGGCGGCGGCGGAGCGCTCGGCGACCAGCGCGGAGCGCCGCTCCCGCAGCCGGTAGGCCTCCACGGTCGGCGCCCCCTGCAGGGAGCTGACCAGCGCCTGGGCCCGGTCGCCGAGCTGGGCGCGCTGGCGGGCGTACATCGGCGCGGACCTGGGCAGGTACCAGCGCAGCGCCAGCGCGTGCACCGGCAGGGCGCACGCGCCCGCCAGCCCGAGCCGCCAGTCCAGGGCGGCCATCCCGCCCAGCGCCATCACCACCAGCACCAGCGAGGTGAGCACCAGCGGCGCGCGCTCGCGCACCACCTCCGAGGTCCGGGCCACGTCGTCGCCGACCCGGGAGAGCAGGTCGCCGGGGCTGAGCCGGGAGAGCCGCTCCTCCGGCAGCCGCACCGCCCTGCGCATCACCGCCTCGCGCAGCCGCGCCAGGACCCTCTCCCCGGCCCGCGCCAGCAGCACCGACTCCAGCGCCGCGAACACGCCCCCGGCCAGCGCGGCGAGGGCGATGACACCGGCCAGCACCAGCACGCGCCCGCCGCCCCCGCCGTCGACCACCGCGTCCACCAGCAGGCCCAGCGCCCAGGGCCCGGCGAGCACGCAGGCGTTGGCCGCCACGCTGGCGGCGACGGCGGCGGCCCCGGTCAGGCGGACCGCGCGCACCTGCCGCGCCAGCACCGCCAGGGTCCGGCGCCCGGAGGCCACCGGCAGGGTCCGGTAGGTCATCGCAGTACCGCCTCGGCGTAGTCGGGGTCGTCGGCCGCCAGTCCGGCGTGGGTGCCCTCGGCCGCGACGCGGCCGCCGGCCACGGCCACCACCCGGTCGGCCCGGGCGAGCAGCGCGGGGCTGGAGCAGACCGCCACCGTGCAGGCGCCGTGCCGCAGCCGGCGCAGCCCGGCCGCGATCGCCTCCTCGGTCACCGCGTCCACCGCGGTGGTGGGGTCGTGCAGCACCAGCACCGGGGGGTCGGCCGCCAGGGCCCGGGCCAGCCCCAGGCGCTGGCGCTGGCCGCCGGACAGGGTGGTGCCGCGGTCGGTCAGCGGGGCCTGCAGGCCGCCCGGCACGGTGCGCACCACCTCGTCGGCGGCGGCCGCGCGCAGCGCCGGCCAGGGGTCGGCGCCGGGCGCGGCGCCGGTCAGCACGTTCTCGGCCAGGGTTCCCTCGAACAGGTCGGCGTCGTGCGGCTCGACCAGCACCCGCTCCCGCACCCGCTCGGGCCCCAGGGCCTCGGCCGGGACCCCGTCCACCAGGTAGGCGCCGCCGTGCTCGGCGGCGGGCGACCGGGCGGCCAGGACGTCGACCAGGGCGCGGGCGTCGGCGGGGTCGTAGCAGACCACCCCGAGGAACTCCCCGGGCGCCACCCGCAGGTCCAGCCCGCCCAGGGCGCCGCCCACCCCCTTGAGCTCGACGGGGGCCGCCCCGGGGGCGCCGGTCCGCCCGTCTGCCCCGGGCTCGCCCGCGGCCAGCCGGAAGGGGGCGCGCAGCACCCGCTCCAGGCGGTCGGAGGAGGCCTTGGAGCGGGCCAGGTGCATCGTGGCGTAGCCGATCTCGCGCACCGGCTCGGTCAGGAACTGGGCCAGCCCGACCACGGTGACCAGCTCGCCGACGCTGATCCGGCCCTGCACGGCGGCCGTGCCCGCCGCCGCGGCGACCGCGGCCAGCAGCAGCCCGCCGGCCAGCCCGGTGGCGCCCTGGTACAGGCCCAGCGGCACGGCGGCGCGCAGCGCGCCGCGCAGCGCCGCGGCGCTGGAGGAGGCGTAGCGCCGGGCGGCGTGCTCCTCGGCCCCGATGCCGCGCAGCGCGGGCAGTCCGCGCACCAGGTCGGCGGCGAGCCCTCCGGCGCGCGCCAGTGCCTCCTGCTGGTCGGCGGTGCGCCGGGTCAGCACCGGGCCGATCCCCTGCACGATCGCCACCAGCACCGGCACCCCCACCAGGACCCCGCCGCCCAGCAGCGGGTCGATGCCCAGCAGCACGGCGGCGGCCACCGCCAGCCCGACCAGCGACCCCGCGCCGCCGGTGAGCGGGTGCAGCACCTGGGCGGTGCGGTCGGCGTCGGTGGTGGCCACGGTCAGCAGCTCGCCCGCGCCCATCCCGGTGTCGGGGGACCGGGGGTCCAGGGCGTGCCCGGCCACCTCGACCCGCAGCCGGTGGGCCTCGTGCTCCCCGGCCCGCACGACGGCGCGCGCCCCGTACCGCCAGGAGAGCGTGAGCACGGTGAACAGCGCGGCCAGCCCGGCCAGGGACACCGCGAGCGCCGCCGGGTCCCCGGCGGCGACGGCGCGGTCGATGACCACCCCGATGGCGACCGGCACCAGCGTCTCGCACACCTGGTAGAGCGACTGCCCCAGCACGGACCGCGCGATCGCGCCCCGGTTCCTGCGCACGGCACGCCGCAGCGGCGTATCGGACATGTCCCTCCCCGGTCGGCACGGCGAGGTAAGGTTAACCTCACTCCACAGGGGAAGGGCAACCGGTTTTCCGGCCGCCCGCGAAGGGGGCGCGGAAGTGGCCCGCGGCGAAGTCGCGGAACCGCCGGGCCGCCGGGGACAGGTGGGCGTCGCGGTGCCACACCAGGGTGAGCACCCGCTCGCAGTCCTGGGCCTCCCCCCGCAGCCAGGCCACCGCGGCGCGGGTGCCCGCCTCGCGCGCCACGGCCGGGATGAGCCCCACCCCGAGCCCGGCGCCGATCAGGTCCTGCATGGCCCCGGGCTCGTCGCCCTCGTAGACGATGGTCGGCAGCACCCCCGCGCGCTCGAAGAGGCGGTCGGCCAACGCGCGCTGCCAGTAGCCGGGGCGCGGCACCACGAACGGTTCGCGCGCGAGCTCCTCGATCCGCACGCTCCGCCGCGCCGCCCAGGGGTGGTCCTGCGGGACGGCGAGGAGGACCTCTTCGCGCAGCAGCTCCCGACCGCACAGGTCGCCCCCGGCCAGCGGCTGGGAGGCCGCGCAGAAGTCCACCCGGCGGTCGCGCAGCAGGCGCGGCATCGCCTCGGCGTGCGCCTGGTGCAGGTGGAACCCGACCCCGGGCTCGGCCCGCCGGAACCCCGCCAGCACCCCGGTCAGGGTGAGCATGGTCTCGGCGGCCACCGACACCGTCCCCCCGGCCTCCCCCGGGACGCCGGCCAGCTCCCGGCGGGCGTCGTCCAGCTCGCCCAGCACCCGCTCGACCCGGCGCAGGAACGCCTCGCCCTGGGCGTTCAGCCGGATCCGCCGCCCCCGCCGGTCGAAGAGCACCGTCCCCAGGTCGGCCTCCAGGCGCGCGACGGCCCGGCTCAGCGACGGCTGGGCCACCATCAGTTCCTCGGCCGCGCGGCTGATGTGCTGGTGGCGCGCCACCGCCTGGAAGTACCGCAGCGCCTGCAGGTCCACCGGGCCACCCTCCTCATGCGCCCGCGCGCATGTGCATATGACGGAATCGGTCTTGGAGATCCTAGGACCCCCCGCTTTAAGGTCGTCACCGTCCGGCCGGCTCCGTTCTTCGCACGGGAAAGGGGGCGCCGTGGACGCGATCGATCTGTCGCGCCTGCAATTCGCACTGACCACCGGAATTCACTGGCTGTTCGTCCTGCTCACCCTGGGCCTGGCTCCCCTGGTCGCCGTCCTGCACACGGCGTCCGCGGCCGCCTCCGACCCGGAAAGGCGCGCCCGCCGCGAACTCCAGGCCCGGTTCTGGGGCCAGTTGTACGTGGTGAACTACGCCCTGGGAATCGTCAGCGGACTCGTCATGGAGTTCCAGCTCGGGCTGAATTGGAGCGGGCTCGGAGAATACGCCGGGAACATCGTCGGCGCGCCGGTCGCCCTGGAGGGGATGGTCGCGTTCTTCGCCGAGTCGACGTTCCTGGGGCTGTGGATCTTCGGCTGGGGGCGGCTGGGCCCGCGCCTGCACGCCGCGCTGATCTGGCTGGTGGCGCTGACCGCCTACGCCTCGGCCTACTTCATCCTGGTCGCCAACGGCTTCATGCAGCACCCGGTCGGCCACGAGGTGCGCGGCGGCACCGCCTACCTCGCCGACCTCGGCGCGGTGATGGCCAACCCCAACGCCCTGGTGGCGCTGGGCCACGTCACCGCGGCCGCGCTGGTCACCGGCGGCCTGGCCATGGCGGGGGTGGCCGCCTACCACTTCGCCCGCCGGACCCCGCACACCGCCTTCTTCCGCGCACCGCTGCGGCTGGGGGTGGTCGTCGCGGCCCTGGCCTGCTACCCGCTCTACGCGGTCGGCGACGTCCAGTTCCGGGGCATCGCCGAACAGCAGCCGTTGAAGACCGCCGTCCTGGAGGGCGGGGCGGAGGGCGCCGCGCACGCGCCCCCGGCGTGGATCGCGGTGCCCGCGGAGACCATGGTCGCCCTGGGCTGGGTGCTCTTCTTCGCCCCGCTGATCGCGCTGGTGCTGCTCCCCCGCGACCTGCTGGTGCGCACCCGCCCGCTCGCCTGGGCGGTGGTGGCCCTGGTCCCGCTGCCGTTCATCGCCTCGGTGTGCGGGTGGCTCTTCCGCGAGGCCGGCCGCCAGCCGTGGCTGGTCTACGGCGAGCTGGCGGTCACCGACGCCGCCTCGCCCGTCCCGGCCGCCGCGGTCGCCGCGGTCGCCGCGTCCCTGGTCCTGTTCACCGGGGTGCTGGGCGCGCTGGCGGCCGCCGACTGGGTGATCATCGCGCGCCTGGCCCACCGGGGCCCAGACGGTGTGCGCCTGGGCGCCCCCGAACCCGAACCCGCCCCCGCCCCGCACTCCGTGAGGACGCCATGACCGTGGAGAGCGCGCCCCTGGAGAACGCCTGGCTGGTCCTGCTGGTCGCCCTGCTGGCCGGGTACCTGGTCCTGGGCGGACTGGACTACGGGACGCAGCTGCTGCGCCCCTTCATCGCCCGCGACGGGGCGGACCGCCGGGCCACGATGGCGGCGCTGGGCCCCTTCTTCTTCGGCAACGAGGTCTGGCTCGTCGCCTTCGCGGCCGTCCTCCTCGGCGCCTTCCCCCTCCTGGAGGGCGCACTGCTGTCCGGGCTGTACCCGGTGCTCGTGCCCCTGCTGGCGGCGCTCGTGGCCGGGAAGGCCGCGGTGCAGCTGCGCGGCCGGGCGCGCACGGCCCGGGGCGTGCGCGGGTGGGACGCCCTGATCACCGCCGGCGGCGCGGTCCCCGCCGTGCTGTGGGGGACGGTGGTCGGCGTCCTGCTCAACGGCGTGGAGTTCACCTCCGGCCACGCGGTCTCGGCCGTTCCCGCCCTGCTCTCCCCTGCGGCCCTGCTGTGCACCGCCGCCGCCCCGCCGCTGTTCGCGGCGCACGGCGCGTCCTTCACCGCACTGCGCACCCTCGGGCCGACGGCCTCCCGGGCCCGCGTCCTGGCCGGGCGCCTCCCGGCGGCCGCGGCCGCCGGCGCCGTCCTCGTCGGCGCCGCCGCCCTCGCCACGCCTGCGGTGGCCCACCCGGCCGCCGCGGCCGGAACCGCCGCACTGCAGGCCGCCGCGCTCCTGGGCGCCCGGGCCGCGGCGCGCGCGGGGCGCACCGGCGCCGCCTTCGCCTGCACCTCGGCCGCGATGGCCCTGTTCGCGGTCCTGCCCTGGGCGGCGCACCACCCCTATGTCCTGGCCTCCGCGGACGGGGGCGGCCTGACCCTGTCCCAGGCGGCCGCCGACGCCGCCTCCCTGGCGCCGCTGTCCTGGGCCGCCGCCGTCGCGGTCCCGCTGATGGCCGCCTACCAGGCCGCCGGCTGGTGGGCGTTCCGCGGCCGGGTCGACGGGCGGACCCGCTCCTACCTGTGACACGGAGAAGGGGACGGCGCCGACCGCTGAGTCCGGCGCCGCCCCCCTGGGGCCGGGGACCGCTTAGTGGTCCTTGACCCAGGCGCCGGAGTCGACGCAGGCGCCGTTGCCGATGCCCAGGATCCCGATGCCGTTGCCGCACACGTTCACCGGGACGTTCGCGTCGGCCACGACCTGGTTGCCCCCGAGGATCGAGCCGTTGCCCGAGGTGATCGGGCCGTCGTGGGCGAAGGCGGGGGCCCCGCCCAGGAGCACGCCCGCGGAGGCGGCGGCGACGGCACCGGCGGCGAACATCTTCTTCATCATGTGGTCCCTCGTCTCGCGGCTCCCGCCGTCCACGGGACACCGCAATATCGACTATCCGTACACATGTGGACACGCTCCGCGTCCACAGGGCCCAATCTAGCCCCCTGCCCCCCGCCCATGTCCGCATTTCACGGAAAATAAGTTTCGGCGCCTCATTCTCATGTTCACCGCCCGCACGTTGCCCTACCCCGGGCCCGGGGTAGGGCACACCCCATGGAACCCACCCCCCACCGCCCCGACTCCGTCCCCACCTGGCTCTTCGACTGGGGGCGGATCAAGTGGCGCATCACCCCCGGCACGGCCCCCGGCACCGAGCTGACCGTCGGCGACGTGGACGTCCACCCCGGAAAGGGCCACGACCGGCACCGGCACCCCGAGTCCGACGAGGTCATCTACGTCCTGTCGGGCACCGGAGAGCAGACCGTCGGCGACGGCCCCGCCTTCCCCGTCGCCGCGGGGGACGCGGTGCACGTCCCCCGCGGCGTGCTGCACTCCACCTTCAACACCGGCTGGAGCACGCTGCGCCTGGTGGTCGTCTACTCCCCCGCCGGCGCCGAGGAGGCGCTGCGCGCGGCCCCCGACTTCCGCGAGGCCCCGGCCGGCGAGCACCCCGGGGCGGTGAACCGGTGAGCGCGCGTCCCCCCGTCGTCGCGGTCCTGGCCACCCTGGACACCAAGGGCGCCGAGGCCGCCTTCGTCACCGGCCGGCTCGCCGCCGCCGGGCTGGAGACCGTCCTGGTCGACACCGGGGTCTTCGCCCCCGCAGCGGGGCCGCCGGCCGACATCGCCGCCCGGGACGCCGCCGACGCGCCGGACGCGGGCGCCGACCGGGGCGCCGCCGTGGCCGCCATGGCCGAGGGGGCGCACGCCGCCGTGCTCGCCCTGCGCGCCCAGGGGCGGCTGGACGGCGCCGTCGCCGTCGGCGGCACCGGCGGCACCGGCGGCACCTCCATCGCCGCCCGGGCCCTGCGCGCGCTGCCGCTGGGGGTGCCCAAGGTGGTGGTCTCCACCGCCGCCTCCGGCGACACCCGCCCCTACGTCGGCGAGAGCGACCTGGTGCTCATGCCCAGCGTGGTGGACGTCGCCGGGCTCAACAGCGTGTCCACCCGGGTGCTGGCCAACGCCTGCGACGCGGTGGCCGGCATGGTGCGCGGCGCGCCGGTGGAGCGGCCCGCCGCGGGCGCCACCGTCGCCGCGAGCATGTTCGGCGTCACCACCCCCGCCGTCACCCGGGCCCGGGAGCTGCTGGAGGAGCGCGGCGACGAGGTGCTCGTCTTCCACATGACCGGCACCGGCGGGCGGGCCCTGGAGGCGCTGGCCGACGCCGGGGCGCTGGACGGGGTGCTCGACCTGACCACGACCGAACTCGCCGACGAACTGGTCGGCGGCGTCATGTCGGCGGGCCCCGGACGGCTCGCGGGCGGCCCCCGCACGCCCCGCGTGATCTCGCTCGGCGCCCTGGACATGGTCAACTTCGGCCCGCGCGAGAGCGTCCCCGAGCACTTCGCCGACCGCCGCCTGCTGGTGCACAACCCCTCGGTCACGCTCATGCGGACCACCCCCGAGGAGTGCGCCGAGCTGGGCAGCCGACTGGCCGCCCGCGCCTGCGCCCGGCCGGGGCCCACCGCGGTGCTGCTGCCGCTGCGCGGCGTCTCCGCGGTCGCCGTGCAGGACGGCCCCTTCCACGACCCGGACGCCGACGCCGCCCTGTTCGACGCGGTGCGCACCGGCCTGGCCGGCAGCGGGGTCCGCGTCGAGGAGCGCGACACCGACATCAACGATCCGGCGTTCGCCGAGGCCGCGGTGGCGGTCCTCGCCGAACTCCACGGGGAGGAGTGAGGGCATGGCCGGGATTCCCAGAGCGGAGATCCTCCAGCGGCTCAAGGCCAAGAGGCAGGCGCGCACCCCGATCATCGGGGGCGGCGCCGGCATCGGCCTGTCCGCCAAGTGCCAGGAGGCGGGCGGCGCCGACATCCTGGTGGTCTACAACTCCGGCCGCTACCGGATGGCGGGGCGCGGCTCGCTGGCCGGCCTGCTGGCCTACGGCAACGCCAACGAGATCGTCGAGGACATGGCCCGGGAGGTGCTGACCGCCGTGCGGGACACCCCGGTCCTGGCCGGCGTCAACGGCACCGACCCGTTCTGCGACTTCGACGTCTTCCTGCCCCGGCTGGCCGCGCTCGGCTATTCGGGGGTGCAGAACTTCCCCACCGTCGGCCTGATCGACGGGGTGTTCCGCGCCAACCTGGAAGAGACCGGGATGGGCTACGCCCATGAGGTGGACATGGTCCGGCGCGCCCGCGCGCTGGACCTGTTCACCTCCCCCTACGTCTTCTCCGCCGAGGACGCCGCGGCGATGGCCGGGGCCGGGGCGGACGTGGTGGTGTGCCACATGGGCCTGACCACCGGGGGCTCCATCGGCGCGGAGACCGCCCTGACCCTGGAGGAGTGCGTTCCGCTGATCGACGAGTGGTCGCAGGCCGCGCTGGAGGTGCGCGAGGACGTCACGGTGCTGTGCCACGGCGGGCCGATCGCCGAGCCGGAGGACGCCGCCTTCGTCCTGCGCGGCTGCCGGAACGTGCACGGCTTCTACGGCGCCTCCTCCATGGAGCGGCTCCCGGTGGAGCAGGCCCTGACCGCGCGCACCCGGGAGTTCTCCGCGATCGCCCTCTGATCGTCGGGGGCGCCCCGTACGATGGGACGCCCCCGAGCGAAAGGGCGCCCCCATGACGGAGCAACGGCTGGACGAGACGCTGGAGGCGCACCGCGGCGAGCTCACCGGGCACTGCTACCGGATGCTGGGGTCGGCGTTCGAGGCCGACGACGCGGTGCAGGAGACGCTGGTGCGGGCCTGGCGCGCCCACGACCGCTTCGAGGGCCGCTCGGCCCTGCGCTCCTGGCTCTACCGCATCGCCACCAACGTGTGCCTGGACATGCTCCAGGGGCGGCAGCGCCGGGCCCGCCCGGTGGACATGGCCCCGGCCGGCACCGCGGCCACCCCGCTGGGCGCGCCGCTGCCGGAGTCGGCGTGGGTCATGCCCATCCCCGACCAGCGCATCGCCCCGCCCGACACCGGCGACCCGGCCGACGCGGTGGTCTCCCGCGAGACCGTGCGCCTGGCCTTCGTCGCCGCGCTGCAGCACCTGCCGCCGCGCCAGCGCGCGGTGCTCATCCTGCGCGAGGTGCTGCGCTGGCGCGCCGCCGAGGTCGCCGACCTGCTCGACACCTCGGTCGCCTCGGTCAACAGCGCCCTGCAGCGGGCCCGGGCCACGCTGGCCGCGCACGGCGCCGCCACCGACGCGGCCCCCGCGCCGGAGCTGGACGAGGAGCACAAGGACCTGCTCACCCGCTACGTGGACATCTTCGAGCGGTACGACATCGCCGCCCTGGTCACCCTGCTGCGCGACGACGCCGCCATGACGATGCCCCCGTTCCCCCTCTGGCTGCGCGGCCACGACGACATCTCCGCCTTCATGCTCGGCCCGGGCGCCAAGTGCCGCGGCTCCCGCCTGGTCCCGGTCTCGGCCAACGGGGCGCCCGCCTTCGGCCACTACCAACCGTCCGAGGACGGCGGCCACGAGCCGTGGGCGCTGCAGGTCCTGGACGTCGAGGACGGCCGCATCACCGGGCTGCACTGCTTCCTGGACACCCAGGCGCTGTTCCCCCTCTTCGGCCTCCCGCCCCGCCTGGAGGCCGGTTCCTCCGACTAGGGGCCGCTTCCGGCCAACCGCGAGGCCCACAGGGGGTGAACCGTCCGGGGCGCCCGTCCGTCCGAAGGAGAGGTGCATGCGTCCCCTGCGCCCGCTGCGGCGCGGGGGACCCGACGAGAGAGGATCCCCCGTGGGCCTGTTCGACTCCATCCGCGGCGAGCTCATCGACATCATCGAGTGGACCGATGACAGCCGGGACACCATGGTCTGGCGCTTCCCGCGGCACGACAACGAGATCAAGATGGGCGCCCAGCTCGTCGTGCGCGAGTCGCAGAACGCCGTGTTCATCAACGAGGGCCGCCTCGCCGACGTCTACCCCCCGGGGACCTACACCCTCGAGACGCAGAACATGCCGATCCTGTCCACCCTCAAGGGGTGGAAGTACGGCTTCGACTCCCCCTTCAAGGCCGAGGTGTACTTCGTCAACACCCGGCAGTTCACCGACATGAAGTGGGGCACCAAGAACCCCGTCATGGTGCGCGACCCCGAGTTCGGCCCGGTCCGGCTGCGCGCCTTCGGCGGGTTCTCCGCGCGGGTGGTCGACCCGGCGCGGTTCCTGACCGAGCTGGTCGGCACCGACCCCAACTTCCGCACCGAGGAGATCGAGGACCACCTGCGCCAGATGATCGTGGGCCGGTTCGGCCCCGCGCTGGCCAAGGCCTCGGCCCGCACGCCGGTCCTGGACCTGGCGGCCGGTCAGGAGGACATCGGCGACAAGGTCGCCGCCGCGCTCAGCGTCGACCTGGCCGACATGGGCCTGGAGATCCCGCGCTTCATCATCGAGAACGTCTCGCTGCCCGAAGAGGTGGAGGAGGCGCTCG
Source organism: Nocardiopsis baichengensis YIM 90130 (assembly GCF_000341205.1). Classification (NCBI taxonomy): domain Bacteria; kingdom Bacillati; phylum Actinomycetota; class Actinomycetes; order Streptosporangiales; family Nocardiopsidaceae; genus Nocardiopsis; species Nocardiopsis halophila. The sequence continues at coordinate 38,307 of NZ_ANAS01000038.1, read as the reverse complement.
ACAAGCGCACCCAGATGGGGATCCTCGGCGACATGGGCGAGTACCAGCGCTTCCAGGCCGCCAACGCGCTGGAGGACTCCTCGCAGCACGGGGGCGGCGTCTCCGACGCGATGTCCATGGGCATGGGGATGGCCGCGGCGCAGCAGATGGCGCAGAGCATGCAGCAGCCGGCACCGCAGCAGCCCGCGCCCCAGCCCGCACCGCAGCAGGCGGCGCCGCAGCAGGCGCCGGGCGGCGCGGCCGTTCCGCCGCCGCTGCCCGGCGCGCAGCAGTGGTTCGTCGGCGCCGGCGGGCAGCAGCAGGGCCCCTTCGGGCCCGAGCAGCTCCAGGGCATGGCCGCCCAGGGCGCGCTCACCCGGGAGACGCTGGTGTGGAGCGAGGGGATGGCGCAGTGGACCGCCGCGGGCCAGGTCCCGCAGCTGGCCGGTCTCTTCGGCGCGGCGCCGCCGCCGCTGCCGCCGCAGGCCTGACCCGCACCGCCATCCCCCGAACCGCGTAGGAGCACGTCCCGCATGTCCACACCCCCGCCCCTTCCGGGCGATCCCTACCACCCCCCGCCGAGCCGCGGCAGGCACGCCGCCCCCGGCCCGCCTCCCCAGGCGCCGCCGCCGATGCCTCCCCCCATGCCTCCTCCCATGCCGCCGCAGGCGGCACCGCCGCCCATGCCGGTCCCCGTGCCCGAGCCCGCCCCCGAGCCGGAGCCGGAGCCGGAAGAGGAGCCCGAACCCGAGCCCGATGCGCTCGAGGAGGCCCTGCCCTGCGGGGGCTGCGGTGCCGCGCTCCACTACAAGCCCGGCACCAAGGGGCTCCAGTGCCCCTACTGCGGGCACAAGCAGAAGATCGAGGCGCCCGACCGGGAGATCGTCGAGCACGCCTACAAGGACCTCAAGGCCGAGAAGAAGCGCCGGGCGAAGTTCACCGAACAGGAGCTGGTCTGCCACGGGTGCGGCGCCCGCGTCCAGGGCGAGGGCCTGTCCTTCACCTGCCAGTTCTGCGCACACCCGCTCGTCGTGGAGACGACGAACGACCCGCAGATCCCGCCGGAGGCGGTGCTGCTGTTCGCCCTCGGCCAGGGCCAGGCGCGCGAGTCCTTCCAGAAGTGGGTGCGCACCCGCTGGTTCGCCCCGAGGCGGCTGAAGAAGGTGGCCGACTCGGAGTCGATGAAGAGCACCTACCTGCCGCACTGGACCTACGACGCGCGCACCCGCTCCGACTACACGGGCAAGCGCGGCGAGCACTACTGGGTCACCGAGGAGCGCACGATCCTGCGCAACGGCGAGCGCGAGGTCGAGACCCGCGAGGTGCGCAAGACCCGCTGGCACGCGGCCGAGGGCCGGGTCAAGCGCAACTTCGACGACATCCTCGTGCACGCCACCACCAAGGTGCCCGAAGAGTTCCTGGTGGAGCTGGAGCCCTGGCCGCTGAAGAAGGCCGTGCCGTACGCGCCGGAGTACCTGGCGGGCCACGAGACCGTCCGCTACGACGTCGAGCCCGAGGCGGGGCTCAAGAAGGCCAAGAAGGAGATGGCCAAGGCGATCCGCAAGGACGTCGTCAAGGACATCGGCGGCGACGAGCAGCGCGTGGAGTCGATCGACACCAAGTACGCGAAGGTCACCTACAAGCACATGCTGCTGCCGGTGTGGATCGGCTCCTACATGTTCCGCGGCAAGACGTGGCAGGTGCTGGTCAACGGCCAGACCGGCGAGGTGCACGGCGAGCGCCCCTACAGCGGGTGGAAGATCTTCTTCTTCATCGTCTTCCTGCTCGCCGTCGCGGTCCTGGTCGGCAAGCTCGTCCTCGACTACACCGGGGACTCCTCCTCCGGGGACGGCGGCGAAAAGGACGAGATCGTGGTGGAGAGCGACTGGAAGGAGGTCGACTGAGGCGCCTGTGGCGTAGGTCCCCTGTCGTGATCTGCGAATAGATCCGGTGGCCTATGGGCGTTATGGGACGATGGCGCACCGCGAGGCGCCGGGTGCGCCTCGCGGACGACCACCGACCGACCACCGCCCACCGCCCACCGCTGGGAGAAGAACCATGCCGACGGCCGCCGCGATCACCTCCTGGTTCGCCGACCATTCCGGCGCCCTGCTCTCCGGAGCGCTGAACGTCGTCCTGATCATCGTGCTCGCCGCGGTCGCCCGGGTGCTGCTCGGGCGGCTGATCTCCGCGATGACCCGGCGCATCGCCGACTCCCAGGAGCGGCTGCGCGGCGGGGCCGCGGCCGAGCGCCAGCGCGCGCGGGCCGAGACGATCGGGTCGGTGCTGCGCAGCATCGCCTCCTTCACCGTGTTCGGCGTCGCCCTGTTCATGGTCCTGGGCGAGCTGGGGATCAACCTGGGCCCGCTGCTGGCCAGCGCGGGCGTGCTCGGCCTGGCGATCGGCTTCGGCGCCCAGGGGCTGGTCAAGGACTTCGTCTCCGGCATGGCGATGATGCTGGAGGACCAGTACGGGGTCGGCGACACCGTGGACGTGGGCGAGGCCGTGGGCACCATCGAGGAGGTCGGCCTGCGCATCACCAAGGTCCGCGACATCAACGGCGGCCTGTGGTACGTGCGCAACGGCGAGATCCTGCGGGTCTGCAACATGAGCCAGGGCTGGGCCAACGCGGTGGTGGACCTGCCGGTGTCGGCGGAGGCCTCCCCCGCCGCGGCCGAGGCGGCGGCCCGCCGGGCGGCCGCGGGCTTCTCCGCCGACCCCGAGGTCGCCGGCGCCCTGCTGGAGGACCCGACGGTGGTCGGGGTGAACGACATCGCCAACGGGGCGATGACCCTGCGCGTCACCGTCCGCACCCGCCCCAACGAGCAGTGGGCCGTGGGCCGCGCGCTGCGGGCGCGGATCAAGAGCGAGATGGACGCCGACGGGATCGCGATGGCCCGCCCGGCCTCCATGAACGTCTGACCCGCGAGCGTCTTGGCAAAGAGCTACTACCGGGTAGTAACATTGACTTGTTACCCACCGGTAGTAGCTTGCGTGCGCAGACACTCCGTCTGCGGTCACCGCGGGCACGAGACAGCAGCGGAGCGCGCCAATGACGCACTACAAGAGCAACCTCCGTGACCTCCAGTTCAACCTCTTCGAGGTCTTCAAGCGCCAGGACGTGCTGGGCGGCGGACCGTTCCCGGAGCTGGACGAGGACACGGCCCGCACCATCCTCGACGAGGTGAACCGGCTGGCCACGGGGGTCGTTGCCGAGTCCTTCGAGGACGCCGACCGCAACCCGCCGGTCTTCGACCCCGCCACCGGCGAGGTCGCCGTCCCCGAGAGCCTGAAGAAGTCGTACCAGGCCTACATGGACGCGGGCTGGTACAACCTGGACCTGCCCCAGGAGCTCGGCGGCCTGGGGGCGCCGCGCTCCCTGGTCTGGGCCGCGGCCGAGCTGATCCTGGGCGCCAACCCCTCCATCCACATGTACTCGGCGGGCCCGGGCTTCGCGAGCATCCTCCACCAGGAGGGCAACGCCGACCAGAAGCGCTTCGCCGAGCTGGCCATCGAGCGCGGCTGGGGCGCCACCATGGTGCTCACCGAGCCCGACGCCGGCTCCGACGTCGGCGCCGGCCGTACCAAGGCCGTCGACCAGGGCGACGGCACCTGGCACATCGAGGGCGTCAAGCGCTTCATCACCTCCGCCGAGCAGGACATGACGGAGAACATCTTCCACCTGGTGCTGGCGCGCCCCGAGGGCGCCAAGGCCGGGACGAAGGGCCTGTCGCTGTTCCTGGTGCCCAAGTACCTGGTCGACCTGGAGACCGGGGAGCCCGGCGAGCGCAACGGCGCCTACGTCACCAACGTCGAGCACAAGATGGGCCTGAAGGCCTCCACCACCTGCGAACTGACCTTCGGCGCCAAGCACCCGGCCGTGGGCTACCTGGTGGGCGACAAGCACGACGGCATCCGGCAGATGTTCCTCATCATCGAGTACGCCCGGATGATGGTCGGCACCAAGGCCATCGCCACGCTGTCCACCGGCTACCTGAACGCCCTGGAGTACGCCAAGGAGCGCAAGCAGGGCGCCGACCTGACCCGGATGTCGGACAAGACCGCCCCGCGGGTCACCATCACCCACCACCCCGACGTGCGCCGCAGCCTGATGACGCAGAAGGCCTACGCCGAGGCGCTGCGCGCGCTGGTGATCTACACCGCCACCCAGCAGGACGCGGTGCAGATGGCCGAGCACGCCGGCGAGGAGCACGAGGACGTCATCGCCCTCAACGACCTGCTCCTGCCCATCGTCAAGGGCGTGGGCTCCGAGCGGTCCTACGCGCTGCTGGCCGAGTCCCTGCAGACCCTGGGCGGCTCCGGGTACCTGCAGGAGTACCCGATCGAGCAGTACATCCGCGACGCCAAGATCGACACCCTCTACGAGGGCACCACCGCGATCCAGGCCCAGGACTTCTTCTTCCGCAAGATCGTCAAGAACAACGGCCAGGCCTTCGGGCGCCTGATCGGTGAGATCAAGGGATTCGCGGAGAGCGAGGCGGGCAACGGCCGGCTCAAGGAGGAGCGCGCGCTCCTGGCCGAGGCCGCCGCCGACGTGGAGAAGATCGTCGAGGTCATGGTCGGCGACGCGATGCGCTCCGCGGAGGAGCAGCGCGAGCTGTACAAGGTCGGCCTGAACGCCACCCGCCTGCTCATGGCGGTGGGCGACGTGGTGCTGGGCTGGCTGCTGCTGCGCCAGGCCGAGGTGGCCCTGGAGCGCCTGGACGGCGCCGACGCCGCCGACACCGACTTCTACACCGGCAAGATCGCCGCCGCGCGCTTCTTCGCCACCCAGGTCCTGCCCAAGATCGCCGCCGAGCGGACGATCGCCCAGAACACCGGGCTCGACCTCATGGACGTTCCGGAATCGGCCTTCTAGGCCGCACCCACCGCGTCCACCTGCGGCGCGGTCCGGACACCCCGCGGGCGGGGCGCTTGGGCGCCCCGCCCGTTGCGCACGCCCCGATTGGCCCTGTGCTCCCGGGGGTAGGGGCCTGGAGCGGACGCGGAAAGGACGGGGTGGACATGGGCATCGGCCTGGGCATCTTCCTCATGATCATCGGTGCCGTACTCACGTTCGGCATCACCGCCGACCTGCCCGGACTGGACTTGGACGCGATCGGCTACATCCTCATGGGCGCCGGGATCGCGGTGGTCGTCATCTCGATCATCCTGATGCTGACCCGACGCGACCGGTCCCGCTACGGCAGCGATCCCGACGCGGTCTGAGCAGCAGCACCGCCAGCACCGCCGAGGCGCCCAGCGTGGTCGCGGTGACCGGGACGAACGCGGCCTGGAAGCCGTACCCGGCCTGCAGCACCGCCCCCGCCAGCACGGTGGCCAGCACCGTGGTGGTGAAGCCGCTCATGTTGACCAGCCCCGAGGCGACCCCGGTGCGCTCGGGCGAGAGCCCGTCGCGCGCGAAGTCGAAGGACAGCGCCGGGGCCATCACCGCGCCCGCCGCGCTCAGCGCCACCACGGCCACCACCAGCGGCACCGGCGGACCCCCCGGCCAGGCCACCAGGGCCAGCCACCCCAGGCCCAGCAGCGGTGCCAGGCACAGCGCGAACGGGCGCCGCACCCCCGGGCGGCGGCCGACCACCGCGCCCAGCACCGGCGACAGCCACAGCACGCCCACGCCCAGGACGGTCAGCAGCGTGCTCGCCGCCGACGGGCTCAGCCCGACCCCCTCCACCAGGAAGGGGTAGCCCCACAGCACCCCGAGCATCGTGTAGGGCGCCATCACCGCCGCGTGGTGGGCCATGCCCACCCGCGGGCCGGGCGCCCGCAGCGCCTCGCGCACCGCGGCGAGCACGGAGAGCGGGGCGTGCTGCGCCGGGGCCGGGGCCCCGGCCGGGCGGTCGCGCACCACCAGTGCCACGAGCAGCAGCATGGCGCAGGTCAGGCCGCCCGTGGCCAGGAAGGCCCCGGTCCAGCCCAGGGCGTGCAGCGCGACGGACAGCGGCGCCACGCTGGCGACCTGGCCCAGCCCGCCGGCCACCCCGGTCAGCGCGCTCACCAGGGCGTAGCGGCGGCGCGGGAACCACAGCGCGCCCAGCCGGATGACGTTGAGGAAGGTGACCGCGTCGCCGACGCCGATGAGCACCCGCCCGGCCACCGCCGCGGCGACGGTCGGCGCCACCGCGAACAGCACCACCCCGGCGGCCATCGCGGCCAGCCCGGCCAGCAGCGAGCGGCGCGGTCCCACCCGGTCGGCCATGATCCCGGCCGGCACCTGCAGCACCACGTACACCAGCAGCTGCAGCATGGGCAGCAGGGACAGCAGCGCGGGGCCCACGTCGAACCGCTCCTGGGCCTGCAGGGCGGCCACGCCCAGCCCGTTGCGGTGGAACATGGCCAGGAAGTAGACGCCGACGCCCACGGCCCACACCAGCCAGGCGCGGGCGCCGCCGACGGGCTCGGCGGGTGCGGCGGGTGCGGCGGGTGCGGTCGGATCGGGCCGGTCATCGGATGTCCGTGGGCCCGGTTCGCGGTCCAGCGGCTCCAGGCTCATCGGCGCGCCCCCAGCAGCCGCGCGGCGGTCCCCAGATGGACGCTGACGGCCGCGCGGGCCGCCCCGGGGTCGCCGTCCCGGACGGCCTCCAGGATCGCCTGGTGCTCCTCGACGCTGCGCCGCATCCGTGCCGCGGTCCGGGTGCCCTCCTCCATCATCCGCAGCTGCCGGTCGCGCAGCGAGTCGTACAGGCCCACCAGGATGCCGTTGCCGCTGGCGGCGATGATCTCCCGGTGGAACCGGCGGTCGGCGGACATGAACGCCCGCTTGTCCCCCCGCTCCCCGGCGTCCACCTCGGCGCGCATCGCCGACAGCAGCCCTTCCAGGCGCCCGGCCAGCTCCGCGCGGGCCTCGGCGCCGGACTCGGCCGCGCGCCCGGCGGTGTGCGCCTCGACCAGCCGGCGCGTCTCCACCACGTCGTCGACCTCCTCCCGGGAGACCGGCACGATGAGCGCGCCGCGCTTGGGGTAGAGGCGCACCAGCCCCTCGGCCTGCAGGCGCAGCAGGGCCTCCCGGACGGGGGTCCGGGAGACGCCCACCCCGGCGGCGATGTCGCCCTCGCTGACCAGGTCCCCGCCGGCGTAGCGGTGGGTCAGGATGGCGTCCTTGGCATAGGTGTAGGCCCGGTCGGTGGCCGACGGGCCGGGTGAGGTCGTATCCATGTTGTATCTATGCTAGGCCCGGGGCGGCCCGGAAAAGACCGGGAAGGGATCCGGTAAAAGTCACACAGAACACGCGCATTTCGGGCATCGGTCCGCGGCCGCGCTGGGACGATGGCGCCGTCCCGACCTCCGGAGGCAGGGGGAGCCCATGCACACGCCCGCAGGCACCGGCACCCGGTCCCGGCCGCGCCGCACCTGGCCCGCCGTGCTGCTGACCGGCCTGGCCCTGTGGGCGGCCACGGTCGCCGTCACCCTGGTGACGGCCAACGCCACCCTGGTGCCCACGGTCATCCTGCTGGGCAGCTTCCTCGTCCCGGTCACCTTCGTCACCTGGGCCTACGAGCACCGCCAGGGCGAGAACGCCACCGCCGAGCTGCTCTTCCGCGCGTTCCTCGTCGGCGGGGTGCTCGGCGTCCTGGGGGCCTCGCTGCTGGAGTCCTACCTGCTGCGCCAGTCGCCCTTCGTCTACCTCGGCGTGGGGCTGATCGAGGAGGGGGTCAAGGCCGCGGCCCTGGTCTTCGTGGCCCGGCACACGGCGCGGGCCACGATGCGCGACGGCATGGTGCTGGGCGCCGCGGTCGGCTTCGGCTTCGCCGCCTTCGAGAGCGCCGGCTACGCGATGAACGCGATGCTCACCGAGCGGGGCCTGGACCTGGCCGCGCTGGTGCAGACCGAGATCGTGCGCGGGCTGCTCACCCCGGTGGGCCACGGGCTGTGGACGGCGGTGCTGGGCGGGGTGCTCTTCGCCGCCTCCGGCGGCCACTGGCGCATCACCGTGCGGGTGCTGCTGACCTACCTGGGGGTGTCCCTGCTGCACGGCCTGTGGGACTCGGTGCACGGGCTGTCGGCACTGGTGGCGCTGGTGCTCACCGGGCGGCCCTGGCAGGTGCAGGCGCTGGAGCTGGGGCGCGTCCCGGAGATCCTGCCCTACCAGGCCTCGCTGATCCTGGGCCTCGACATCGCCGGGATGGTGGCCGTGGCGGCTCTGGGAACCGCCTGGCTGGCCTCGCTCGCCCGGATGGCCGCGCGGTAGCGGGAGGGTGAACGGGACGGCGTCAAACGTCCCCCTCGAAACGGTCGAGAGACCCCCATCACACCACCAAGAGTCACACTCCCCGCACGACCGGCGATACCACCGCTCCCAGCGCGCTTCCCAGAGCCCCCCTCAGGGGCTCCGATCCCACCTGCCACACACGCACACCTGTTCGATACAGCCATCTCCACCTGCATGGACACCGCGATCGGACCGCATTCCCCGATCGCGGTGATGTGACGTGGACCACATTTCAGGGCCTCGACCCCTAGGGGTGCGATGCTGCTACTATCCGGATCGCAAAGAATAACTGCGAGGTAACGAACGCGTCGTTCCTCGCTGACCTTTGCGGAGATCACGGGTCAAGGCCCGCGGTCTCCAGGGCCGCGCACCGTGGCCGCATCGAAAAGGAGCGGCACCTCCACCGCGGCAGCCGAGAAACCGGGAGACGTCGTTGAGTCACTGGCGGTTGAACAACCCCCGGGCCAACAAGGCCAAAGCGGCGCTGGCCAAGCGGGTCAAGCACAGACCGCGCCACGCCTTCTGCGCCGAGTCGGCCGTCAAGGCCCTCTGGGACGAGCTGGTGTCCTCGGCCGTCCGCCCGATGTACCGGGCCGGGACCAGCGAGATGGCGGTCATCTCGGTGATGCGCGGGATCAACGTCTGGTGCCGCGACGGCAAGTTCATCTGGAACGACTACCTCGGTGACACGGTCACCCACCCCGCCAGCGACCCCGCCGGGGCCGCGGCGATGCTCTACCCCTCCTCGTCGCCGACGTCGCCCCGCCGCCCCTTCGAGCGCGGCCGGCACCACGCGCACCGCCTCACCGCCGCCTGAGAGACGCGCACCCCGACACCTCCGGCGCCGCCCTCCCCCTGGGGGAGGGCGGCGCCGTCGTGTGCGTCCCCGTTTGCGTCCATGCCCCCTCCGACGCCCCTTCCCCCGGCACGGTTCCCCTCCGCCCCGCCCGTGCGCTGGCCGGATCCTGCCACCCCCGGCGGCTTGACAGTCCGCGGCCCCGCTGGCGGAGGGCCGCCCCGGACCATGTGCGCGCTCCCATCGCCGCATAGGCGGCCCTGTCGCGTCTTCCCAGCGCGTGCCTATCGTCCCGGCAGCGCCGCCGGACCCGGAGGCGCCGCAGGCCACCTGTCCCCCACTGCTCCCACGAGGAGGAGAACGTGGCTCCATCCCCCCACCGCAGGAACCCCCTGAGGACCCCGCTCGGCCTGGCCGCCGCCGGCGCCCTCGCCGTCCCCGTCGCCCTGGCGGGCGGCCCGGCCGCGCACGCCGAAGAGCTCGCCCCGATGCACACCAGCGAGACGGCCGCCGGCGGCGAGTGGATCGTCGTCTTCGAGGACGGCGTCCAGGCCGGCGCCTCGACGGCGGCCGCCACCGGCGCCGAGGACGTCGAGCACGTCTTCACCGAGGTGCTCGACGGCTACTCCGCCGAACTCAGCGACTCCGAGCTCTCCGAGATCCGCGCCGACTCCCGCGTGGCCTACGTCGAGCAGGTGGGCACGGCCTCCACCACCGACGTGCCGTGGGGCCTGGACCGGATCGACCAGGCCGACCTGCCCCTGGACGGCTCCTACGGCACCGACGCCACCGGCGCCGGCGTCTCGGCCTACGTCATCGACACCGGCATCGACCCCGACCACCCCGAGTTCGGGGGACGCGCCGAGGTCGCCTTCGACGCCACCGGCGGCGACGGCATCGACCGCCAGGGCCACGGCACCCACGTGGCCGGCACCGTCGCCGGCGACAGCGTCGGCGTGGCGCCCGGCGCCGACGTGTTCGGCGTCAAGGTCCTGGGCGACGACGGCAGCGGCTCCTATGACGACGTGATCGCCGGGATCGACTGGGTGGCCGCCAACGCCCCCGCGGGGTCGGTCGCCAACATGTCCCTGGGCGGCCCCGGCTCCCAGGCCGTCGACGACGCCGTGAACAACCTGGTGGACTCCGGGGTCTTCACCGCCGTCGCCGCCGGCAACGACGGGTGGCTCGCCGAGTGGTACTCGCCCGCGCGCGCCGAGAAGGTCACCACCGTGGCCGCCTCCGACCGCAACGACGCCTCGGCCTCCTTCACCAACTGGGGCGACGCGGTGGAGATCTACGCCCCCGGCGTGGACGTGGAGTCCTCCGTGCCCGGCGGCGGCTACGACACCTACAGCGGCACCTCGATGGCCAGCCCGCACGTGGCCGGCGCCGGCGCGCTCGTGCTCCAGGACGCGCCCGGCTCCTCCCCGCAGGCGGTGCAGGACCGGCTGCTGGCCGACGGGAGCTCCGGAACGCTCACCGGCGTTCCCTGGTGGACCCCGAACCTGCTGCTCAACGTCGAGGACCTGTAACCGTTCCGGCCCTCGTCCCGGCGCCGTCCCCGTCCGCGGGGGCGGCGCCCCGTCATTCCCAGGGGCACCACGGTGATCACTCGACGCGACATTCGCTTCACGGTTTACCCGACGAGGTGGCCGCATCCTGCCACTTGGACACCTTGACACCCGATCGCACCGCAGGGTGCACACGGCGTATACCGTTCACCCCGTTTTCCGAACGATGTAACCGAACGTGAAGACCCTGTTGCCTGCGATGCATTCACGACTAATGTCCCGGCCGCGCCTCGAAACCCGAGACGCACCGAAAGCTCCCACAAGGAGGAGTACGTGAAGCACGTGTCCATGAAGCGCACCGCGGTCGGCGTCGCCACGGCGAGCCTGCTCGCGGTCCCCGCGGCGCTTCTCGGCGGCTCCGCGGCCGCCGCCGACGAGCTCGCCCCCCTCTACTCCAGCTCCGACGCCGTCGCCGGCGAGTGGATCGTCGTCCTCAAGGACGGCTCCCAGGCCACCCAGCAGAACAGCGACCGGTTCGGCATCGCCTCCACCGACGTGGAGCACACCTTCTCCGAGGTGTTCGACGGCTACTCCGCCGAGCTGACCGGCACCGAGCTGGCGGAGGTCCGCTCCGACCCCGACGTCGCCTACATCGAGCAGGCCGGTCAGGCCGAGGCTTTCGTCCCCTGGGGCCTCGACCGGATCGACCAGGCGGACCTGCCGCTCGACGGCTCCTACGGCACCGGCGCCACCGGCGCCGGCGTCTCGGCCTACGTCATCGACACCGGCATCGACCCCGACCACCCCGAGTTCGAGGGGCGGGCCGAGGTCGGCTACGACGCCACCGGCGGCGACGGCATCGACCGCCAGGGCCACGGCACCCACGTGGCCGGCACCGTCGCCGGCGACAGCGTCGGCGTCGCCCCCGAGGCCGACGTGTTCGGCGTCAAGGTGCTCGGCGACGACGGCAGCGGCTCCTACGCCGACGTCATCGCCGGCATCGAGTGGGTGGCCGAGAACGCCCCCGAGGGCTCGGTCGCCAACATGTCCCTGGGCGGGCCCGCCTCCCAGGCCGTCGACGACGCCGTGAACAACCTGGCCGACTCCGGCGTGTTCGTCGCCGTGGCGGCGGGCAACGAGGGGCAGAACGCCAACAACGTCTCCCCCGCCCGCGCGTCCGGCGTCACCACCGTGGCGGCCTCGAACAGCGGCGACGGACACGCCTACTTCTCCAACTACGGCAGCGCGGTGGACATCTACGCGCCCGGCGTGGACGTGGAGTCCTCCGTGCCCGGCGGCGGCTACGACACCTACAGCGGCACCTCGATGGCCAGCCCGCACGTGGCCGGCGCGGCGGCCCTGTACAAGGACGCCCACGGCCAGGCCGACCAGGGCACCGTCCAGGGGTGGCTGGAGGACAACGCCGGAGAGGACAAGATCTCCGGCTCCCCCTGGGGCACGCCCAACCTGCTGCTCAACGTCGAGAACCTGTAGGAGCCTCCGCTCTCCTCGGCACCCTGCCGCGGTCCCCCGCACACCGCGGCGACCAGGACGGCCCCGGCGCACGCGCCGGGGCCGTCCCCGTGTGCTGGGCCGTCGTGTCCTGCGTCAGCCGGAGGACTCGGCGGGATTCCCCGCGAGGCCGCCCTGGGGATCCTGCTGCCGGGTCGACTCCTCGGCCCCGGAATCGTCCCCGGAGGCCGAGCCGGAGGACTCCTCCTTCTCCTCTTCCTCCTGAGCGGCCTCCTCTTCCTCCTGGCGCTCGCGCTCGGCCTCGGCCTGCGCCTGGGCGCGCGCGCCGGCCCGGTCGGTACAGACCTCTTCGGCGGCGGAGGAGCGTCCGTCGACGGCCACGACGGTGAAGCAGTACTCGGCCGTCTCGCTCGCGGTGTCGACCTGCGCGCTCTGCACTCCGGGCCCGGTGCGGGCCAGGGTGGAGGGCGGTGCGTCGATGACGCCGCCGACCACGAAGTAGCGGGCGGTGCCGCCGGAGGCGTCCTTCCAGGTGACCTCGACGCTGGTGAGGCCGTCCTTCAGGGCGACCCCGCCGGGCGGCTCCGGGGCGCGCGGCTCCCCGCCCTCCTTCTTCCCGCCGTCGTCCTTCCCCTTGTCCTCCTCGGCCTTCTTCTGCTCCTCCCCGGACTGCCCGCTCTCGGAGGAGCCGGCGGCCGAGTCGGTGGTCTGCGCGCCGGCCGCGGTCACGCCCGGCCCGGGGCGCGCCATGCTGCCGGCGCCCAGCAGGCAGGCGAGCACGACGACGGCGGCCGCCGCGGCGCCGATGTGCAGGTGCCGCCGCCAGCGCGGCCGCACCGGGCCGTCGGGAGCGACGGGGCCGTCAGGGGCGCCGCGGCCGGGGGCGACCGTGTCCCGGTCCGCGCGCCCGTCTCCCGTCCCGGGCAGGCGCGGGGTGTCGGGGCCGCCGGTCCATCCTTCGAGGCGCTGCCAGGCCTGCTGCGTGTAGAGGACACGGGCCTGGTCGAGCGGGGCGGCCGGCGCCCCGCTCGCGTGAGGCGCCTCCGCCTGTCCCGCGCCGTCGGCGCCACCGTTCTCCATCCCCGGTACGGGCTTGGACTTGGGACGCCGCCCGACCTTGCGCGGAGGCCGCGACGGCCCCTTGCGCCGGAACTCCGCGGTCAGCCCGAGATCGACCACCGCGGGGCCGCGGTGCTCCGCCGAAGCGGGCGTGATCGAGGGAACCGGGGAGGGTTGGGCCTCGGGGACTCCCCCCGACGGTGCGGGGTCCGCCGAAGGCGCAGGGGCACTCTCGTCAGCGGCCTTCGCGGAGGGCCCGGGAACCGACGCATCCGTGGCAGGAACTTCGCCCGACCGGGGGTCCATCGGAACCTGACCGCCAGAAGGCGCGGCAGACTCCCCGTCCTGCCGCACCGGCTGAGACGGCTGAGGCGGCTGAGGCGGCTGAGGCGACGGCACAGCCCCAGGCCCAGCGGACGAGTCCGCAGCCGGCCGGGCATCCGCAGTAGGCCGCCCCTCAGACGGCTCCGGACGCGGCGGTTGCGCGGCTCCCGAGGCCGAGCCCCCGGCCGGGGTGACCGAGCCGTACGCCGTCCCGACCACCGACCACAGGCGGCCCAGCTCCTCCTCGAACTCCGCCGGGGTCGCCGGGCGCTCCGCCGGGTCCTTGGCCATCGCCCCCACCAGCAGGGCGTTCACCTGCCGGGGCACCCCCGGCAGCGGCAGGTCCGGGGCGGCCTCGCGCAGCGCGGTGCGCGCGTACTCCCGCGGGTCGGGGCTCCGACCGTCCCAGTCGGCGAAGGGCACCCGCCCGGCGATGACCGTCCACAGGGTCGAGGCCAGGGAGTACACGTCCGAGGCCGGGACCGGCGCCCGGCCCCGCAGGACCTCCGGCGGGGCGTGGAACACCAGCTCGGAGCTGGTGCGCAGGCGCGGCGGCGCGGCTCCGAGGGCCGCCGCCCACCCGAAGTCCGTCAGCACCGCCGAGGTCCCCGAGCGCAGGACGTTGCCGGGCACGACGTCGTTGTGGAGCAGCCCCCCGCCGTGCAGCGCGGCGAGCGCCCCGGCCACCGCACGCCCGGCGCGCACCGCCTCGGGCAGGTCGACCGGCCCGCTCCGGGCGAGGATGTCGGCGTAGGAGCCGTCCGGCTGGAAGGGCATGACGAGCACCGGCTCGCCGGTCTGCGCGCGTGCGACGTCCAGCAGCGGGACCACGCCGCGGGCGCCCCCGAGGTCGCGCAGGCGCGCGATCTCGTCGTAGCCCCCGGCGTCGTGCATCACCTTCAGCGCCACCGGCGCGCCGGTGCGCTCGTTGACCGCCTTGAACACCCGGGCCCGCCGGCCCCGGTAGGCCAGGACCGGCGACCGGAACCCCGGCACCCGGACGGCGGCCGCCGACGGCGGCGTGCCCCCGGACATCTGTTCGCTCACTCCTGTCCCGACCGGACGCCGAACACCGGCCCGCTCTGGCCGCCGTTCCGGCGCTCCTCGTTGATCTCCTGCTGCTTCTGGAACGCCGCGTGCACCGCGATGCCCCCGCAGATCAGGGCGATGAGGATGAGCCCGCCGATGACGGCGGGCCAGACCGCCTGGCGGCGGCGCCAGTAGCGGCTGGACCCGTACAGGATCGCGGCCCGCAGCTGCCGGCGGCGCAGCGCGTCCGCCTGCAGCACGTACTGCTCGGCGTTGGGCGTGAAGTGGAAGGCCTCGGGGACCCGCTGGCCGCCCTCCTGCGGGGCGGGCGGTTCGGGCGGGGCGGGGACGGGCGGGGCGCTGCGGCTCACGGACGCCCTCAGAACAGGTTGTTCAGGCGGCTGCTCAGTCGGCCGTAGCTGCCCGCGGCGTCGTCGGTGGCCTGGATGACCTTGGCGAAGGCGTCGTTGACGGCGGCGAACTGGGTGTCGAACTCTTCCGCCTTGGCCTTGAACTGGTCGTTGCCCGAGCCCTCCCACTTGTTGACGGTGGTCTCGGACTGGGTGCGGATGTCCTCCATGATCGCCTTGAAGCGGCTCAGGTGCTCCTGCTGGGTGCCGCTCAGGTCCTGCAGGCCGGAGACGTTCCCGTAGACCTCGAAACTGCTCACGGTCGGTGGCTCCTCAGGGGATGGGGATGACGGTGGGGTCTGCTCAGGCGTTGATCGGCCGGGAGAGGCCGCCGGCCTCCTTGCCCGCCGAGGCGAACTGGTCGCCGGACTCCTGGTCGACGGTGGAGACCTCGCGCTGGCCCTCGTTGAGCTTGATGCCGTTGTTGCGGCACCAGCCCATGAGCTCGTCGAAGCGCTGGGTGAGCTCGTTGCGGGCCTCGCGGAACTTGTGCAGGGCGTTGCCCTGGAGGGATTCGCCGTCCCGCTCCATGTCCTGGATCAGGTTGTTCAGCCGCTGGTAGAGCCCTTCGGAGGAGACTCCGAGCTCTTCACCGCCCTTGCCGAGGGCGTCCGCCTCTGTCAGACCGACATGGTTGGCCACCGGTTTCCTCCTGGGTTCTCTGGGGTAACGCACCACACTCGGGGGCTCACTCAGAGGTTATCGACCGCCACCGACGATCACGCCGCTCCCCCCGGCCGGATCCGGACACGCGCCCCACCGATCGCGCCGAAGCGCCCCGGCCCCCGGTGCACGACACGTCGACACCCGCCCCCGCTCGCATCGGCCGCCGACGCGGCCGCCCTCCCCGCCCCGACCTGGGAACTCCCCCGAACGCGTGGTCACGATGGACGGCGGCACCGTCGCCCCGACCTCTTCGACGCCTTCCCCGCCGACGACCGGGAGGCGGTCACCGCGGCCGGGCCCGATCCGGTGATGGGGATCTCGTCCTTCCAGTTCGGCGCCTTCGACGGCGCCCCACCGCCGAGGAACCGGCCGGGGCGCTGGCGGTGCTCGACCCCACGGTGGTCACTGCCCCGAACGCGGGTGGCACGGCCGCCCCTCAGATGGACCCGGTCACCCGCGCCACCAGGTCGAACAGCCCCATCGCCCAGGCCAGCACCGCGCACAGCGCGATCACCGCCACGATCTCGACCCCGTTCAGCGTCCGCCGCAGCGAGGCCCGCGGCACCTCCGCCAGGCGGACCCAGCTCAGCAGGGCCAGCACCGCCCCCGCGGCCAGGGTGACCGCCGGCAGCCACGGGCCCAGCGCCGGCACCAGCGGGTAGGCCCCGATCGCGGCCGCGCCCAGGCCCAGCGTCCCGCCCAAGCGCAGCGGCAGCGCGTGCCGGACCCGGTCGAACAGCCGCGAGCGGAACACCATCAGCACCGCCACCAGCGCGGCCAGCAGCACGTCCTGCACCCGGCCGCCGACGACCGCCAGCAGCGGCACGGTCAGCGCCGTGGCCACCGCCGCGCCCAGCACCAGGCCGTGCAGCAGCCGGTCGCTGGAGGTCAGCGTCTCCTCGAAGCGCCCGGTCTCCACCTGGCCGGCGTGCCGCACCTCGTAGTCGAGCGCCGAGAGCCCGCCCATCGCCAGGGCCACCCGCGGCAGCGCGCCCACCACCAGCACCAGGGCCACCGCCATCGCCCGCACCCCCTGCGCGGGGTCGGTGACCATGCCCACACCGGCCAGCACGCCGGCCGCCGCGGCGAGCACCCCCAGCGCCGCCACGTAGGCCAGGCCCGACTCCTCCACGGCCCAGCCCACCGCCGCCACCAGCAGCGCGCCGGCGCAGCCGAAGGCGGCCAGCGCCGGCGGATGCGGCCCGGAGACCAGCAGCACCGTGAGCACCGCCGTCGCCGCTCCCCACAGGCAGGCCAGCCCCAGCAGCACGTCGGCGACGGTGCGCATCCCCCGCCGCCCGGCGAACACCGTCAGCGCCAGGGTGAACAGCGCCCCGGCCAGGGCCACGCCGATGTTGCCGCCCGCGGGGCGCAGGTACTCCATCACCCCGAGCATCGCCAGCGGGCCGGTTCCGGCCACGAGGAGGCCGAAGGCGAACGTGGCCGAGGGGTCCCAGATGCCCCCGCCCTCGTCGACGCGGTCCTCCACGGCCCCGCGCACGTCGTCCACGTGCGCCGGGCGCTCGGGCGCGGTGACCGGGCGCAGGGTGAGCACGTCGCCGTCCACGACCCCGGCGGACTCCAGGGTGCCCTCCGGCGGGACCGGCACGCCCGCGCCGTCGACCAGGGTCCACCCGGCCGGCCGGGTGCCCTCGGCCTCCGGCGAGCACACCCCGATGACCTGCGGGAGCAGGCCGGCCACCGGGACGGTCCCGGGAAGCGCGAGGTCGGCCCAGCGCTGCGGGCCCGCGACCTTCACGCGGCAGTAACCACTCACGTCCGTCCGATCCTTTGCACACGAGCAGGTGCGCACCGTGGCCGGGCCTGCGCCGACCGTGCGCAGCGAATTAGGAGAAAGCGACGAATTGCGGGATCATCACCGTAGCAATCCCGTTCCTCTCCGTTCCCAGGTGCACGAAAGAGTTCGCCGTGGCGACAACACTGGTCCACCGCCCCGCGCGCCACTCCGTTCCCGACCCGGGCACCGAGCCGCTGGTCATCGCGCCCCCGCCGCAGCTGCCGGACAACCCGCCCTCCAACAGCTCGTTCGCGATGATCATCATGCCGGTGATCAGCGGGTCGGGCTCGCTGCTGATGGCGATCACGATGGGCAACCGCCCGCTGTACGCGGCCGCCGCCGCGCTGGTCATGGTCGCCAGCGTCGTGGTGGGGATCGTCATGTTCACCGCCCAGCACAACGGGCCGCGCAAGCGCATCCGCGAGCAGCGCGAGCGGTACGTGGAGTACCTGGACCGGCTCCGGGAGACCGTCCGGGAGGTCGCGGCCACCCAGCGCGCGGGCGGCGCGTTCCTGCACCCGGCGCCCGAACTGCTCACCGAGACGGTGCGGATGCCCGCCCGCCGGTGGGAGCGCCGCGCCGGCGACCCCGACTTCCTGCACCTGCGCATCGGCACCGGCACCCGCCCCCTGGCCCGGCCGCTGAGCCTGAAGGTGGACACCTCCAGCCCGCTGATCGCCTACGACCCCGTCTGCCAGGGCCTGGCCGACCAGCTGATCGAGCTCTACGCGCACGTCCCCGAGGAACCGCTCGTCCTGCCCCTCGAAGAGCTGGGGGTGGTCTCGATCGTGGGCGACCGCTCCGCCGGGCGCGACGCCGCCCGCGCGCTGGCCGCCCAGCTCGCCGCCTCCTCCGCGCCCGAGGACGTGCGCCTGGGCGTGGTCCGCCACGACCGGCTGCTCGCCGAGTGGGACTGGCTCAAGTGGCTGCCGCACAACGCCGCCGACGGCCTGGAGGGCGTCGGCGGCCCCGCCTTCACCACCCGCCTGGTCGCCGGGAACACCCTGGAGATGGCCGATCTGCTCGCCGCCGAGATCGAGCAGCGCACCGTCGACCTGCAGCGCCGCCGCGGCGCGCGGCCCGGCCCGGGCACCCGGCGCCTGGTCCTGGTCGTCGACGGCGAGTTCCAGTCGGCGCTGTCCGGGCTGTCGGCCGAACCGCCCGTCACCGACCTGGCGCAGCTGGGGATCCACGTCGTCATGCTGCTGGGCGACCGGCGCGAGGAGCCCGAACACGTCGACCTGCGGCTGAACGTCACCGCCGACGGCGCCGTCGAGCAGGACCCCGAGACCGGGACGCCCGGGCAGGCGGCGCCGCTGACCGGCACCGCCGACCGCGCCGGCGCGGCGCTGCTGACCACGCTGGCGCACCTGCTCTCGCCGCTGCGGCTGGCCGCCTCCGACGGCGCCGACGCGCTGCACGGCACCGTCGACCTGCCCGAGATCCTGGGCGTGCCCGACGTCGCCCGGCTCGACCCGCGCCGCACCTGGCGGCCGCGGAGCACCGGCGACTTCCTCCGGGTGCCCATCGGCGTGGGGCCGGCCGGGTCGCTGGTGCTGCTGGACCTGAAGGAGTCGGCGTTCGGCGGCATGGGGCCGCACGGCCTGGTGGTGGGCGCCACCGGCTCCGGCAAGTCCGAGATGCTGCGCACCCTGGTGGCGTCGCTTGTGGTCAACCACCCGCCGGAGCAGCTGGCGCTGCTGCTGGTCGACTTCAAGGGCGGGGCGACGTTCGCCGACACCGACCGGCTGCCGCACAGCGCGGGGCTGATCACCAACCTGGCCGACGACGACGGGCTGGTCCTGCGCTTCCGCGAGGCCATGTACGGCGAGCTCACCCGCCGCCAGCAGCTCCTCAAGGACGCGGGGAACCTGCCCAACCTGCACGCCTACGAACAGGCGCGGGCCTCGGGGCGGACCGACCTGGAGCCGCTGCCGCACCTGCTCGTCATCATCGACGAGTTCTCCGAGCTGCTCACCGCCCACCCCGACTTCGCCGAGCTGTTCGTGGCGATCGGGCGCATCGGGCGGTCCATCGGGGTGCACCTGCTGCTGGCGACGCAGCGCCTGGAGTCGGGCAAGATCAAGGGCCTGGAGTCGCACCTGTCCTTCCGGATCGGCCTGCGCACCTTCTCCGAGGCCGAGAGCCGCGAGGCCATCGGCGTGGGCGACGCCTACCACCTGCCGCCCGAGCCCGGCTCCGGGTACCTCAAGGTCGACACCTCGGTCTTCGAGCGGTTCAAGGCCGCGATGGTGTCCCAGCCCTACGTCCCGCCCGCCGAGGCGAAGACCGAGGAGGACCCGGTCCTCCCCCTCATCTCCTACAACGGCCTGCGGCCCCTGCTCGCCGACCCCTTCGCCGGCGCCGAGGAGGAGGCGCCGCAGGCCTCCGGCGGGGAGAAGCCCCGCACCACCCTGCAGATCGCGGTCGACCGGATCGTGGAGGCCCAGGCGCGGCCGGTGCGCCCCGTCTGGCTCCCGCCGCTGCCCGAGGCGCTGCCGCTGGACCGGGTCGTCGATGCGGAGGCCGAGCCGCAGGAGCCCGACCCCGCCGAGGTCACCGCGGTCATCGGCGTCACCGACATCCCCCGCGAGCAGCGGCAGGTCCCCACCGAGCTGGACTTCACCGGCGGCGACGGCAACATGATCGTGCTCGGTGGCCCCCAGACCGGCAAGTCCACCCTGCTGCGCACCCTCATCGCCTCCCTGGCCTGGCGGTACCCGCCCGGGCGGGTGGGGGTCTACGCCATCGACTTCGGCGGCGGCGGGCTCGCCCAGTTCCAGGAGCTGCCGCACGTGGCCGGCGTCGCGGGCCGGGCCGACCCCGAACGCGTCCGCCGCATCCTCACCGACGTGCGGGGGCAGCTGGACCGGCGCGAGCGCGTCTTCCAGCAGGCGGGCCTGGACTCGCCCGCCGCCATGCGCCGCGCCCGCGCCGACGGGCGGCTGCCCAGCGGGTTCGTGGGCGACGTCTTCCTGCTCATCGACGGCTGGGCCTCGGTCCGCGAGGCGTTCGACGACGCCGACGACGCGCTGATGGACATCGCCTCGCGCGGGCCGTCCCTGGGCGTGCACACCCTGGTCACCGGGGCTGCGAGCTCCCAGGTGCGCAGCCGCCTGCAGGCGCTGTTCGGCGGGCGCATCGAGTTCCGGCTCACCGACGCCTTCGACTCGGGGATCGACCGCAAGCTCGCCGAGGAGCTGCCCAAGGAGGTGCAGGGCCGGGCGCTGCTCGCCGACGAGAACACGGCGCACATCGCACTGCCCCGCGTCGACGGCACCGACGACGACGCCGACCTGGCCGACGGGGTGCGCGACCTCGTCTCCCAGGCCGCCAAGCGGTGGAAGCAGGGGCCGGTCCAGCAGGTGCGCACGCTGCCCGACCGGGTCGATCTGGCAGAGCTGGCGCCCAAGCCGCGCAAGCGCCGGGGCCGGGCGCGGGCCCACGACAAGAGCCTGGTGATGGGCGTGGCCGAGCGGGACCTGGAGCCCGCGCGGATGATGTTCGACGAGGACCCGCACCTGGTGGTGTTCGGGGACCCGCAGACCGGCAAGTCGACCCTGCTGCGGGCGCTGCTGCGGCAGATCGCCGAGCGGCCGGCCGCCGAGGTCGGGATCGTGCTGGTGGACTACCGCCGGGCGCACCTGGGGCTGGTCGGCGAGGAGCACCTGCTGGCGTACTGCACGTCGCCGGACCAGACCAAGGCGGTCGCCGCCGACCTGGCCGGGTCGCTGCGCGACCGGCTGCCCGGGCCGGACGTCACCCCGAAGCAGCTGCGGGAGCGGAGCTGGTGGAAGGGGCTGGAGATCTTCGTCGTCGTGGACGACATGGACCTGGTGGCGGGGCGCAACAGCCCGCTGTCGGCGCTGGCCGAGCTCCTGCCGCAGGGGCGCGACATCGGGTTCCACATGGTCACCTCCCGGCGGACCGGCGGGACGTCGCGGGCGATGTTCGAGCCGGTCCTGCAGGCGCTCGGCGACATGTCGACACCCGGCGTGCTGTTCTCCGGCGACCGGGCCGAGGGGCGGCTGGCCAACGGTGTGGCGTCCCGTCAGCTCCCCCAGGGCCGCGCGCTGCTGGCCCGCCGGGGCCGTCCGCCCGAGCAGGTGCAGGTGGCCTGGAGCGACCCGCCCGAGTGACCTGCCCCGCCCGCCGCTCCTGCCCGCACGCGAGGAAAGGCCCGCCCATTGCACCGCCCCCGTTCTGCTGTCCGGCGCCACCGGCGCCACCGGAGCCACCGGCGCGGCGTCGCCGCCGCCTGCGCCGTCGCCTGCACCGCCGTCCTCCTCGCCACGGCGTGCAGCACCCCTGAGACCACCGGGGGCGGCGGTTCGGGCAAGGACGATCCGTCCTCCGAGCCGCCCACCGGCCTGGCCCTCCTCTACCGCGGCTATGAGGGCGGCGACCCGGAGCAGGACCAGGCTCTGGTGTTCCTCGACCCGGAGACCGGCGAGGAGAAGGACGCCTTCATGCTCCCCGAGGGGGCGGTCGACCCGATGGCGCCGAACCTGCCGGTGTGGGCGCAGTTCTCGGAGGACTGGAACTATTTCGTGTCCGCGCCCCCGGAGGCGCAGACGGTCCAGATCGCACAGCTCGTGGAGAACGAGGAGGGCGAGCTGGTCTACGAGTCGGCGGCGTCCCTGGAGACCCCGCCCGCCGAGGTCTGGACCGACCCCGTGATCCAAGGGAACCGCCTCTGGTTCGCCTCCCGGGCGGCCGAAGGACAGGCCGCTTCCTTCCAGGTGATGTCGGTCCCCATGGACGACCCCACCGCCACCCCGGAACAGGAGGGCACGGTCCCCTTCGACGAAAACGGCAACCCGGAGGAGTGGACGGTCTCCCCCGAGGGGGAGCTGCACGTCCGGGAACAGGCCCCCGTCCAGTCCGCGACCGGCCCCGCAGGAGAGACCCTCACCGTCCGCAAGAGCGGAGACACGGTCATGAACGCGACCCTGATGTCCGGCGGCACCCAGTGGCAGCACATCCGAGGGGCCCCGGTATGGGGAGGGGGAACGGTCATCGTGACCCCTGAGGGGTCCCAGCCCGCGGCCACCCCGTCAGGCGACGCTTCCACCCCCGGAGCCCACCTGCTGACCCTGGACGAATCCGGCACGGCTTTCGAGGACACGCCCCTCCTCGTCGGAGAGGGAACCCTGCAGCAGTACATGCCGAACGAGAACCGTGACGCGGCCCTCCTCCAGACGGACGAGGCGTGGTACCGCCTGGAATTCGAGGAGGACGGCGCACCGGCCTCAGAGGCGGAAGAAAACTTCGAGTCCCCGAAGGACGCATCAATGAACGGACACCCACTGGCCGTTCGCTTGACCTAAGACACGAACAGCGACAGGAGATGTCATGTCTGGGCATGAAGTCGGCGTCAACGCCACTGATGCATACGGCAAGGGCGCCGACGCGGCAGAGTACGCCTCCGATTTCAAGGGACTGTCCTCAGATTTTGAGGAACTCATCGGTACTGACGCCCCGGCGGCATGCGGAAAAACCCCGGGAGTTTCCGGGTGGTCGTCTTACGCCTCCGAGCAACAGGCCAGCATGGAGAACGTTGAAAAACAGGGCATATCGCTCGGAGAGAACATCCAAGCGGGCGCCGGCGAAGCAAAGGACGTCGATTCCGAAAACGCAGAAGCGATGGACGGATCGACCGGTGGCGTCAGTCGCCCCATCAACGAATAAGGCCGGATTGGAGGATCGATGGGACATTTCGAATACAAGGACGACGCCGACCTGGGCAAGCTGACCTCTACACAGGAGAGCATCCTGGACCTCGTCAGCAGGATAACGGGAAAGTCCGGTGATCTCGAAGCCCTGTTCAATGATGCCTCGAAAGAGTTTCATGAACTGATAGCCGAACCCATCCGATCCGCGGCTGACGACAACGCGTCGGCATGGCAGTCAGCGCTCACCGCGTGCTATTTCGCCTGGGGACAGCTCCAACAGTGGAGCGTCGCAGTCGAAACCTACCGCAGCAAGATCGACGACATCAACAGCAGGTGGGACGAAGCTGAGGCGATGTCCACACCAGGAAGCACAGTTGACCCGACCCAGGACCCGACAATGCGCGGGCGAAAGGAGACCAACCCC
Source organism: Nocardiopsis baichengensis YIM 90130 (assembly GCF_000341205.1). Lineage (NCBI taxonomy): Bacteria > Bacillati > Actinomycetota > Actinomycetes > Streptosporangiales > Nocardiopsidaceae > Nocardiopsis > Nocardiopsis halophila. The sequence goes on along the minus strand of NZ_ANAS01000038.1, from coordinate 14,933 downwards.
AAAGCCGCGGCTGGGCAGCATACAATGCGTCCCGCAAACTCGTCTATTTCCCCGTAGACAAAGGGACAGGCGAGAAGTTCGCGCGTGAGCTCCAGCCCTATTGGGACGGCGAGAAAGAGCTGGACGAAGACTACTACTACATGATGTCCGTGATCAACGGCGTCATCAATCAAGCCGGCACTCTGCAACGCACCGGCGACACCTATCGCGACCACCAGATCGAGTTCCTCGATGGATTTCTCGGTGGTTTCGACGGAAAAATTTATACACTATCTCAGGCCATCGACAATGCCGAGAATATGAGCAGCGATGAGCGACAGGACGCTCTCGGGGTTCTCGGCGGCGGAATACTCGCCTTGTCCAATGAGTCCATCGGTGGTGACTACGAGCGCCTTCCAGAGAGAATCCAGAGAACAGTAGAAGGGCTTGAGGCATACCCTGCCGCTCCTCGCCCGCATGGAAGAGAAGAATCGGTTCAAGACAGGTTCGGCCGATGGAGCGATGACGCCTACGAGCTCAATCTCATCCTGGATTCTGCGCCGAACCCGGGTGGTACTCCACTCGTGGGTGGCAAAACTTTCTCGGCGAACCTGACCACCTCTATCGGAGACATCGCCGGCCGCCTCAAGGATGATGAGATCAGTGTTGTCGAGCACACCGATGGCGACGACAGCGACGACACCCTTCAACAGCTCCTAGGGGTTTCATCCAGAAACCACGAGGCGAACCACATGGTTCTCACGGGATCAACGGGAACCGACGGGGAGTACGGAAGCGACGCGCTCGGAACATACGACCATCCAGAGCTCAACCAAAAAGAGACCGAAGAGGCACTTGCCGACCTCTTCTCCTATGAGTGGCCGGACGACGGTGAAGCAGCCGCCGGTTTGATCGACTGGATCCCGGAAGCCGCAGATTCTGATAATCCCGATGAAAGGCGCCTCGCCGGGCATTCAGCTCTGGGACTGGTCGAGAACACCACTTCCGATGACGCTTATAATACCATACTCGGAGAAAGTGGAGCGATTGCAGACAACCCGAAGGTCGCACAGGAGTTCGGGCGCGTATTCGGCTCTTATGCGCTTGACTTCGGCCAGGCGAGTCCAAACGCAGGAGAGTTCAATTTTCAGACCGAGGACATTCCGGAAGATTACGCTTCCGGGCGAGAGGAGGCTCTCGAAATCCCCGGCTATAACAGGGCTCTCTTCATGGAGCTCATTGCCAGTGATGAAGTCGGCGCCGTCAACATGTATCGCGATATCCAGTTGACGAGGACAGAGCTAATGGACAGCTTTTTGGAAGGCGAGATCAGCGCCGAGGAGGCGGCATCGGCCCATGGCCGACTCAATGGACTTTTCGACTCATCTGTCCATAATTCGGAACTCGTCCTCCAGAACGCCGACCATTCTCGGGATATAAGCGAAGTCAAAATCAAGAAAATCGGCACCCAGGCGGCCGTGGACGCAACCGTAGGCAACATTCCCTACGCGGGAGGAGCCGCGAGCACTACCACCAAATCCTACACAGACTACCTGTGGGATGGAACCGTGGATACGCCCTCCACTTCCTCCATAACTAACAAGGACGGGTTGAACGACAAAGGTCAGGAGTACGTTACACTCGACAACAACCTCTACACCATTATGCACCTTCAGCAAAAAGGTATCGACGTGGAGGTCGATGATTCACTTCTCGTTGACCCTGAGAATGACCCTCGATTCCGCCCCTACGCCGACCAGTACAGTTCTACTAGCCGCGATAACGCACGGGGGGCTACGTGGAGCTCACTCGAATCCGTCGGCTACGAAGACGAGATGAGAAACTATGAATCCGAGTACACAAATTCGTACAACTCTGTCGCGATCAACGATACGACGCAGCGCTACGACGACAGTCGGGAAATCTTGAACCGAACCGGGCTGAAGCCCGCCGAGTAGGATTTGAAATTGAAACGAACGATAATAGCGTCGATCATCTTCGCAGTCGGCGTCATTGCCATAGTTTACTTTCTTACTGTTCCCACGCTTGGTGTCCGGTCCGTGGGCGGGGAGACCCTCGAGCCAGGGCAGGTAGTTACGTGCGATGCGCCACTTACTGCCGCTCCCCCCAGAGAAGACCTGACATACTGGGATGAAGACACAGGCGTATTTACTGAACTAAACGACGCCAATCTTTTGTGTGACGCCCGTCGCATTCAGCAGCTGTCGATAGCGATCATGGTATCGATTCCGACCACCATCTCGGGGTGTGTTGCCGTCTGCCTTTGGATCAATCGAAATAAGATCGGCGACGTTGCGTAGTTCACAGGAACAAGCGTATTGGACTGCCGGCTGAACGTTATTATGCCCCTCTCACCCCGTCCGGGCCGAGGGGGTGGCCCCGCGGGGGCCGTTGGCGGCCGCCCTGCCCCGCGCGTGCGGGGCGCGCGCCCGCATCCGCCCGACAGCGGGGTGCCCGATGCACCTCCAACTGAATTGGGAACGCATCGGTCCTTATCCGCGCCCCGCCCTGGAACAGGCCCCCTCCGCCGTTCCAGGACAGTCTGGAACGGGCGCCCCTCCCCGACTCCAGGGCCCCTGGAAAAAGAAAGGGGTCTTGCCTCAAAGGCGCCTTTCCGCGCGAAGCGACCGGACTTCCAGGGCGCCTTTGACGGGCAATAGTCCAACACCCTCCGTTCATGATCAACATGTATTCTGAGCTGGGATAACCGTGCTTCCGTGAATTTCTTCGGGCAATCTTCCGCCGGGGCTCCAAAAATGGTGGCGGGTGGTTCATAATGGGTGTATGGCAGATCAGCGGCACCCCGGCATCCCGGCGGGTTCGCGCTCGGCGCGGATCCGGGCCGGGATCTCCGGTGTGCTCGCCGAGGCCCAGGGGGCGGTAGGCGAGGATCTGGCGCCGGGTGCGGGGCGGGTGCTGTGCGAGCTGGCCGGGGTGCTGGCCGCCGGGCAGGGGCAGCTGGACCTAGCCCTGGCGCGGCTGGCCGCCCGCATCGGCGAGGCCGGGGCCCTCGCGGGCTCGGGCCACTCCACGGTGGCCGGGCTGCTGCGCGCCAATGGCCGCTCCATCTCCCAGGCCAACGCCGTCACCACGGTGGCCGACCACCTGGGCGACTACCCGCAGGCCGTCCGTTCTGCGGAGGCCGGTGAGATCGCCTTCGGCCAGCTCGCTCTGGTCATGGACCTGTCGGAGAGGGCGGTGGCCGGGCGCTGCACCGACCGCCACCCCGAGGCCGGCGACTACCGGGCCAAGGCCGAGGACATCATGGTCCAGGCCGCCGCCTCCGGGGCGGGCGACCGGATGCTGCGCCGGATCGGCAGGGAGCTGCCCCAGCGCATCAGCCCCCAAGAGCACGAGGAGCAGAACCGGGACGCCTACGGGGCGCGGGAGGCGCGTTTCACCGACAACGCCTTCGGGTTCGCCCTGCACGTCCAGGGTGATGCGGCTTCGGCGGAGATCATCCGCACCGCCGTCGAGGCCCACACCACCCCGCCGGATGAGCGCACCCCGGCCCAGCGGCGCTTCGATGCCCTGGTCCAGCTGTGCGAGAACCGCCTGGCCGCCGAAGGCCTGCCGGTCCCGGTGCCCGAAGAGGGCTCGGACGCCGCCACCGCCCTGAACGCGCCCCGCGTGGAGCAGGGCACCCGCCGCCGTGGGGTCCTGCGTCCGCAGGTGAGCGTGGTGGTCCCGCTGGAGGCCCTCCTCGGCGCGGAGGGGGCGGCCCCGGCCACCACGGACCGCGGGCGGCTGCTCCCGCCCTCGGCGGTTCGGGCCTTCGCCTCCGACTCCATCCTGCGGCGGCTGGTCACCGACCCCGTCGAGGGCGTGGTCGACATCGGCCGGGCCCGACGCACCTTCCCCACCCGCATCCGCGAGGCCCTGGTGGCCACGGCGGGCACGTGCCAGTGGGAGGAGGGGTGCAGCGTTCCGGCACGGTGGTGCCAGGGCGACCACCGCACCGAGTGGTGGGAGGGCGGGGCCACCGCCCTGGGCAACGCGCAGCTGCTGTGCGGGCGGCACAACCGCGAGAAGCACATGCGCCGCCTCCAGGCCCACTACCGGGCCCGGGCCTCCGGGGCCGGAGGACACCGGGACACCACCCGCCGACCGGAGCGAGGGCCCGGCGGGGACGACGATGACGGGCCACTAACCGAGGCCGCATAGGCCACCGGTTCCAAACTTCAGGGGTCACGGCCCCCTCCTCCGGACGAGGAAAGGCCCACCGGCCGGGGTTGCTAGCCTCATCGGGTTTGACCGATGGCCCCCATCCGCCTTGGAGCCCACTGCATGACTCCCCCAATGCCCGGTTCGGTGAGGACCGCCCGTGGCCTGTTCATCGCCCATGCCGTCATCGTCGGCTTCGGCCTGGCGATGCTGTGCGGCATGTTCCTCATCGTGGGCAGCGACATGGACGCCGTCCTCGCCGAGGCCGATACCAGCGCCGGATTCCTGGTCTTCGGGCTCGTCGTCGGCGCAGTGTTCCTCGTCCTGTACCTCGTCGCCGCCGGGAAGCTGCGTGCGGGCGGCCTCCAGGCCCGGACCTTCGCGCGCGTGGTCGCCGTCCTCGACCTGGGGGGTATGGGCATCAACCTCATGCAGGGCCTCAGTCTCGGTACGGTCGCCGGGATCATCATGGACATCGCCATCCTGGTCGCCTTGTCGAAGGACGACGCCGCCGATTGGTTCTCCCGGACCGAGACGGTCGGGCACGCCTGAGCGTGCCCCGTCCATCCTGGACACGGCGCGCGGGCGATGTGCGAGTGAGGGACGGGCTCCGGGATCGGGAGCGTCCATGGTGTTCGCAGCCGGTGCGGCATCGCAGGGGCCCGGCGGCCCTCGGCCCCGTCGCCGCCTCGCCTAAGAGTGGGGTGCGGTGCCCCGAGAGGACGTCACTCTGCGCGGTGCTCGGTGTCCTCCTCCGGCCACTCTTTCACCGGGGTGACGGTCGATCCCCTCGGGAGGTGGGCCAGCAGGTCCCTGCTCAGTTCCTCCTGGTCGGCCCACCGTGCGGAGATCAAGGCCGCGTTCGTGCGGCCCGGGCGGGCCTCGTCCGTCGGGTCGACGGGGGCCACCGCGTCCACGCCCGGGACGGGTGGGCGGGCCGCCTCGGCGACCGGGAAGGCGCCGAAGGGGCGCACCCGTGCGTGCTCGGAGGGGAACTTGTCCTCGGAGCCGGACGCCGGGACGAGGGCCCCCTCCCTGAGGTCGCCCCACGCCCCCGTCTCACGCTCCTGCCCGAACACGCGCTGGAACCCCGCCAGCTCGTCCGGGTCCGCGGCCAGGACGCGTCCTTCGCGGCCGCCGGTGCCCGTCTCGCGCACCTCGGCCACCAGGACCTCCTCGATGTCCGGGTGGCCGACCATGTACCCCTTCGACCCGCCGGGCAGCCGGTCCGGGGCCACCACGACCAGGTCCGCCCACGATTCTCCGAATGTTCGCGCACCGGCCCCTTCGGCCGTGACGGATGGGGCGAATGCGACGGCGGCCGCGACGGCCCCGAGGGCGAGCCCCAGGGCGGTCGCCGCGGACGCCGGCGCCGTGGTCGACCGAGTGCGCATACCCGGTATCAGACCACGCGGCGGGCGGTCTGCGCAGGGACGACACGGGCCGGCGCCCCCTCCTCAGTCCACCCCGCGCTCCCGGAAGGCCGCCCGGTACTCGGTAGGGGTCACCCCCAGTGTCCGGCCGAACGACCGCCGCATGGCCGCCGAGGAGCCGAACCCCGCCCGGTGGGCGACCGCCTCCACCGGGTGGTCGGTCCCCTCCAGCAGGCGCTGGGCCAGCTGCACCCGCTGGTCGTGCAGCCAGCGCAGGGGGGTGGCGCCCGTCGCCTGCACGAACCGCCGTGCCAGGGTCCGCTCGGACATGCCCGCGCGCGCCGCCAGCCGGCGCACGGTCAGCGGGACGTGCAGGTTCTCCCGGGCCCAGGCCAGCGTGTCGGAGAAGGGGTCGTTCCCGGACACCGGCGCCTCGATGTACTGGCGCTGGGTCCCCGACCGGTGCGGCGGGGTCACCATCCGGCGCCCGATCTCCGCCGCCGTGTCCGCCCCGTGCGCGCCGCGCACCAGGTGCAGGCACAGGTCGATGCCGGCCGCCGTGCCCGCGGAGGTCCACAGGCTGCCGTCGTTGACGAACAGCGCCTCCTCCTCCACCACTGAGTCCGGGAAGCGTTTGCGCAGCTCCTCGATCCACATCCAGTGGGTGGTGGCCCGCCGCCCGCGCAGCAGCCCCGCCTGGCCCAGAGCGAACGCCGCCCCGCACAGCGCCGCGATCGGGGTGCCCGACCGGTCGGCCGCACGCAGCGCCGCCAGCAGGTCCGGCGGGTAGTCGAGCACCGGGTCGGGCCCGCCGGGCACCACCACCAGGTCGGCGCCGGCGACCGCGTCCATGCCGTGGGTGGCGCGGACGCTCGCCCCCGGCGACGCCGCGGCCACGGACCCGCGGACCCCGCAGCGCCGCAGCTCGAACCGGGGCACCCCGGCTCCGGTGCGGTCGATCCCCCACACCTCTGCTGACACTGCGTAGTCGAAAACACTCATACCGTTATAGATCAGTACGGATACGACACGCATGGCATGAATTGAAGCATGCCCGCCGTTTTTCCACTTTCCCGGCGCCCCCGGAAAAGCGGAGCATCGATTCGGCTACCGCCCGAGCGCGGTCCCCTTCGTTCCCCGTCCCCAGCACCCGGCACAAGGAGCGGCATCCCGATCATGAGCGGCGCGATGACGGCGCCCGCCGCACGGCGGGCATCCGGCGACTGGAAAGGCCGCGCCGAGGAGATCTTCACCGAACGGCTGCTCGACGAGCACGCGCCGTTCCCCTGCGTCTTCGGTGTGGACGCCCTGCGCCGCGGCACCCTGCGCTTCGCCTTCGTCGACGACACCTGCGCCGATACCGCCGACCCCGGGATCGAGGCCGCCGCCCGCGGCACCGCCGAGGCCCTGGCCCGCTACGCCGCCGAGGCCCCCGCGATCGGCCGCCGCACCTCGCTCGTGGTCCTCTACCGCGGCGCCCTGGGCCCCGACCCCGGCGCCGGCCCCGCCGCCGTGAAGGCCTACCAGGACCGGTTCTGGGCCCTGCTGCAGCGGGTGCACGAGCACGACCGCGAGCCCTGGCCCGCGGAGATCCCCCGCGATCCCGAGTCCCCGACCTGGGAGTTCTGCTTCGCCGGAACGCCCATGTTCGTCGTGGTCAACACCCCCGCCCACGAGCGGCGGCGCAGCCGCGGTCTGCCCTACTTCTGCATCACCTTCCAGCCCCGCTTCGTCTTCGAGGGCCTGGAGGGCACCTCCTTCCAGGGCCGGAACGCGCGCCGCATCATCCGCGGCCGGCTGCGCGACTTCGACGACGTCCCTCCCGCCCCGGTGCTCGGCGACTACGGAACCGACGGCAACCGGGAATGGACCCAGTACTTCCTCGAAGAGGAGGAGGGCACCGCCGTGCCCCCGCGGTGCCCCTTCTCCGTCCGCGCACAGAAAGCGCGGGACGACGTGGAGAGTGAGGGTGAAGCATGAGCGTCCGTTTCTCCGACCAGGTCCCCCCGTCCATCCCGGCAAGGATTTCCGAACTCCTCCCCATGCAAGGCAGCATCGAACTGCAGAACGACCGGCCCGGCAAAGTCCACGCCTGGCATTTCCACAGTCTGAAAGAGGAGCTCTTCGTCGTCTCCGGAAAGGTCCTGCTGTTCTGGATCGACGGCGACGGCTACCACCAGCGCGCCTGCACGGCCGGAACGCACATCGCGCTGCCGGCCGAGACCGTGCACGGTTCGGTGGCCGGCGCCGACGGGGCCGTCTACATCATCAGCCCCGAGGGCGGCCGCACCGCCGAGACGACGTTCCTCGCCGCCGCCGACCACCCCCGGCCGGTGCCCGAGTTCGAGTAGCCGTGCCCACATAGACGGGCGGGTCCGCGCGAGAACCCCGGCCCGGCGCAGGGCGGGCGGCCCCCGTGCCCGCTCCGCGCCGCACTCGCGCGGACCCGCCTCTTTCGTTCCGCCCCCGCTCCCGCACGCCCCCGCTCCCACGAGAGGACGCCCGTGAGCAGTACCCAGGACCCGCCCGCCGAGGCCTCCCGGCTCCGCGGCCACCTCCGTCTGCCCGGGGCGGTGGCCCTGGCGATCACCATCGTGGTCGGCAGCGGCGCCCTGGTGCTGCCGGGCATCGTCTACGGCCAGGTCGGCGACGCCGCCCTGTACACCTGGATCGCGGCCTCGGCGGCCACCGTCCCGCTGCTGGTGGTCTTCGCCCGGCTGGGCGCCGCCCACCCGGGCGCCGGCGGCGTGGCGGGGTTCGCCCAGGCCGCTTTCGGGCGGCACGCGGCGGCCGGCGTGGAGGTGCTGTCCCTGGGCACCTTCGGGCTGGGCATCCCGGCGATCGCGCTGACCGGCGCCAACTACCTGACGGCGCTGCCCGGGCTGACCCAGGTGCCGGGCCCGGCCGCGGCCGCGCTGCTGCTGGCCGGCGCCGCCGGGGTGGTCGCGGTCGGGGTGAGCCTGTCCACCCGGGTGCAGGTGGTGCTGGCCCTGGTACTGACCACGATGCTGCTGGTCATCGGTGTGCTGGCGGTCGGCGCCGGGGAGCCGGCGCAGCACCTGCCGCCGCCGGAGCCCGGGGCGGTGGTCACCGGCGTGCTGGTGATCGGCGCGGTCTTCTTCGCCTACACCGGCTGGGAGATGCTCTCCTTCACGACGGAGGAGTACGCCGACCCCCGGCGGGACTTCCCGCGCGTGGTCGCCATCAGCTTCGTGATCGTCGTGGTGATGTACCTGCTCCTGGCGCTGGGTGTGCAGACCCTGCTGGCCCGGGACGACTCCGAGGCACTCAAGGCACCGGTGCGGGCGCTGGTCGCCGAGTCGGTCTCCCCGGGGGCGGCGGGCGTGGTAGCGGTGCTGGGCGTGGTCATCATCGCGGCCAACCTGATCGGCGCCGTCTGGGGCGCCTCCCGGCTGGTCATGTCGAGCGCCCGGGAGGGCCTGTTGCCGCGCGCCCTGGCGCGCCTGGGCGGCGCGGCGCAGCCGCGCCGCGCGGTGGGCGCCTGCCTGGCGGGCTTCCTGGCGGTCCTGGCCGCCAACCAGACGGGGCTGCTGTCGCTGTCGGAGCTGCTCACCATCGCCGGGCAGAACTTCTACCTGCTCTACCTGGTGTGCGCGGTGGCCTACGCGCGCCTGTTCCGGGGCGCGCACCGGGTGTTCGGGATCGCGGTGACGGCCGTGCTCGGCGGGGTGGCGGCGTTCGCGTTCAGCCCGGCGCAGCTGGCCTACTGCGCCGCGCTGCTGCTGGCCGGGGCCGGGGCGGCGGCGCTGCGCTCGCGCGGCGCCGCCCGCACCCCACGGACCGGGGAACGATCGTGACCGGCTCCAGCCCGGTCCGGCCGAACCGGCGCTCCGGCAGCTCCTCGGCGGTGCCGTCCTGGTCCATCCGGGTCAGCGCCCGGTTCACCTCGCCGTCCGGGAGGGGGCCGAGGCGGTCGCCGTAGGCGGGCACCCCACGCAGCTCGGCGGCAGGCAGGGGTGCTGGTCCACCGAGGCGCGGAAGGCCGCGCTCCCCGTGCTCATACCGACCTGCCCTCCGGAGTCTCCTCCGGTACGGCCATCACCACGACGGTCACGTTGTCGCGGCCGCCCGCGGCGAGCGCCGCCTCCACCGACGCGCGGGCCGCGGCGGCCGGGTCCCGCCAGGCCCGCGGCACCAGGGCCCCGATGTCGGCGGCCGCCGGTGCGTAGTTCCACAGCCCGTCGGTGCACAGCACCAGGGCACCGGGGCCCGACAGGTCGACGGTGGCGACGTGCCCCTCCGCCTCGCCGGAGCCGGCGCCCAGCCAGGCGGTGATGGTGTGCGCGTACAGGGAGTTCCCGGCCTCCTCCTCGGTGAGGACGCCGCCCTCGACCATGGCCGCGCTCCAGGAGTCGTCGCGGGTGAGCAGCCGCGCCGGCCCGGGCGCCCCGGGGCCGGGGACCCAGTAGGCGCGGCTGTCGCCGATCCACGCCACGGTGACCGGCCCGCCGCCCTCGGGCATGGACGCCGCCACATAGGTGCAGGCCGGCGCCCCGGCGCCGTCGGCGAGGGCGGCCACGGAGGCGGCGGCCCTGCGCAGCCCGGCGGTCGCCGCCTCGGCGGGGGCGGCGCCCCCGCGCAGGGCGCGGGCGGTCTCGGCGGCCCCGGTCTCGGCGGCGATCAGCGCGGCGTCGTCGGCGCGCGGCGCGGAGGAGACCCCGTCGCACACCACGCCGATCAGCGCGGGCGAGCGGGCGCCGGGCGTCAGCAGCGCCAGCGCGTCCTCGTTGCGGTGGTGGCGCAGGCCGATGTCGCTCACCCCGGCGATGGGCCCCAGCGCCGCCTCCACCCGGTCGCGGCCGCCCCCGGCGTCCGGCTCCCCGTTGGGCACCGGGGTCAGGCGCAGGCCGCAGTTCTCGCAGTAATCGTCGCCGCCGCCGACCGGGTCGGCGCAGGCCGGGCAGGTCCTCATGTCCACGTCCTCACCCGCCGCGCGTCGGATCGGTGCACTTGGCCATGCCCGCTCCCCTGTCCGCCGGGTTCCGCCGCGTCCCCCTCAGTTCCGAGTCTCGAGCAGCCGTGCGCTGCAGGACAAGGGAGAGGGGGGCCAACGACCGTGTCCGGTCGGTGACAGAGACCTTACCTTGTGCGACCGGAACGGCCGGCGGCTAGGAGAGCCAGCCGGGCCGCACCAGGCCCGACTCGTAGGCGATGACCACCAGCTGGGCGCGGTCGCGCGCCCCCAGCTTGGACAGCACCCGGCTGACGTGGGTCTTGGCGGTGGCGGGGCTGACCACCAGGCGCCGGGCCAGCTCCTCGTTGGTCAGCCCGGCCGCGACCGCCGACAGCACCTCGCGTTCGCGCCCGGTCAGGCTGTTCAGCCGGGGCTCGGGCGGCGGCTCCTTGATGCGCCCGGCGAACTCCGCGATCAGCCGCCGGGTCACCGAGGGCGCCAGCAGGGCGTCGCCGCGGGCGGCCACCCGCACCCCGTGGATGAGCTCCATCGGCTCGGTGTCCTTGACCAGGAACCCCGACGCCCCGGCCTTGAGCGCGCCGTAGACGTACTCGTCCAGGTCGAAGGTGGTCAGGATGACGACCTTGACGGCGCTCAGCCGCTCGTCGGCGACGATCCGGCGGGTGGCCTCCAGGCCGTCGGTGCCCGGCATGCGAATGTCCATCAGCACGACGTCGGGCCGCTCCCGGGAAGCCAGGGCCAGAGCCTCGGCACCGTCGCCGGCCTCGGCCACCACCTCGATGTCGTCCTCGCCCTCCAGCATCGACCGGAACCCCGCGCGCACGAGGGTCTGGTCGTCCGCGATCGCCACCCTGATCATGTGCGCCTCCCGCCGTCGCCGGGCCTGCGGGGGATCCGCGCCTCGACGGTGAACCCGCCCCCGTCGCGGGGCCCTGCCGAGAAGGTACCGCCGAGCGCCGCGGCGCGCTCGCGCATGCCGCGCAGCCCGTTGCCCTCGTGCAGGTCCGGCCCGCCGCCGGTGCCGTCGTCGTCGACCCCGACCCGGACGGCGTCGCCGTCGGCGGCCACGCGCACGCGGACCCCGCCCGCCCCGGAGTGCCGCACCGCGTTGGTCAGCGCCTCCTGGACGATGCGGTAGACCGCCAGTTCGGTGGGTGCGGAGACGTCGGCGACGGCATCGGCGTCCAGCACCACCCTCAGGCCCGCGGCGCGGGTCCACTCCACCAGTTCGGGGAGGCGGTCCAGGGTGGGTGCCGGTCCGGCGGGCGCCTCCTCCTCCCGGTCGGCCTGGCGCAGAACGCCCAGGGTGGACCGGAGTTCGCGCAGGGTCTCCTTGCTCGCGCCCCGGATCGCCTCCAGCGCGCGGAAGGCGTCCTCGGGGTCGCGCCGGTGGACGGCGGCCCCGGCCTGCACATTGATCAGCGAGATGTTGTGGGCGACGACATCGTGCAGCTCGCGGGCGATGCGCAGCCGCTCCTCGCTCGCCCGCCGCCGCGCCTCCTCCTCCCGGCCGCGCTCGGCGTCGGCGGCGCGCTGCTCGACCTCGCGCAGGTAGGCGTTGCGGTTGCGGACGCTCTCGCCCACGGAGAAGATCACGATCAGCCAGGCGATGACGGCGACCGCCCGCCAGGGGTCGAAGGACAGCCCCTCCCCGATGAGCACCGCGACCAGGGTCACCAGCACGGCGGTGGCCACGCCGGCCCGGTCGCCGACCGCCGCCAGCCGGACCACCGTCACCAGCAGCAGGATCCAGGCCATCCACCCGTCGGAGGGACTGACCATGTAGTAGAGCACCATCGCCGCGGGCGAGACGACGGCGGTCAGGTAGGGCAGGCGGCCGACGACGGCCAGGCCGGCCGCGCCGACGCCGAGCATCGCCAGGGCGGGCGCGGAGACCGGCACGCCCCGCTCGGCGGCGAACAGCGGCTCGGAGGCGAGCAGCACCGCCCCGGTGAACAGGGCGAGCGCGGCGTCCAGCCGCCATCCCTCCAGCCTGGGCGCTGAGATCCTCATGGGGGCATCATCCCCGCTCCCGGCGGCCCCGGTCATGCGCCCGCGGGAGACACCCCGCCTACTCCTGCGGGAGGACGCCCCCGCTGCTCCCGGCGGAGCGCAGCCGCAGGGAGAGCACGATGAACACGACGCCGAACAGGATCGCGTAGACGCCGATGATCAGGGCGATGGCCACGGCGCCCTCGAGCGGCCAGAACCAGATGAGCAGGCCGAAGCAGACCGAGAGCGCGCCGCCCAGGATGTACAGCCACTCGCCGGAGATCTCCTTGCGCAGCCGCACCGCGGTGACGATCTCGACGACGCCGGTGAACACCGCCCAGGCGCCGATGAGGACGGTCAGCAGGATGACGGTCGCCAGCGGCCACAGGAGCGCCACCACGCCCAGCAGCACGCCCAGGACCGCCTCGACGATGAGCGGCGTGCGGTCGCTCCCGGAGGTGCGGAAGGCCAGCACCCCGGCGAAGACCCCGTCCACCAGCGCGTAGACGCCGAACAGGACGGCCAGCACCACGGCGGTGATGCCGGGCCAGAACACCGCGAGCACGCCGAACAGGACGGCCGCCGCGCCGCGCACGGTCAGCACCCACCAGTGCCGGGACATGTAGTCGAGCATGCCCTTGGCGTTCCCCGCCGCGCCGGGGGCCACTACCGACAGGTGGGCAATATTAACGCAAAGCAGTCATACCGGGGGCGAAAGAGGCGGGCCCGGCGGTCCCGGACCCGCCGCGGGGAGCCGGACGGCTCACCCCTGGCCCGGATAGGGGCGCTCCGCGGGACCGACGTAGAGCTGCCGCGGCCGCGCGATGCGCGTGGCCGGGTCCTTGCGCTGCTCCCGCCAGTGGGCGATCCAGCCGGGCAGCCGGCCGATCGCGAACAGGACGGTGAACATGTTGGTCGGGAAGCCCATCGCCCGGTAGATGACGCCGCTGTAGAAGTCGACGTTGGGGTAGAGCTTGCGCTCGGTGAAGTAGGGGTCGGCCAGCGCCTTGCGCTCCAGCTCCAGGGCGAGCTGGAAGAGCTCGTCCGGGCGCTCCTGGCGGGCCAGGATGTCGGCGGCCAGGCCCTTGATCTCCCGGCTGCGCGGGTCGAAGTTCTTGTAGACCCGGTGCCCGAAGCCCATGAGCCGGGTCTCCTTGGCCTTGACCTTCTCCAGGAAGGCGTCGACGTCGCCGCCCATGCCCCGGATCTCCTCCAGCATCTCCAGGACCGCCTGGTTGGCGCCGCCGTGCAGCGGGCCGAACAGGGCGTTGACACCGGCCGAGACCGAGCCGTAGATGTCGGCGTCGGAGGAGCCCACCACGCGCACGGTGGCGGTGGAGCAGTTGAGCTCGTGGTCGGCGTGGAGCAGCAGGAGCAGGTCGAGCGCCTTGGTGTAGAGCGCGTCCAGCTCGGTGTCCCCGGTGCCCTCGCCGAAGAGCATGGTCAGGAAGTTCTCGACGTAGTCGCGCGCCGGGTCCGGAGCGATGGGCTCGGAGCCGGAGGTACGCCGGTGGATGTGCGCCGCGATCGTCGGCAGCTTGGCCAACAGCCGGATCGTGGCGGCCTCGACCTGCTCGTCGTCCTCGGGGTCGGCGCTGTCGGCGTAGTAGGCCGCCAGCGTGTTGACCGCCGCGGCGAGCAGGGTCATGGGGTGCCCGTTGCGCGGCAGCGCGTCGAGCAGGGTGCGCATCTCGTCGGGGATCCCTGCGTTGGTCCGCAGCAGGTCCGCGAAGTCCTTCAGGTCCCCGGCGGAGGGCAGTTCTCCGCGGATCACCAGGTAGGCGACCTCCAGGAACGAGCTGTGCTTGGACAGGTCCTGGATGGGGTAGCCGCGGTAGCGGAGGATCCCTGCGGCTCCGTCGATGTAGGTGATCTCCGAGCGGCAGGAGGCGGTGTTGCCGAAACCGGGGTCGAGCGTGGTCATCCCGGCGCCCGACAGCAGCGCCTTGACGTCGATGGCCCGTTCGCCCTCGGTGCCGGTCAGCAGCGGGAAGGTCTGTTCCCCGCCCTCGTACCGCAGCTCCACCGTGCGCCCTTTGCCGTCTTCACTCATGCCCGAGCCAACCTTTCAAGCCTTCCAGGCGGGGTGCGGGGGCGTGCGCCGGGGTGCCCGGCGCACGCTGTGGGGTACTGACTTTGTTCGGTTTTATTAAACTCCAGTGAAGTAAAATCATACAATTCTCACGCATTAACGAACAGGTGACCTGGGACACACGAGAAGACCCAGGAGACTTGGCGGCGCCGTCAAAAAACACGCTTTTTGACCGACGCAGAGCCGCACCCCCGTCACCGCCCGGGAACAGGGATCTTCCCCGTGCGGCCCCGCCACCGACCCGCGCGGCCCTGTGAAACTTCCCACCACCGGCGATTTCCACGATGGCCGTTCGGAATCGTGATGATTCCGTACGACATTCGTCTCCGTTCACACCGGCTCATTCCCCGGCGTCGACGCCTCCGGCGAGGAGGGG
>NZ_ANAS01000037.1:0-132609 GCF_000341205.1 Nocardiopsis baichengensis YIM 90130 | reverse complement strand
CATCGACACCCGGCCAGGCTACCGAGACTCCAAATGAGATGACCTCTTAGGGAGGAGTGGCCTCCTCCGCCCACGCCTTCAGGCCCGCGGCGAACCCCTCTCGCTCCTGCGGGGAGAGCCTTTCGAGCACCCGCAGCAGGGGGGCCGCGCGGAGGGCCGCGAACCGTTCCATGAGCGGGCGGTACTCCTCGGACAGGGCCACGAGCACCCGCCTGCGGTTGGCGGGGTCCTTACGGCGCGTGACCAGGCCCGCGTAGGCGAGGTCGCCGACGAGCTCGCTGACGGTCGACAGGCGCACCCCGAGCCGCACGGACAGCTCGCCCACGGTCGGTTCACGGCCATGGACGAGCTGCGCCAGCACGCTGCCGTGCCGCCCGGTCAGCTTGTTGCTCTGGAACGCCTCGGCCAGCTCCGGGGGCATCTCCTGGGGGGCGCGCCGGTACCAGGCTTCGAGCAGCGGGACGTGGCGCAGGTAGCGGTCGATCAGTTCAGGCGGCGGAAGTCCGTCCGCACGGGCGCCCGTCACCTCCGCACCGCCTGCGGTCTCCGCGCCGAGGGCGCCGCCGCTGTCACCGTCGTCCATGGCGTCCGACACTACTGCGCCCTCACGCCGCGCGCCTCAGTATGCGACCCCGACGGCCTGGCGCTCTGTCCCGGGGGACTCCAGAGCGGCGAGGACCGCGTGGGCGGTGTCGGCCCGGGAGAGGGTGAGCGCTGCGGGCGGGCTCGTGCCGACCGCGGTGCGGTAGTGCGCGGTCTTGGGGCCGTCGGTCAGCCGGGGCGGCCGGACCACCGTCCAGGGGGCGGTACCGCCCCTCAGGACCTCCTCCATGGCCGCCAGGTCCCGGTAGGCGTCGGCGAAGACGCGCCGGAGCGCCGGGCGCAGCAGCAGGCGGTGGTGGAGCGCGTCGCCGGGGGCGGCCGGGCCCACCGGCACGGCGCTGACGGCCACGATCCGCCGTTCGCCGACCTGCTCCATCGCCCCGAGCGCGGAGCGGGCCCAGGTGGTGGCGGGGGATCCGCCGCGGACGGTGGCCGCCAGCCCGGACAGGGCGGCGTCGGCGCCGGCGAGCACGGGGGCCAGGGCCTCGGCGGTGAACGCGGTCATCGTGGCGGTGGTGAGCCGGGGGTGCTCCAGCGGGAGCCGGGCGGGGTCGCGGACGACGGCGGTCACGGTGTGCCCGGCCTCCAGTGCCTGGTCGGTGATCCGGCGGCCGGTGCCTCCGGTGGCGCCGAAGACGGCGAGGTGCATGGCGGTTCCTTGCGGTCGGGGCGGGCGAGGGGCGGCCTGAGGCGGCCGGGCGCGTCCGGGTCCGCTCAGAGGGGACGGCAGAGCAGCGGCAGCGCCACCATGCCGTCGGCCTTGGGCGAGGCGCGGCGGGGCGACCGAATTCCCGGCGTAGAGGAATCCGGAGGCGGACGGCTCGCGGAAGGCCGGCCGGGGGCAGGGCCGGGTGGTGGCTGCCATGGTCGCCGCCTTCACCGGTGGCCAACAGTTCGGATTTCCGAATATACAGATGGCGTGCGGCCGAGGGAACCCCGTGGAGGAGGGAGGCGGAGAAGGGGGAGAGCGCCTTGCCGCCGGAACTCGGGGAGGAGTTCCAGGTGTGGGTGCGCCGGGCCGTCGGCGGCCCGGCCACCCGGCGATGCGCCCGTGCCGACCTGGGCGGACGAAGCGGCGCGGGGCGGTCCCAAGGCCGGGCGCCGCACCGGGAGCGGGCCCATCGTGGGGCGAGGGGCGCCCACTGCGGCCGTTGACGCATTCGCGTCCCTGCTCATGTGCGCCGGACCCCGACCGGCCGGGGCGAGAAGGGCGGTGGGCCGTCTCGGCACGGCCGTCCGCACGGCCGATCGAGGCACCCGCCTCCCGGGGCCGGTTCCGTGGCGTCACCGCTCGGCGCGGTGGTGCTCGCCTTCGGCCGGTCCGGACCGCGTGCCGGCGCTGCCGCCTTCAGCGCCGTCCCCGGATTCCACCGGGGTGACCGTCCCCGCCGAGCCGTCGACCGTGATCAGGTCACCGTCCCTGATCCTCCGGGTGGCCTCGCGCAGGCAGATCACCGCCGGGATCCCGTACTCGCGGGCCACCGTCGGGCCGTGCGCGATCGGCGAGCCGGTCTCGGTCACCAGGCCCGCCGCGGTCATGAACAGGGGCGTCCACCCGGGGTCGGTGGTCGGGGCCACCAGGATCTCGCCCGGCTCCAGGTGCGCCCCCACCGGGTCGCGCACCACCCGGGCCCTACCGGTGGCCCGGCCGCCCGCCGCGGGCTTGCCGGCCATCGCCCCCTCCTCCACGGGCGGCGCCGGCAGCAGCGCGTCCACGTCCGTGCCGTCCGACAGCAGCACGGCGGGCACCTCCGGCCGGCGCAGCTCGCGGCGGTAGAAGGCCCGCCGCCCGGCGACCGTCACGCGCAGGTCGGCGCCCTCGTCCACGGCGGTGCGGAGCTCGGGCAGCGTGAGGAACATGACGTCCTCGGCCCGCTCCAGCAGCCCGCGCCCGGCCAGCTCCCCGCCGACCAGGACCAGCTGGCGGCGGAACTCCAGGAAGGGGATGAGCCAGGCGAACTTGGCGACCTCCCGGAGCCCGGTCAGCTCGCGGGAGCGGCGCATCAGGAACACCCCCAGCCGACCGCGCACCCGGTGCCGGCGGCGCACCCGGCGCTCGACCTCGGCGATGACCGCCTCGGCGCGCTCCGCGGCGCGGGCGAACCGCCGGTCGGGCGCCTGGTCGGGATCGTCCACCCGCAGGTAGTTGGCGATGGTGCCGAACAGCGGCGCCGGGTCGTCGGCCCACCGCGGCATGCCGATGTCCACCTCGGCGGCGGCACGGTGCCCGTAGAGGTCGAGGAAGCTCTCCAGGCCGATGTCGGGCAGCGTCCCCGCCCGGTAGCGCTCGGCCAGCTCCTCGGCCGGGGTTTGCAGGAACAGGTCCCGGTGCTCGCGCGCGCGGACGGCCATCCGCCACAGCGCCATGTCCATCTGGGTGGTGACGTTGTGCGGCATGCCGCCCAGGGCGGTGTCGGCCTCCTCGTCGGTGATGATCCCCTTCAGCACCACCGAGGGCAGACCGGTGAGGATGATGCCGGTGAACAGCGGCCACATCAGCTCCATGAGCCCGCGGAACAGCGCGTCGTCGTTGACGCCGCGCTCCACGAAGCGCAGCCGCTCGGGCGCGGCCGCGCCCGCCGGCGGGGGAGGGGCGGTCCCGGTGCGCAGGGTCCGGACGGCCCGGTCCACCTTCGCCCGTGCGGCCTGCGGCTTGGCCAGCGAGTGGAGGATGCCCGCCGTCGCGGGGCCGCCGTAGCGCAGCCCCAGGCGGAGCATCGACCGCAGCCGGAACGGCTGGCCCTTGACCGGCGCGAAGCGCGGGTCCTTGAGCAGGTACCGGATCGCGGCCTTGGCGCGCGGCCCGTACACCTCGGCCATGTCCGGCATGCGCGGCCGCATCATCCTGCTGCGGAGCATGTCGGTCACGTCGACGTACAGCCGGCTGCCGATGCCGGTCATGAGGGGCACCGGCCGGCCGGAGGCGGAGGTCTTCATGAGGTCGCCGAGCCAGTCCCGCACCATCAGCTCCATCATGGACATGCCCATGGGCGTGACGGGGCGCAGCAGGCCCTGGATGTTGCCCGCCTCCATGTAGGCGCGCGGCCGGGGCAGGTGCGCGTCGTCGGGGAGGGGGAACAGGGTGGTGACGGCCCGGGACTGCAGCAGCCACAGCACGCCGTCGGCGTCGTAGGCCCACTCCGCGTCCTGCGGGGAGCCGAAGTGGCGCTGCAGGCGCTCGCCCGCGGCCCTCAGCTCCTCCACCTGGGCGGCGCTCAGGCAGCCGTCCTCGGGGCCCTCGGTCCCGTCGGGGCCCATCTCGTAGTGGTCGGGCACGCCGCTGCCGTCGACCACCGCGGTCCCCAGCCCGCGCACGGCGTCGGCGACCATCACCGACCGGCTGCCGCTGAGCGGGTCGGCGGTGAACAGCACCCCGGCGGTCTCGGCCTCCACCATGCGCTGCACGACGACCGCCATGTGCACGTCGCCGCCGCCGATGTCGTTGTCGCGGCGGTAGGCCACCGCGCGCTCGGAGTCCAGGGACTCCCAGCACCGGCGCACCGCCTCCACCAGCTGCTCCACGCCCTCGACGCCCAGGACCGTGTCCTGCTGCCCGGCGAAGCTGGCGTCGGGGAGGTCCTCGGCGGTGGCGCTGGAGCGCACCGCCACGCGGCCGCCGCCCAGTTCGGCGTAGGCGGCCGCGAGCTCGTCCTCGGGGACCGTGCCCGCCCGGTGGGCCCTGGTGGTCAGGCAGAAGCCGGGCGGGACGCGCTCGCCGGCCGCGATCATCTCGCCCAGGCCGGCGGCCTTGCCGCCGACCAGACCGATCATGCCGGAGTCGATCTCACTCAGGCCGACCACGTGCATCGCGTTCACTCCTCATCCTGTGCGCCGCCGCGGCCAGCACCTCCATCGCGCTCACCACGGCCTCCAACTCCTCCGCCGTCATGTGGTCCCACAGCGCGGTCTGCGCCTCGATGCGGACCCGGGCGATGCGCTCCAGGAGCGCGCGCCCCTCCGCGCCGAGGCGCACCCGCCTGACACGGCGGTCGGCGCCGTCCTCGTACCTCTCGGCGAGACCGCGCCGCACCATACGGTCGACCAGCCGGCTCGTCCGCGACGTCGAGCGGCCGAGCACCTCCGCAAGTTCCGTGAGGGTGGGGTCCCCGGGGAAAGGCGGGCGGTCGTGGTCGAGCGTCTGGAGCAGGGCCATCTCGATGAGCGAGAGGTCCTCGTCCTCGTTGATCCGCACGAGGCTGGGGACCGTGTCGCGCTGCATGGAGCGGAACACGGCCTCGAGGCGCTCACGCTGATACCTGTGCGTCTGTGCATCGATTGCCATGACGCAATTAAATCTAAGAGGGCGGGCGTGGGGGAGTCCAGAAGGCGGCCGCGTTCCATACGCGGTCTTGACGGCCGGCCGACAGGAGAGGCGCTCCACCGTGCGCGACCGCCGAGAATCCGGACAGGCGGTGGCATACCGGTCGGATGTAGGGTCTGCTCGGAGATCCGCGCCGCTGCCGACCGGACGGGCGTTCCATCCCCGCCGGCCTCCAGCGCTCCTGACCGACGCCCGGTGTGCAGGAAGCAGTGCTCAGGAAGGAATGGCCCATGGCCGAACGCACAGGAGGTACAGGACGCGCAGGGCGCACGGCGCCGAGCGTCACCACGGCGACGGTGGTGCGCAAGGAGCGGCTGACCCCGCACATGCTCCGCGTCGTCCTCGGCGGCCCGGAGGTGGCCGCCCTGGGGGCGGACCGGTTCACCGACCACTACGTCAAACTGCTCTTCCCCCAGGAGGGGGCGGACTACCCCGAGCCCTTCGACCTGGACCGCGTCCGCGCCGAGATGCCGCGCGAGCTGTGGCCCGCCATGCGCACCTACACCGTCCGCCGGTGGGACCCCGTGCAGGGCGAGATGGACGTCGACTTCGTGGTGCACGGCGACGCCGGTCTCGCGGGGCCGTGGGCCGTCCGCGCCGAGCCGGGGGACGTGGTGCGGTTTCGCCGGTCCCGGCGGCGGCTACGCCCCGGACCCGCAGGCCGACTGGCACCTGATGGCGGGGGACGAGAGCGCCCTTCCGGCCATCGCCGCCTCCCTGGAGCGGCTGCCCGAGGGGGCGGCCGCGCACGTCTTCATCGAGGTGGACGGGCCCGAGGAGGAGCAGAAGGTGCGCACCGGCACGGGCGTGTCGCTGACCTGGCTGCACCGCCGCGGGGGCCGGGTGGGGGAGGCGCTCGTCCGCGCCGTGTCCGAACTGGACTTCCCCGAGGGCGAGGTGCAGGCCTTCGTGCACGGTGAGGCGGGCTTCGTCAAGGAGCTGCGCCGCCTGCTCCGCAACGGGCGCGGGGTGCCGAGGGAGCGACTGTCGATCTCGGGATACTGGCGCCAGGGCATGAACGAGGACGGCTGGCAGTCCTCCAAGCGGGAGTGGAACCGCCGGGTCGAGGAAGAGCAGGAGGGGGCGGAGAGCCCGTAGCGGACCGCCTCCCGCTCAGTCGAGGAGGCCGTCGGCGTGGAGCCGGTCGAACAGGAGCCGGTTCACCGGGGCGACGCGGGGCCGGTCGGCCAGGCCCAGCCAAGCGGTCTGTGCGATCTCCCCTTGAGGGGCGGGGTCCCCGTCGTGCTCGGCCCGGTAGCACGCCATCCGCACCATCGCCCCGGCGCCGTGGCCGTCGGCCTCCGCCTCGTAGGTGCCCAGGTGCACGGCGGTGCCGGGGCGGATGTCGACGCCGAGCTCCTCCTTGGCCTCACGGGCGAGGGTGTCCAGGTCCTCCTCGCCGGGTTCGCGCTTGCCGCCGGGCATGTAGAACAGGGTCCTCCCGTGCGACCGCGTCCCCAGGATCCGCCCTTCCCGCAGCAGGACCCACGCCACGGTGTCGACCAGCGCCCCCATCGCCCCTCTTCTCTTCCTTCCGTGCCGACCGCCGGTCCCCGGCGTGCCCCCGGCGGCGTTCCCCCACCGTACGGGCCGACGACGGCGGCCCGGCCCGGTGCTTCTCAGGAGGGGGAACCGCGGGCGATGCGGTCGAGCAGCTCTTCCAGCAGCGTGCGCTCGCCCGGGCTGAGCGGGGCGGGGGAGTCGTCGAGGAGCGCGCGCAGCGCGGTGGCCCGGCGGGCGGGCTCACGGTCGGCCCTGTCGTTCCGCTCGTCCTCCGCGTCCGCAGGGCCCGGTGCGGCCCCGCCTACCGCATCCGGAGCGTCGGTCGTGATCGAGGCCAGGACCGCCTCGCGCATCCGCGGGGCCAGCTCGGGGTCGCGCTCCCCGGGGGGCTGTTCGATGAGGGTGAGGGCGACGCCGCGTCCGGCGGACTGCACCATCTGCTGTGCCCGGTCCACGCCCGTGCACAGCCGCCCGGCCTCGGCGATGCGCCGGACGAGGCCGCGCAGGATCGCGTCGGCCCGCGCGACCGCCTCGCCCGCGGCCTGCGCATGGTCGGAGCGGTACATCAGCAGGTAGTGCTCGGGGTGGGCCAGGGCGAACTCCTGGTGCAGGTCCCACCCGGCGCGCAGGTCCTCGACCGGGTCGCCGGTGGGCGGCCGGGCCTCCTTCTGCGCCAGGTAGCGGGCGAAGCCCTCGGCGGCCACGGCGTCCAGCAGCCCGTTCATGTCGCCGAAGCGGCGGTAGATGGCCGGCGGCTGGACCCCGGCGGCGGCGCTGACCGAGCGGGTGGTGACCGCGGCCGGCCCCTGCTCCTCCAGGAGCCGTGCGGCGGCGTCGATGATCCGGTCCCGGGGGTCGCTTCGTTCCGTCACGTATCGATGATAACGGATGTTCGGTATCGATGTTGCGCTATCACTGAAATCGCCTTACCGTTATCGGTGATACCGAGCCGGGAGGGCGGAGCGCCCCTGCCCGGCCGCGACACCGGAGGGAATCCACCATGACCGCGATGACCATGCGCGCCGTCCAGGCCGTCGAGGCGGGCGGGGCGTTCGTCCCCGCCCGCGTGCCCGTCCCCGAACCCGGCGCCGGCCAGGTCCGTGTGCGGGTCCACGCCTGCGGGGTCTGCGCCGGGGAGGCCATCGCCCGCCACGGCCTGATGGGCGCCCGCCACCCCCGCGTGCCCGGACACGAGATCGGCGGGACCGTCGACGCCGTCGGCCCGGGCGTGTCCGCCTGGAACCCCGGGGACCGGGTCGGCGTGGGCTGGCACGGCGGGCAGTGCTCCACCTGTGCCGCCTGCCGTACGGGCGACTTCGCCAACTGCGCCGAGCGCCTGATCGTCGGCGCCGACCTCGACGGCGGGTACGCCGAGTACACCGTCGTTCCGCAGTCGGCCCTGGCCCGCCTCCCCGAAGCGCTGGGGTTCGAGGAGGCCGCACCGCTCATGTGCGCCGGGGTGACCGTGTTCAACGCCCTGCGCAAGAGCGGTGCCCGCCCCGGCGACACCGTCGCCGTCCAGGGCGTGGGAGGGCTGGGCCACCTGGCGATCCAGTACGCCGACAGGATGGGGTTCCGGGTGGTGGCGGTCAGCCGGGGCCGTGAGAAGGAGGAGGCCGCCCGCGCGCTGGGGGCCGACGACTACATCGACGCCTCCGACGCCGGGGGGCGCGGGGCGGGCGCGGCCCTGGCCGCGGCCGGAGGCGCGCGGGCGGTGCTCGCCACCGCGGGCGACGCCGCCGCCCAGGCCGACATCGCCCAGGGGCTCCAGGGCAACGGGACCCTGCTGGTCGCGGGCACCCCGCACGACCCGATCCCGGTCTCCAGCCTGCTGCTCGTCACGGGACGAAGGAGCGTCCAGGGCTGCTACAGCGGCCACGCGAAGGACAGTGAGGAGGCCATGGAGTTCGCGGTCCTGACAGGGATCCGCCCCATGGTCGAGACCTACAAGCTGGAGGAGGCCGAACAGGCCTACGGGTCCATGGGCACCGCACGGTTCCGCGGCGTCCTGGTCCCCTGAGGCCGGAGCGGCCCCGGGGACGGCGGTCAGGCGGAGGCGCCCTGACCGCGTCCCAGGACGGCCTCGATCGTGATGGGCAGGTCGCGGAAGCGGCGGCCGGTGGCGTGGTGGACCGCGTTGGCGATGGCGGCCGAGGCGCCCACCACGCCCACCTCGCCCACGCCCTTGGCGCCCAGCGGGTTGACCACCGCGTCCTCGACCTCCGCGAACTCCACCCGCACCTCAGGGGCGTCCGCGTTGACCGGCAGCAGGTAGTCCCCCATGCTCGCGTTCGCCCAGCGCCCGGACCCGGGGTCCATCCGGGTCGCCTCCAGCAGCGCGTGCCCCACGCCCCACAGCATGCCGCCCATCAGCTGGCTGCGCGCCGTCTTGGCGTTGAGCACCCGGCCCGGCGCGAACACCCCCAGCATCCGCCGGACCCGCACCAGCCCCAGGTCCGGGTCGACGCCGACCTCCGCGAACTGCGCCCCGAACGTCGCCGCCGCGTACCCGCCGTCCGCCCCGGGCGGGTCCCACGACCCCAGCGCCTCGGCGTCGGACATCATGTGCCGCCGCAGCACGTCGGTGTAGGCCTCGCCGCCCCCGCTGCCGCCCTGGGGGAACATCCGGCCGCCGGCGGCCTCCACCCGCCCCGGGTCGGTCCCGTACAGCGGGGAGGCCGGGTCGGCGACCGCGCGCGCCACCATCTGCTCGCGCAGCGCGGACGCGGCCGTGTGCACCGCCGAGGCGATCGCCCCCGTGCCCGCCGAGCCCACCGCCGCCACCGTCGTCGGCAGTTCGGTGTCGCCGTACCGGGCCTCCACCTGCTCGGCGCCGATGCCCAGGGCCGCCCCGGCCACCTGCCGCATCACCGCCCCCACCCCGGTGCCGAAGTCCGAGCACGCCGTCTCGGCCGTGGCCCGGCCGTCGGCGTAGAGCCGCACCCGGGCCCGCTGCGGGCCCATCGCCTGGTACACCGGGTACACGGCCGAGGCCATGCCCGTGCCCACCAGCCAGTGCCCGTCGGTGCGGGTGCCCGGCACCGGGTCGCGGTCGTGCCAGCCGAACATCTCGGCCCCGCGGGCGTAGCACTCGCGCAGCCCCTTGCTCGACCACGGCAGGCCGGTCGACGGGTCGTCGTCGCAGTGGTTGCGCAGCCGCAGCTCCACCGGGTCCATCCCCAGCTCACCGGCCAGCTCGTCCATGGCGGTCTCCAGGACGAACATCCCCGAGGCCTCCCCGGGGGCCCGCATGAACGCCGGCGTCATGGTGTTCGCCCGGAACAGCCGGTACACGCCCTCGTGGTTGGGGCAGGCGTACATCCGCGTCGGCATCTCCAGCGACGGCTCGGTCCAGTCGTCGAAGGGCGAGGTGGGCGAGAGCTTGTGGTGGCGCATCGCGGTCAGCGTGCCGTCCCGGCGCGCCCCCAGGGTGAAGCGGTGCTCCTGCTCCTCGCGGTGCCCGCAGGCGGTGAACATCTGCTCGCGCGTGACCGCCAGCTTGACCGGCGCCCGCACGTGCCGGGCGGCCATCGCCGCCAGCACCGGGTGGGACCAGACCATCGCCTTGGAGCCGAAGCTGCCGCCGACCGCCGGGGCGAGGACCCGCACCTGCGAGGGCGGCAGGCCCAGCAGCTCGGCGACGGTCAGCCGGGTGGCGGTGGGACCCTGCGTGGAGTCGTGGACGGTCAGGCGGCCGTCCTGCCACTGGGCGGTGGCGGCCGCCGGCTCGATCGGGTTGTGGTGGTTGGCCGCCAGGCGGTGCACCGACTCCACCACCGTGTCGGCCTCCGCCAGCCCCCGGTCCACGTCGCCGCGCCCGATCCGGCCCGGCAGGAACCCCGCGAAGATCCGCTCGGGCTCATAGGCGTGCTCGCGGCCCTGCTCCAGGCCGGTCACGTGGGGCTCGGCACGGTAGGAGACCTCCAGCAGCTCCGCCGCGTGCCCGGCGCGCTCCAGGGTGTCGGCGACGACCATGGCCACCGGCTGCCCCGCGTAGTGCACCCGGGCATCGCGCATCGGGAAGAAGCTCTGCCCGGAGGCGGCCGCGCCCGCCAGCGAGGGCAGCAGGTGCGGCTCGGCGGCCAGCGGCGGCAGGTTCAGGTGGCTCAGCACCGCGAGCACCCCGTCCGAGCGCAGCGCCCGCCGCGCGTCGATCCCGGTGACCTCGCCCGCGGCGATCCGGGCGCCCACCAGCACCGCGTACACGGTCCCGGGCGGGGCGTACTCGGCCGAGTAGCGCGCCGCCCCGGTCACCTTCGCGCGGCCGTCGGCCCGGTCCATCGGGCGGCCCACCTGGGCGGCCCGCGCCCTGTGCGGAACGGTGCTCATCCGACCCCCTCGGCGCGCGCGGCCGCGGTGCGCAGGGCCCGGACCATCGTGCGCTCGGCCAACTCGATCTTGTAGGCGTTCATGCTCCGCGGCACCGCCTCGCGCATCTCCCGGACGGCGGCGAGCTCATAGGAGGCCCCCTCGGCCGGGGCGCCCGCCAGGGCCTCCTCGGCGCGGTGGGCCCGCCAGGGCGTGGTGGCCACGCCGCCCAGCCCGATGCGCGCCTCGGCGACCGCCCCGTCCTGCACGCGCAGCACCACCGCGGCCGAGGCCAGCGCGAACTCGTAGGACTCCCGGTCGCGGACCTTGAGGTAGACCGAGGTACGGGCTGCGGGCACCGGCGGTACGTCGATCGCGGTGATCAGCTCGCCGTGCTCGACGGGGTGCTCGCGCTCGGGCGTGTCGCCGGGCGGCAGGAAGAAGTCGCCGACCGGCACCGACCGCTCCCCGTCCGGGCCGCGCAGGCGGACCACCGCCTCCAGCGCGGTCAGCGCCACCGCGGCGTCGGAGGGGTGGACGGCGATGCAGTGCTCGCTGGTGCCCAGGACCGCGTGGCCCCGGTTCACCCCGCCGATCGCCGCGCACCCGCTGCCCGGCGCGCGCTTGTTGCAGGCCGCGTCGCCGTCGCGGAAGTAGGAGCAGCGCACCCGCTGCATCATGTTCCCGCCCATGGTGGCCATGTTGCGCAGCTGCGGGGAGGCGCCCGACTCCAGCGCCCGGGTGAGCACCGGGTAGCGCTCGCGCACCACCGGGTGCGCGGCCACGTCGCTCATCCGGGCCAGTCCGCCCAGGCGCACGCCCCCGTCGGGCGCCTCCTCGATGCGGGAGATGGGCAGCGCGTTGATGTCGACGACGCGGCGCGGGCGGGCCACGCCGATCCGGATGAGGTCGACCTCGGTGGTGCCCCCGGCCAGGAACGCGCTGTCGGGGTCGGAGGCGACCTCCTCGACCGCGGTGGCCGGGTCGGACACCCGGGTGTAGGAGAAGGGGCGCATCACCGGCCCCCTTCCCCGTCCGCCCGGGCGTCGCGCACCTGGCGGACCGCGGCCCGGATGTTGGGGTAGGCGGCGCAGCGGCAGATGTTGCCGCTCATCCACTCGGCGATCTCGGCGTCGTCCCCGGCGCGGCCCTCCTCCAGCAGGGCGACCGCCGACATGAGCTGGCCGGGCGTGCAGTAGCCGCACTGGAAGGCGTCGTTGGCGATGAAGGCCTCCTGGACCGGGTGCAGCCGGTCGCCGTCGGCCAGCCCCTCGACGGTGGTGACCGGGCGCCCTTCGCAGGTGATGGCCAGCGTCAGGCAGCCCAGCACCCGGCGGCCCTCGACCAGGACGGTGCAGGCGCCGCAGGCGCCCTGGTCGCAGCCCTTCTTCGGCCCGGTGACGCCCAGGCGCTCGCGCAGCGCGTCCAGCAGGCTCACCCGCGGCTCCGCGCGCACGGTGCGCCGGGTGCCGTTGACGGTGAGCGCGATCTCCACCTCGCCCGGCCCGGCCTCGGGCGGGCGGGTCTCCTCACGCCCTTCGCGGCGCGCCTGTGACGGCAGGCGCGGGCGGCTGGTCTGTCGGGTCACCGCCGCCACCTCCCCGGGGCCGGGTGTGCGGTGGTCGGGACGCGTTCCATATGCTCCCCCTCCCGGAGCGGCATCGTCGACCAGCGTCTCCCGGATGCGGCCCGCGCCATACCGATGCGCGGCAAAGGCTGGTGCAACTCTGCGCAAGAGGGCGGGGCCGGGCACAAGTGCGGGGCACGGGCGACGGGGCCCACGAGCGCCATGAGAGGGTGAGGTTCCAGTCGGGCGGGCGCTCCTGTAGAAACGGTGCGCGGCCGAACGCAGGGGGGAGACGCATGGTGGGAGAGACCGCTGTGGCGGGCTATTCGCCCCCGCCTTACCCGAAGGCCTATCTGGTTCCCGGCATCGTGATCCTGCTCGGGCAGGCGTTCGCGGCCGTGCCGGTCTACCCGCGGCTGCCTGAGGAGATCCCGCTCCACTTCTCGGGGCCGGGCACGATCACCGAAACGGCGGCGACCAGTCCGCTCACAGCGGGCGCCCCCGTGTTCATCGGCGCGCTCGTACTTCTGCTGCTGGCCGGGGCCGCCGCGCTTGTGCTGCGCACCGTCCCCACCGACCGCGCCGAGGCGGTGGCCGGGGCCAAGGCGGTCCTCGCCATGGGATGGGTCATCGCCCTGCTCTTCACCCTGATCTGCGCAGGCGTCTGGTTCCCCGGACAGGTCGGGTCTTCTGCATGGTTCTTCCCGGCGGTGATCGCTCTGGCCTTCGCGACCGTGCTGCCGGTGATCGTCACCCGGCTGCGCCACCGCTCGCGGTCCACGAGGCGCGTGCTCTGAATCAGTCGTCGGTTCGGTCGTCGGTCACCAGCGCCGAACCGATGGCGTCGATCCAGCCCTGGACCGGCCCCACGGTGAGCATCCCGCTCCCCGCACCGGCGATCTCGCCCGCGGCCGGCAGGAGGCGGTCGCGGACGCGCTCCAGACTTTCGCGCTCGCCGAGCTCCAGTGACGCCGCGGCCTCCAGACAGCACAGCGCCTCGTACACCAGGTCCGCCGGTGGCTCGGGCAGCGCGCGCACCGCGGAACGCGCCTGCCCGGCCGCCCCCGCGTGCAGCAGCAGGAG
The DNA here is from genome assembly GCF_000341205.1 of Nocardiopsis baichengensis YIM 90130. Classification (NCBI taxonomy): domain Bacteria; kingdom Bacillati; phylum Actinomycetota; class Actinomycetes; order Streptosporangiales; family Nocardiopsidaceae; genus Nocardiopsis; species Nocardiopsis halophila. Next base: position 119,224 of record NZ_ANAS01000037.1, on the reverse strand, counting down.
CGGCTCGACCCAGGGCCGGTAGGGGCCCCAGTCGGCCTCCGCGGGGGCGCGGGCCACAGCGGGAGAGACCGCCCGCTCCTCCGCCAGGTCCAGGCACAGCAGCGCCAACGGCAGCAGGCCCTGCTCCACCCCCGGCATCCCCGCGCCGTCCAAACGCGCGGCGGCCGCGCGGTAGGCCTCTTCGGCAGCGGCGACCGTTCCGGACACCGCCGTCCTCAGGGCGCGGTACCACTGGGTGAACACCGGGGCCAGCGGAAGCTCGTTCTGCTCGGACAGGCGGTCGACGGCGGCCGCGTGCCCATCGGCTCCGCGCAGGTCGCCCAGTGCCGCGCGCGCCTGCATCCGGACCATGCGGCCCAGCACCTCGTACGTCGGCATGGCGTGCCGGGCGCCGAGCGCGGCCACCTCCCCGCCGACGGCGTCCCGGCGCCCGGCCAGCCCCGCGCGCGTGCACGACTGCATGAACACGGCATTGAGGGCGAACGCCAGCAGGGCCGGGTCGTCCAACCCGCGCGCGATGGCCTCGGCCTCGCGCGCGGCCTGAGGACCGCGCGGCGACCGGGTGCCGCGCATCTCCATCCCGAGCGTGGCCAGCAGACGGCAGCGCGCGGGGGCGTGCTCCCGGTCCTCGGGGAGGGCCGCCAGGGTGCGCTCCGCGGCGGCGGCGACCTCCCGCGCCTGCGCGGGGTCGTCGCTGCGCGGCCAGATCGCGGGCACGTCGTAGCCGCCGATCACCCGCGCGGCCAGCTCGGGGTCGGCCGCCTCCTCGGCCGCGCGCACGGTCGCCAGCCGGTTCTCCCGGGCCGACTCCAGGCCCCCGCCGCCGGTCACCGCCAGGCTGCGCAGCAGGCCCACCGAGGACTCCAGCCGCGCCCGGGAGCCGGCGGCGACCGCGCGGTCGTAGGCCGCGGCGGTGCGCGCCCACACCTCGGCGGCCGACGCCGACGCGCCGGGCCGCTCCAACGACGGGTCCTGGGCCAGGACGTCGGCCTCCAGCCGCCGCAGGCGCGGACCCGGGTCCACCCCCAGGGCGTCGGCGAGCCTCGTCCGGGCGCGCCGCAGCACCGCCAGCGCGTCGGCCTGGCGCCCGCAGCGGTACAGCGCGAGCGCCAGCAGCCGCCAGGCCTCCTCCCGCCAGGGGTGCTCGGCGGCCTGGGCGTCCAGCTCCGGGACGGCCGCCGCCGCGTCCCCCAGGGCCAGGAGCGCCTCGGCGCGCTGCTCCACGGCACGCAGGCGCAGCTCGGTCAGGCGCGAGCGCTCGGCCCGCGCCCAGTGCTCGTCCGCGAAGTCGGCGTAGGCGGGGCCGCGCCACAGCCCGAGGGCGCCGTCGAGCAGCTCCAGCGCGCGCTTGGGCGGCTGGCCGGCGCCCCCGTGCAGGGCGTCTTCGAACCGCCGGGCGTCCACGGTTCCAGGGGCGGTGCGCAGCGCGTACCCCGGGCCGTCGGTCACGAGCAGCCGGGGCGGGGTGCGCGGCGGGCGGTCCGGCTCCAGAGCGCGCCGGAGCGCGGCCACGAAGGTGCGTACGGCGCCGACCGCCCCGTCGGGAGGGTCCTCCCAGAGGTCGTCCACCAAGCGGTCGACGGGGACGACCCGTCCGCGGGCGATGAGCAGCACCGCCAGCACGGCCCGGTGCCGCGGCCCCTTGAGGGGGACCGCCGCACCGTCCCGCTCGGCCGCGACCGGCCCCAGCACACCGAACCCGACCCGCTCCATGCCCGCCTTCTCTGATCGCACGCCGGTCCAACGGTATGCGCTCATCGGATGCTCATCGGCGCGCGGCACGCTCGGGACGAAGCCGGACGGAGAGACCGGCCGGCCACGATCGAGGAGAGCACCATGGCGCCGACCATTCCCGGATTCGACTACCAGAGGGTGCCCGTCGCCGACGGCGTCGAGCTGAACGCGGCCGTCGGCGGCTCGGGCAGCCCGATCGTGCTGCTGCACGGGTTCCCGCAGACCCACCTGATGTGGCGGCACGTGGCCGCCGACCTGGCGGCCGACCACACCGTCATCGTCCCCGACCTGCGGGGGTACGGTGCCAGCGACAAGCCCGCCGAGGACGGTGAGGCCTACTCCAAGCGCACCATGGGCGCCGACACCGTGGCGCTGGCCCGCGCCCTGGGGCACGAGCGGTTCGCCCTGGCGGGGCACGACCGCGGGGCGCTGGCCGCCGTCCGTACGGGGTTGGACCACCCGGACCGCGTCACCCACCTGGCCAGCCTGGACGTGCTGCCGACCCTGGACATGTGGGACGTGATGCACGGCCGGAGTGCGGCGGTCGGGTTCCACCTCTACCTGATGGCCCAGCCGCCCGGTCTGCCCGAGCGGATGATCGCCGCCGAACCGGACGCGTTCTTCTCCTTCTTCCTCGACGCCTGGGGCGCCGACCCGGAGACGATCCCCGGCGATGTGCGCGCGGCCTACCTCGAGGCGTCGAGGAACGCGGTGCCGTCGATCGTCGCGGACTACCGGGCCTCGGCCGGGATCGACGCCGAGCACGACCAGGCCGACCGGGACGCGGGCCGGAGGCTGACCATGCCGGTCGCCGTCCTGCAGCAGGACTGGGGCGCGGCGCTGGGGTTCGACGCCGAGGGGATCTGGAAGGGGTGGGCCGACGACCTGGTCCACCGCACGGTGGCGGCGGGCCACTTCATGGCCGAGGCCGACCCGGAGCGGGTGACCGCCGAGCTGCGGGAGCTCCTGGCCCGCTGAGCCGGCCCGGGGGATCCGGGGCGAGCGTCAGCGGGTACGGGCGGCACCGACCGAGACGCTGCCCTGGGCCACGGCGCACGGCCTCTCCGCGCCCTCGGCGTCCACGGTGGTCAGGTCGCACCGGCACACCACCCGGGTGCGGCCGGCCCGGACCACCCGCGCGTCCGCGCGCAGCAGGACGCCGTCGGCGGGCCTGAGGTAGTCGATCGAGTACCCGGCGGTGATCAGGTCCGCTCCGGCGGCGGTCCCCGCCGCGAAGGTGATCGCATTGTCGGCGGCGTACCCCAGCACGCCGCCGTGCAGGACGCCGTACTGCTGGCGCAGCTCGTCACGGACGTCCACCTCCAGCACGGCGCGGCCGTCGCCGAAGGCGGTCAGGCGGGCGCCCACCAGGGCGCTGAAGGGCTGGGCCTGCAGGACCTTGCGGGCCAGATCGAGGTCGAGGGCGTCATCGCGAGCGTCGTCGGGCGTGTCCACGGCACCTCATTTCACTAGTGAAGTGAGGATCGCGCCGGGCGGGGTCCTCTGTCAAGATCGGTCCATGCCCGAAGCCGACGAGCGCCTGTACTTCCTGCTGCAGCGGGCCGCCCACCGCCTGCGCACCGACGCCGACCGCCGGCTCCTGGAGGCCGCCGGGGTCACCGCGGCGCAGCTCGGCGCCCTGTTCGCGGTCCGCGCCGAGCCGGGCGCCACCCAGCGGCGGCTCGCCGAGGTGCTCGGCTTGCGCGAGTCCGCCGTCACGGCGCTGGTCCGGCGCCTGGCCGGGGCCGGGCTCCTCGTCAAGGGGGCGCACCCCGACGAGCACAGGGCGGTGGTGCTGGAGCTCACCGAGGCGGGGGAGGAGGCCCTGCGCGCCGCCCGCCCGGAGATGGCCCGCTTCACCACCGAGCTGCGCGCCCGGCTCGGAGACGAGGGCTTCTCCGGGACGGCCGCGTCCCTCCGCCTGATCGCCTACGGCCCTGAAGACGACTGACCCTCACCGCAGCGCGCAGGACGTCACGGAGGCCCGCGACCCTACTCGGCAGTGGCGTCGATCGACTCCTCGAGGGCCTCGGAGATCCTGGTGACGAGGATCAGGTCCTCATCGGGAAGGGTGGTGTCCTCCGTCAGGTACCGCACCGTCACGGAGACATTGCTCATGCGGAAGAAAGCCGTGTGGAGAAGGCTCTCGTCGCCGGTCGGGTCCGCGATCGAGGCCTCCTCGCCGATCTTGTCCAAGGTGGCCAACCCTTCGTCGCCCACCTCGATGTCCTTGACCGCGAGCTGCTCGCTGCCGTCCTTGGGTCCTTCCTCCGCGCTCTCCCGGATGGCGGCGAGGCCCTCCTGCAAGGGCTCGTAGTTCGAGGCCGCCGTGTCGGGCGAGTAGAGGGTGAAGTCCACGATCAGGTCGGCCTCGCCGACCGATCCGCCGCAGGCCGAGTACTCGGGGCCCGTGCCGTCCTCCGCGAGCGGCGGGCGCATCCGCATCGGCTCCACCTCCTCGATCTCCACGCCTTCCAGGGATGTGTGGGCGACGGCGTCGGCGAACCCCTCGGCGAACAGCTCCTCGCAGTCACCGATCCCCTCGTAGGCGGCGGGAGGGGTCGCATAGACGCCCAGGGCCACGGCCGCCACCAGGCCCACGGCGACGCCGCCTCCGATCAGGACGCGCCGGTCGAGCCGCGGGGCGGGCAGAGATCCGGAACCGTCGGTCGGCTTCGGGTCCTCGGGGGACGAGGGCGAACCGGGGGCGGGCTCGGGCATCGTGCGGACTCCTCGGGGGTGGGGGACGGACGGGATCATACGCCCATTACCCGCCCCTCCCGGAACATCACCTACCGGCCGTCGCTCCCGGGGCCCAGGGGTGCTAGCGTCCACGTTCATGGCGAGCGAACCGGCACGGTCCGAGGAGTCCCCGTCCGCGGCGCCGCCGGACGGCGGGGGGCCGGAGCGCCGCCCTGCGCCTGTACGGGCGGTCCTGGTGTTCTTCGGCGGTGCCCTGGTCGCCCTGGTGGCGCCTCCGCTGGCGGCGGGCGTGCTCACCGGGCAGGGGCCCGGGGTCCTGGTCGCGGTGGCCCTGGTCGAGCTGCTCCTGGTGGGGGCCGTCGTGGGGTGGTGGCTGCGCAGCCGCCGACTGGGGTGGTCCCACCTCGGGCTGAGCACGCAGCACTGGGTGCGCGACGCCGCGCTCGGCGCCGCGGTCGTCCTGCCGCGGCTGGCGCTGGAGTTCGGCCTTCTCGTCCCTATGGCGGGGGGAGCCGACAACACCGGGGTGCGCGAAGTCCTGGACAACGCCGCCGCCGGCGGGGCCGCTCTGGCCGCCACGCTCCTGCTCGGCGTGGTCGGAGGCGGCATCGCCGAGGAGGTCTACTTCCGCGGGTTCCTGATCGGGGCGCTCCCCGAGGCGTTCCGCCGGCGCCGCCGGGCGGTGGCCGTGGCCGCGGTCGTCTCGGTCCTGCTGTTCGGACTGCTGCACCTTCCCGCCAACGGGCCCGACGCCGTCTCCATCACCGTGGCCGGGCTCGTCTATGCCGGACTCTTCTTGGCCACGGGCCGCCTGACCGCCTCCATGGTCAGCCACGGTCTGTGGAACACCGCGGCCGTGGTGGCGGTGCTGGCGCTCTACGGCTGAAGCCGCCCGCGCCGGCATCCGCCGGCCCCCTCGGCCGGCACGGATTCGGCGTCGCCCGTGTAGAGCCGTGCCACCACCTCCTCGATGTCCGGCTCCTTCACGGTCAGGTCCGCCACGCGGTGCTCCCGGGTCACCTCCGCGATCACCTCCGCCGGGTTCCCGTCCAGCTCCAGCCACTGGCGGGGCCCCTGGCGGCGGACGAAGCGCGCCCCCGGCACCCGGATCGGCGGCCCCGGCTCGGCGAGGTCGACGACGAGGGCGCGCGGCCGCGGGGCGCGGTCCCGCAGGCCCGCCAGGTCCCCGTCGTAGGCGAGCCGGCCGTGGTCGATCACCATCACGCGGCGGCACAGCCGCTCGACGTCGCCCAGGTCGTGGGTGGTCAGCAGGATCGTGGTGCCGTGCTCGGCGTTCAGGCGGGACAGGAAGGAGCGGATCGCGGCCTTGCTCACCACGTCCAGCCCGATGGTGGGCTCGTCCAGCACCAGGAGTTCGGGGGCGTGCAGCAGTGCGGCGGTGAGGTCCCCGCGCATCCGCTGGCCCAGGCTCAGCTGGCGCACGGGGGTGTGCATGAAGGGGCCGAGTTCGAGCAGTTCGCTCAGCTCGTCCAGGCGCCGGGCGTGGTCGCGGGCCGGGACGCGGTAGAGGTGCCGCGTCAGTGCCAGGCTGTCCCGCAGGGGCAGGTCCCACCACAGGGTGGTGCGCTGCCCGAACACGATGCCGATGCGGGCCGCCAGGCGGGTCCGGAAGCGGGCCGGCTCCAGGCCCAGCACGCGCAGGCGGCCGCGGCCCGGGGCCAGCAGGCCGATGAGCATCTTCATCGTGGTGCTCTTCCCGGCGCCGTTGGGCCCCAGGTAGCCCACGACCTCGCCGGGGCGCACCTGGAAGGTCACCCCGTCGACGGCGTCGACCGTGCGGCGCCGCCGGCGCAGCAGCGGCCCCTCGGAGACGGTGAAGGAGCGGCCCAGGCCGTGCGCGTCGATCACGGGGGCGGGCGGTTCGGCGGGCATCGAGGACATGGTCAGCTCCCGGTGGATCGGTAGTGCCGCAGCCCCGTGCGCCAGACCAGGGCGGCCAGGGCGCACATCCCGGCGGCGACGGCCGGAGGGGTGAAGCGCAGCCAGTCCGGCAGGCCGGTGGGGTCGGGGCGGTCGAGGAGGAACAGCGCGGGCTGCCAGCTGACGAAGGCCAGCGGCACGGCGAAGGTGGCGGCGCGGACGACGCCGCGGCCGTAGACGGCCAGCGGGTACTCGGTGAGGGCCTGCCCGCCGTAGGTGATGGAGTTGGCGGCCTCCCGGGCATCGGTGGCGAAGAACTGCAGGCAGGCGCCGATGACCCAGACCGCGCAGCACACGGCCACCGCGCTGGCGAGCAGCACGGGCAGGAACAGGGCCCGGCCGGCGGTCCAGGGCGCGTCGAGCCCGGCGAGCGCGTGGACCAGGACGGCGGCGGCGGGCAGGATCCTGCCCAGCCGCTGGGGCGAGAAGCGGTCCGCGGCGATCTGGACGAGCGGCGGGACCGGGCGCACCAGCATCGTGTCGAGCGAACCGGTGCGGATGTGCTCGCCGAGGCGCTCCACCGACCCCATGAGCAGGTCGGCGGTGCTGAACGCGGCGGTGGCCAGGGCGTAGACGAGCAGCGCCTCGTGCACGGTGAAGCCGGCCAGGACTCCGGCGTGGCCGAACACGACCACGATCGCCGTCAGCTCGGCCAGGGCCGCGAAGGCCTGGGCCAGGGCGAGGAACGCGAGCGAGAGGGGGTACTGGGCGACGGCGCGGCACCAGGTCCACGCCAGGAGGGGGTAGACCGGAACGGGCGCGGGCGGTCTAGCCACCCTGGACCACCACCTTTCGGGAGGCGCGGACGGTGAGCAGCGAAGCGAGCCCGAGCAGGGCGGCGAGCCAGGCGGCCTGGAGGGCCAGGCCCCCGGCGGGCCCGCCTCCGGGAAGGGAGTCCTTGCCGAGGAACACCTCGACGGGGATCTGCACCAGGGCGGCCCACGGGAGCACGCGCAGCGTCTCGGCCACCGCGTCGGGGAAGAGCACCAGCGGGAGCAGCATGCCCGAGCACGCCGGGCCGATGAGGTTGCCGACCGCGGTCACGCCGCGGGTGTCCAGGAGCCAGAACCCGGTCAGGGCGTAGAGGTAGCGCAGGGCGAACCCGACCAGGGAGGCCAGCAGGAGGGCCGCGGCCGCCGACGCCCAGCGCACCGGGTCGTCCGGCAGGGCGAGGGGGAACACCAGCGCCCCGGCGGCGAAGGTGGGGGCGCTGCGGGCCGCGATGCTGAAGGCGACCCGGCCCAGGTCGTGCGAGAGCCACCAGGCGAGCGGCGGCGCGGGGCGCATCAGGTCCACCGCGATGTCGCCGGTGCGGATGCGCTCGGCCAGCTCCAGCGGGGGACCCATGATGGAGACCGGGCCGATCAGCGCCTGGGCGACGAAGACGTGGGTGACGGCGTCCCGGGCGTCGTAGCCGTTGATCTCGGGGCGCACCTCGAAGAGCGCCAGGAGCACGGCGGCATTGATGATGCCGAAGACGGTGTTGGTGAGGATTCCGGCGGCCGTCGCCGCGCGATAGGTCGAATAGCGGCGCAGCCCGAGGGCGAACACCGCACAGTAGACGCGCACCGCGTGCACTCCCTGGCAGTTCGAGACCGTGCGAATGATGAACGATCGAGCCGGGGACCGGAAGCGCTCCGAGCCGGGCCCGTTGTCCGGCACGGCCCTGCAGGGGCAGGTCCGGGGCGCCGCGAATGAGCGAGACTAGCACGGTTCCGCCGGGGCGCAGGAATGGCGGCCGGGTGTGGGGGAGTGCCGCCCGGTCCGTGCGGGTAGAACGGCCCGCCGTGCCCGGTCGGGGCGCCGGTTGTGCACCGCACAAAAATTGAAAAGATTCCTATCATTTTCGGGGGCGACTTCTTAGGTTCACCAGAGTCGGTCGGCGCCCGCCCCTCGGGGCGGTGCCCTCCGGCGGGGCCGCCCGCCGCCCCGATCCCCGCTACCGGCGATCCTCCCGGCAGGCCGGACCGCCCACACGGTCCGAGGGGGACGCGACCCGCACGAAAGGGCACGCGATGAAACCGCGAAGGAAGCTCGTCCAGGCGGCCACCGTCCTCGCCGCCGCCCCTCTCGCCCTCGCCCTCCTGCCCACCAGCAGCGCCTACGCACACGGATACGTCTCCTCGCCCGACAGCCGCCAGGCGCAGTGCGCCGACGGCAGCGTGGAATGCGGGCCGATCAAGTGGGAGCCGCAGAGCGTCGAGGGCCCCAAGGGGCTGTCCAGCTGCAGCGGGGGCAACGAGGCCTTCGCCGAACTCGACGACGACTCCAAGGGCTGGCGCGTCACGCCGGTCGGCACCAGCCTCGACTTCACCTGGACCTTCACCGCCCGGCACGCCACCGCCGACTGGGAGTACTTCATCGACGGGGAGCGGGTCGGGGTCTTCGACGGCGGGGGAGAGCAGCCCCCCTCGACCGTGAGCCACAACGTGGACCTGAGCGGCTACAGCGGCCAGCAGAAGGTTCTGGCGGTGTGGAACGTCGCCGACACCCCCAACGCCTTCTACGCCTGCGTCGACATCAACGTCGGCGCGGCCTGACCCCTCACCCCCTCCCCGTCCGAGGAAGGGACCCCCGGGGGCGCGCTCCGTCCGGCGCGCCCCCTTTCCCGTGTCCGGCCCCGTGCGGGGGCACGATGCCGCAGGCGCCTCCGGGGCCACTGCGGCCCGTCCTGGAGCACGCGTCTCGAACTCGTGATTTCCGTGAGAACGCGCGGGAGTGCGCGCCACAATGAAGTGTGCGGCAGTCCGCCCCTCCCGGCTGCCGCACGTCTCATGCGCCGCGGAAGCCTGTGCAGTCGAAGCGTGCGGCGCCCCCGCGTCCCCGTCGCCGCCGACAGGCCGACCTGATTTCGGATCCAGTACACAGTCGACGGACGGACCGGCCGCAAACGGGAGGGCATTCGGACCGGGACGCGTGAGGGCCCCGAATGGTTGACGTGTTTCCCCAGGTCGGCCGAAGGTGGCCTCGGGCGCCCGCAGCGGCCTGACGAGCAGGGGCGAGCCGATACGGTTACACCAGTTCCGGCCCTCGCGGTCGGGACCGCGGGCGGTCGTCGAGCGGGGACGGCCGCCCGCTTTTCTCATGCCGGGCCCCCGTCCGGCCCCGGGTCGCGTCCGCGGCGCTCACGGCGGCGGAAAACCTTTTGACCCCCCGACTCGGGCACCCGGTATCGTCGGTGCCATGTCTACACCCCGAATCTCTTAGCGAAGGCCCCGCTTCCCCGCCTGAAGTGTGTCCTTCTGTGAATTCGGAGCGTAGATCCCATGATCACCCTCAGCGGTGTCGAGCTGCGCGCGGGCGCCCGCGCGCTTCTGACCGACATCTCCCTCACCGTCTCGCCCGGCGACCGCGTCGGCCTGGTCGGCCGCAACGGTGCGGGCAAGACGACCCTGATGACCGCCATGGCCGGGGCGTCCGCCCCCGCAGCCGGCGAGATCGTCCGTCACGGCCCGGTCGGCTTCCTCCCGCAGGACCCCCGCGCCGCCGACCAGGCGGCCACCGTGACCGGGCGGATCCTGTCGGCCCGCGGCCTGGACACCGCCTCGGCGGCGCTGCGGGACGCCGAGGCGGCGATGGCCGCGGCCGCGGATCCGGCGGCCCTGGAGCGGGCGATGCGCGCCTACGCCCGCGCGGAGGCCGCGTTCCAGGCCGCCGGCGGCCATACGGCCGAGGCGGAGGCGGCGCGCGTCGCCGCTGGCCTGGGACTGGAGGACCGGCTCATGCACCGGCCGGTCGGCGAGCTCTCAGGCGGCCAGAGGCGGCGCGTCGAGCTGGCGCGCATCCTCTTCGGCGGAGCCGGCGGCACACTGCTGCTGGACGAGCCCACCAACCACCTGGACACCGGCGCGGTCTCCTGGCTGCGGGCCTTCCTGCGCGCGCACCAGGGCGGCCTCGTGCTCATCACCCACGACACCGGGCTGCTGGCCGACGTCGCCAACCGCGTCTTCCACCTGGACGCGCGACGCTCCGCGATCGACGTGTACAACGTGGGCTGGCAGGGATACCAGGACCAGCGCGCGGCCGAGGAGCGGCGCCGCGCCCGCGAGCGCGCGGGGGCCGAGCGCAAGGCCGCCTCCCTGCACGCCCAGGCCGACAGGATGAAGGCCCGCTCGGCGACGGCGGTCGCGGCCCGGAACATGGCGCGCCGGGCCGACCGGATGCTGGCCGAGACCGAGCCGGTGCGCAGCGCGGAGAAGACGGCCCGCATCCGCCTGCCCGAGCCCGAGCCGTGCGGCCGGGTGCCGCTGGGGGCGGTCGGTCTTGCCAAGGCCTACGACGGGCACCAGGTCCTCAAAGGGGTCGACCTCGCCGTCGACCGGGGAACGCGGATGGTCGTCCTCGGCTATAACGGCGCGGGAAAGACGACGCTGCTGCGCCTTATGGCCGGGCGCGACGCCCCGGACGAGGGACGCGTCGTGCACGGCCACGGACTGCGCATCGGGTACTTCGCCCAGGAGCACGACACCCTGGACCCTGAGCACACCGTGCTGGCCGCGCTGACGGCGGCCGCGCCCCACCTGGCGGAGGGGGAGGCACGGCGCGTCCTCGGCGGCTTCCTCTTCACCGGCGACGATGCGGACAAACCGGTGCCGGTGCTCTCGGGAGGGGAGAAGACCCGCCTGGCGCTGGCCGGGCTGGTGCATTCGGGTGCCAACGTGCTGCTGCTGGACGAGCCGACCAACAACCTGGACCCGGCATCGCGCGGCGAGGTGCTGTCCGCGGTCGGCCGGTATCCGGGGGCGATCGTGATGGTCACGCACGATGAGGGCGCGATCGACGCCCTCCGGCCCGAGCGCGTCCTGCTGCTTCCGGACGCCGACGAAGACCTGTGGAACGACGACCACCGGGAGCTCGTCTCCCTGGTCTGACCACCGCCCGGCCCGGGGTCGGCCGGGCGGTTTGCCGGACGGTGTGCGTTCTTTGCCGGGCGCTGGACGTCGCGGGACGCCCGCCGGGCATCACGCCCCCGTAGGAAGGTCAGAGATCCCCCAGACCGCCCCGCCGAGGCGGGCGGGGAGTCCCGTACCGAGGAGGCCGAGCATGGAAGCGTCGCGCACGAACGGATGGATGGTCTTCGGGGCCGTGCTGCTGCTGGTGATCGGAGCGGTCAACCTGGTCCAGGGCATCGTGGCCATGACCCGCCCCGCGTACTACGCGGTGGAGTCGGGCGAGATGCTCGTCCTCGACTTCTCCGGCTGGGGGCTGCTGTTGACCGTCTGGGGCGCCGTCCTGGTGGCCGCCGGGCTGGCACTGTTCTCCGGGCACATGTGGGCGCGGAGCCTGGCAGTGGTCCTGGCGGCGGTCAACGCGGTGGCGCAGCTGGGATTCCTGCTCGCCTTCCCGCTCTGGTCGCTGGTGGCGATCGCCGTCGACGTCCTGGTCATCTACGGACTGACGGCGGGCTGGCCCAGCAGGGCCGAAGGCCGGGGCGGCGGCGACGCACGGGTGGACCCCGGCTACCGCGCCGGGCAGTCCGACGCGCAGGCGGCCCCGGCCGCCGGGGCCATGGAGGGGCAGCAGAGCGCGCCCCGGCCGCCCCAGGGCAAGCACGCCCAGCCGACCGAGTGACCACGGCCCCGCCGGTTCGTCAGGCGCCCTCGGCGTCGGCCGCCATGCGCCTGCTGCGGGCGGCCGCCGCCGCGACGGCGTCGGCGACCGCCGCGGGCATCCCGGCCGTGTCGAGGCGGTCCAGGGCGTGCCGGGTCGTGCCGCCGGGCGTGGCCACCTCCGAGGCGAGCTCGGACGGGTCGCGGTCGGCCTCCCGCAGCATCGACGCCGCCCCGAACAGGGTCTGCACCACGGTCGCCCGGGCCTCACCGGGCGACAGGCCCTGCTCCACCGCCGCGTCCGCCATCGACGCCGCCAAGTGGTACAGGAACGCCGGCCCCGAGCCGGCCACGGCGGTGATCGCGTCCATCGCGTCCTCGCCCACCCAGGAGATCGAGCCGACGCGGGAGAACAGGGCGCCCACCCCCGCCCGGGCCTCCCCGTCCAGGTGGATGCCGCCGACCAGCGCGGTCGCGGCCTGCCCGACCGCGGCCGCCGTGTTGGTCATGGCGCGTGCGGCCGGGCGGCCCGGCCCCAGCGCCTCCTCGAACCGCGCCAGCGGCACCGCGGCGGCGAGCGAGACCGCGACCGCGCCTTCGGAGAGGGCGGGGGCGATCCCGGCCGCCACCGGCACCAGCGCGGAGGGGGGAACCGCGACCAGGGCCACGTCCGCGCCTTCGGCGGCGGCCGCGCCGTCCGTCCCCGAGGCGACCCCGTAACGCGCCGCGAGCGCGCGGGCGCGCTCGTCGGGAAGGGCGCTCACGGCGATCGCGTCCGCCGGAAGCCCTGACCTCAGGAGCCCGTTGAGCACCGCCTCGCCCAGGTGGCCCGCTCCGATGACCGCCACCCGGGGCCCCGGCCTCCGCTCTCCGCCGTTCGTCCGCCCGGTCTCCCACCCGGCACCGTCCTGCGCCGACCGGGGTTCGTGGTGAGGGTCTGTGCAGTTCACAGCCGGAACACTACTGAAGGCGCCGGTCGCGCTCCGGGACGTAGGGGGTGTGGCGCCCGATCGCCCCGCCCTCTGCGGCGGGGTCCGCGCGCCGGTGCGCGGGCTCAGGCGAGGGGCAGCTCGAAGTGGACCGTGTCGGCGCCGCCGTACCCGCCGTCCCGGCGGTCCGAACGCTGAGCCTCGGCCGATCGAACCGGTAGGCGCGGCGCCGGGGCCGCCCGGCCTCAGGGGGCCCCGGAGCGGCCGCTCCCGCCCTCGTCCTCCGCACCGGGGACGCGGATTCCGGCGGCCCGTTGTTCGGCCGCCGCGAGCATGCCCCGCTGGCGCTCGGCGGCGGCCGGGCGGTCGGGAAGGGGGACCCGCCGAAGCGCGTCCCTGCGGCCCCGGCGGCGCGACAGCGCCACCGCGTCCGCGCGCGGCAGGTCCACCAGCTCGCCCTCGACCGCCAGCGCGCCCCTGATCCTGCGCACATAGGAGCGGCGCGCCACCGCGTACACGGCGGCCGCGCAGGCGAACACCACGGCGGTCTTCACCGCCGGGCCCGCCAGGGTCCCCTGGAGGACGGGGGCGTCGAAGAACCCGTGCAGCGCCATCGCTGCGGCCACCGCGAGCCCCGCCGCCCACGAGCGCCGCGCGTTGGGGTGCCACCGGGCCGCGGCCAGGAGCCCCACGCCCGCACCGGCGATCGCGCTGAGCGCCCAGTGCGACCCGGGCCCGGTCACCCCCACCCGCAGCACCAGCGACTGGGCGACCGAGAGCGCGCCGGCCGTCGCCCCGTCCCGCACGACCGACTCGACCGCGTAGACCGCGTCCTCGACCACCTGGAACCCCAGGCCGGTCAGCGCGCCGAGCACCAGGCCGTCGACCGGTCCGCGCAGCGCCGAGGGGAGGGCCACCGCGATGAGCACCACCCCGGCGGCCTTGAGCACCTCCTCGTTGACCGGTGCGGTGAGCGCCGGCCCCCACCGCGAGCCGAACACGGTGCCGCCCGCCTTGGACCAGACGCCGGTCAGGGCGTCATTGGCGATCAGCGCGCAGCCGGAGGCCGCGACCGCACCCCAGGCGACGGCGGCGGCCGTGGCGGCCCCGCCGGGCGGCCGGACGGGCCGTGCCCACCGCAGCACCGCGATCCCCGCCGCGAGCACGACGGCCAGGGCCGCGAGCGCGAGCAGCGCCTCCCCAGGGAACGCGAGCACCGTCCGGCCCAGATGCGCGGCCAGGGACAGCGCCCCGAGCACGCCCACGGCCGCGAACAGCGCACCCGCCGCCGGCCGTGGACCCCGTGCCGCCCTGGTGGAGGCCGGGCTCATCGCTCCTCCTCTTCGGAGAAGGCGACCGAATCCACCACCCGGCCGGCGGCCTGGACATCGCGCACCGAGGCGAAGCGGTCGGCGGTGGTCGCGAACTCCACGGCGAACCCGCCGCCGGGGGAGGGGAACACGGCGGCCGTGCCCGAGGCCCCGTCGACCTCCAGGAGCCCCGTCAGACCCTCCGCGCCTGCGTCGCCGGTCGTCTCGGACGGCTCGCCGAACCGCGCCGACGGGTCCCAGGCCCGCGTGATGCGCTCGAACCCCCGCCACAGGTCGTGCGCCCCCTCGGGGGCGCCCTGCGGCGGCCGGACGACGCGCACCTGGAGCAGGACCCGGCCGCGCCGGTAGACCAGCAGTTCGCCTTCGGAGCTCTCCGCCGGAAGCTCGGTCCACCCCGGCTCGAACCGGGCGGTGGCCTCGTAACCCCCGCCTTCGCCGACGACCACCGGACGGCCGGAGGAGACCGACACCGCGTCGGGCAGCAGCTCCCCGGCCAGGGGCCAGGCGAGCAGGGGCAGGGCGACGGCCGCGGCGGCCGCTCCGAGCGGCGTCCAGCCGGGGTCGCGCACGTGTGCGGATGCAGCGTTCCCGTTCGCCATCAGGCCTCCCGACTTCCCCGGCTCAGGGCCGTCCCGCCGCTTCAGGCAACCGGCCCGCGACGGCGTGCGCAGGGCGCCGCGCGCGGCGTTGAGGGCTTCTTTGCGGGCATTTCACAGGGGGGAGACGGAGCCGGGGGGGGCGGCCGGGTCAGGCCGCCAGGTGGGCGGCCCCGAGCACGGGCGTCGCCAGCAGGCACGCCCAGCGGATCAGGTACTCCGGCCGGCTCCCCGTCGTGAAGCGCATCGGCCGGGGCGCGCCCACCATCGCCCAGCGCCGGCCGCGCACCCGCAGGGGCCAGGCCAGCGGGACGGCGCTGCGCGTCAGCGCGTCGCCCAGGTCGTGGACCAGCATCCCCAGTGCGAGCGCCGCCCCCGCGTGCGGGCCGGTGCTCACCCCGCCCCAGACCAGCAGCACGGTGGCGCCCCCGGCCAGCGCGAGCGCCCCGGCCCGGGAGGCGGGCCCCCGCCGACCCGGCCCGTCGGGCAGCGCCCGGCCCAGCCCTTGGACGGCCAGGGCGAGGGTGAACCAGACGACGGCGGCGAGGACGGGGAGCCAGGCGGTGGCCAGCAGACCGAGGACGGTGCCGGCGGCGACGGCGACCACCGGGGTGTGCAGCAGGTACCGGTGGCGTCCGTCGCCGGGCCCGTCGGCGGGCGTGCGGGTGGCCCGGTGCACGGCGGCCGAGGCAGCCCGCGCCGCCCGGGAGGCCAGCGCGGTGGCCGGGTCCAGCGAGCGCGAGGCCGTCGAACGCGGATGGTCCAGGTCGGGCAGGAGCGCGGCGCCGGCGCCGATGCCCGCGGAGGCCGCCAGGTCGGCGAACCCGGCGGGCCACCCGAACAGGGCGGAGGCCGCCGCCGTGGCGGCCACCCCGGCGAGCGCGCCGGTGGCCGCGTGCGAAGGCGCCATCACCGGGCGGCCCCCGGCGTCGCGCGGGAGAGGGAGGGGGAGGGCATCCGGTCCTTTCCGGAGAGGGAGGGGGCGGCCCCGCGCAGGGACCGCTACCGGTGGTCCTCCCCGGGCGTGCTCGGCTCCGACCCTCCATGGCCGCAGACGGCCGGGCGCGGCCGGGGACGCGGAGGGTGAACGCGCCGGTGACGGCGCCGGTCAGGGCGGTGCGTGTCGCATGTCACAGCGCGTCACCGCGCCCTTGGACGGCAGGGGGCGCGCGCCTCGGCGGGCCGCGCGCGGCGGCGTGTCGTCGGCCGCCTTTGGCGTCCGCCCCATATCATGGTGGTGAGCTGCAGAAACGAACGAGCTGTCGCGGGGTGCCGGAAGGTCGCCGAAAGGTTCCGCGACGCGCCGATGAGTGTCGTTGACGCTCTCTGGCGCACCGGCTTACCTTCAATGTCGAAACACCCGCGGCGTACCCTTCGCAACCCCCTGTCGACCCGCCGTGGGCTGAGGAGCCGGAGGTTTCGGCGTGGCGGTTACGAGCGGCAATCATCAGGCCTCCGTCTCCGGGCGATCGGCGATGGCGATACGGCGAGCGGGGGAGCAGGGCCTGCTGTGTGAAGAGGACGTGGTGGCGCTGCCTATGGACGTCGGGTACCGCGGTCCGACGGCGTGTGCTGCGGCGGGGGTGACCTACCGCCAGCTCGACTACTGGGCGCGCACCCGCCTGGTCGGGCCCACCGTCCGCCCCGACCCGGGGACGGGCGACATCCCTCTGTACAGCTTCCGGGACGTCCTGCTGCTGAAGGTGGTCAAACGGCTGCTGGACACCGGCATCTCCCTGCAGCAGATCCGCACCGCCGTCGACCACCTGCGCGGGCGCGACACCTCCGACCTGCCGCACATCACGCTGATGAGCGACGGGGTGAGCGTCTACGAGTGCACCTCGCCCGGTGAGGTCGTCGAACTGATGCAGGGCGGGCAGGGCATGTTCGGCATCGCCCTGGGACGTGTCTGGCGCGAGCTGGAGGGCGCCCTCGGGCAGCTGCCGGGCGAGCGGCTGGCCGAGCCGCTGCCGGACGAGCCCCACCCCGGCGACGAGCTCGCCCGCAGGCGCCGGGAGCGCAAGACGGGCTGAGGCCGTCCGCCCGGCGTGCGTGCAGGCCCACGACCTGATGTGCGGTCCGGGGCCGGGTGCGTGCGCGGCGGGGGCATCGAGTACGGTCGGGGTTCCACCGCCTGCCGGGGGCGGGCCCGATGCGGGCAGCCGCGGCACGGAATCGTGCGAATCCGGCGGATCAGTGGATAATCGAAGGACAACTTCATCACGGGCCGTCGATACCGTGCGGGAGAGACCCCGGCAGGGGCGCCGACGGGGCAATACTCCCCAGTAACCTCTCAGGCACCAGGGACCGCGCGGAGGAGGCCACTCTGGAGCGGCGGACGTGCGGACCGCGAGTGCCCGCACGGTCGCGAGCCCGCGGCCGCACGGCGGCGAGCGACAGAGGGGGAGACCGCACAGGACAGAGGCCGCGCACGCGGCCAATGCGACCAGGAGGTCTCCATGCCGGACCAGTCGACCCGTAACCGCGCGACCGATGGGGGGCCGGCGCGCGAGTTCGCCGACCGGCACATCGGCCCCGACCCGGCCGCGCTCGCGGAGATGCTCAAGACGGTCGGGTTCGACTCCCCCGCGGCGCTCATGTCGGCGGCCGTTCCCGACAGCATCCTCACCGCCCCGGGCTCCCCGGCCCCGCTCGACCTGCCCGCCGCGGCGAGCGAGACCGAGGCGCTGGCCGAGCTGCAGTCCCTGGCCGACCGCAACACCGTGCGCACCTCGATGATCGGCCGCGGCTACTACGACACCGTCACCCCGCCGGTCATCCTGCGCAACATCATGGAGAACCCGGCCTGGTACACCGCCTACACCCCCTACCAGCCCGAGATCTCCCAGGGCCGCCTGGAGGCCCTGCTCAACTTCCAGACCATGGTCGCCGACCTGACGGGGCTGGCGGTCGCCGGCGCCTCGCTGCTGGACGAGGCCACCGCCGCCGCCGAGGCCATGACCCTGGCCCGGCGCGCCACCAAGTCCAAGAGCTCCACCTTCGTCGTCGACGCCGACGTCTTCCCGCAGACCCTGTCGGTGCTGCGCACCCGCGCCGAGCCGCTGGGCATCGAGGTCGTGGTCGCCGACCTGACCGAGGGCCTGCCCGAGGGCGACGCCTTCGGCGTGCTCGTGCAGTACCCGGCCGCCGGCGGCGCGGTGCGCGACCCGCGCCCGGTCATCGAGGCCGCGCACGAGTCCGGGGCCATGGCCGTGGTCGCCGCCGACATCCTCGCCCTGACCGTGCTGCGCAGCCCCGGCGAGCTCGGCGCCGACATCGCCGTCGGCTCCACCCAGCGCTTCGGCGTGCCGATGGGCTTCGGCGGGCCGCACGCCGGCTACATGTCGGTGCGCGAGGGCCTGCAGCGCCAGCTGCCCGGCCGCCTGGTCGGGGTGTCGGTGGACGGCGCGGGCAAGACCGCCTACCGGCTGGCCCTGCAGACCCGCGAGCAGCACATCCGCCGGGAGAAGGCCACCAGCAACATCTGCACCGCCCAGGTGCTGCTGGCGGTCATGGCCGGGATGTACGCCGTCTACCACGGCCCGCACGGGCTGCGGGCGATCGCCGAGCGGGTGCACCGCCAGGCCGGGCGGCTCTCCGCCGGCCTGCGCGAGCGCGGCTTCGAGGTGCTGCACGACTCCTTCTTCGACACCCTGCGGGTGCGGGTGCCCAGCGGCGCGGCCGGCAAGGTGGAGGCCGCCGCCGAGCGCGGGGTCAACCTGCTGCGGGTGGACGACGACACCGTCGGCATCAGCTGCGACGAGACCACCACCGACGCCCACGTGGCCGCGGTGCTCGCCGCCTTCTCCGGCGGGGACAAGGCCGAGCGGCCCGCCCCCGAGCCGGGCGAGCACCTGCCCGCCGACCTGCGGCGCGGCGTGGACTACCTGGACCACGAGGTCTTCAACTCCCACCGCAGCGAGACCTCGCTGCTGCGGTACATGCGCCGCCTGGCCGACTACGACCTGGCGCTGGACCGCACCATGATCCCGCTGGGCTCGTGCACCATGAAGCTCAACGCCACCGCCGAGATGGAGTCGGTGACCTGGCCCGAGTTCGCGCGGCTGCACCCGCTGGCCCCGCTGGACCAGGCCGCCGGGACCGTGTCCCTGGTGCGCGACCTGGAGCGCTGGCTGGCCGAGGTGACCGGCTACGACGCGGTCTCCCTGCAGCCCAACGCCGGGTCGCAGGGCGAGCTGGCCGGGCTGATGGCGATCCGCGGCTACCACCGCGGGCGCGGCGAGAGCGACCGCGACGTGTGCCTGATCCCCAGCTCGGCGCACGGCACCAACGCCGCCAGCGCCGTCATGGCGGGCATGCGGGTCGCGGTGGTCGCCTGCGACGACAGCGGCAACGTGGACCTGGAGGACCTGCGCGCCAAGCTCGCCAAGCACGAGGGCCGGGTCGCGGCGATCATGGTCACCTACCCCTCCACCCACGGGGTGTTCGAGGAGACCATCACCCAGGTGTGCGACCTCGTGCACGAGGCCGGCGGCCAGGTCTACGTCGACGGCGCCAACTTCAACGCGCTGCTGGGCTGGGCCAAGCCCGGCAGGTTCGGGGCCGACGTCAGCCACCTCAACCTGCACAAGACCTTCTGCATCCCGCACGGCGGCGGCGGGCCGGGCGTGGGACCGGTGGCGGCCCGCTCCCACCTGGCCGGGTACCTGCCCAACCACCCCGGCCAGCCGGACGCGGGCCCGCACACGGGCGTGGGGCCGGTCTCGGCGGCGCCGTTCGGGTCGGCGGGCATCCTGCAGATCTCCTGGGCCTACATCCGGATGATGGGCGAGTCCGGCCTGCGCGCGGCCACCGAGGCGGCCGTGCTCAGCGCCAACTACCTGGCCAAGCGCCTGGAGCCGTACTACCCGGTGCTCTACACCGGCGAGGACGGCCTGGTCGCGCACGAGTGCATCATCGACATCCGGCAGATCGCCAAGAGGACGGGGATCACCAACGAGGACATCTCCAAGCGGCTGATCGACTACGGGATCCACGCGCCCACGATGTCGTTCCCGGTGGCGGGCACCCTGATGGTGGAGCCCACCGAGAGCGAGGACCTGGACGAGCTGGAGCGCTTCATCGAGGCGATGGTCGCGATCCGCCAGGAGATCGACCGTGTCGCCGAGGGCAAGTACGACCCGGAGGACAACCCGCTGAAGAACGCGCCCCACACGGCCGAGGCGCTGACCGCCGACGAGTGGCAGCACCCCTACAGCCGGTCCGAGGGCGGCTACCCGGTCCCGCGTCTGCGGCGCTACAAGTACTGGGCGCCGGTGGGCCGCATCGACCAGGCCTACGGCGACCGCAACCTGGTCTGCTCCTGCCCGCCGCCGGAGGCGTTCGAGGAGTGAGCCGTTGAGGGGGCGGACGCCCCTGCGAGTCGAACGGCGGCGCCGGTACCCGGGATGGGGACTGGCGCCGCTGTCGCATTGAGGGTGGAATGGGGGTGAGCCGAGGGTAGCGGAAAGCGCTGAAAGTGTCGTTGCTCAGTGACAGGATGTGAGGGTCAGATGTCCGACATTGAGGAGTCGAGAGTGACGGCACTCGTTGAGGGTCCGGTCCGGGACGTTGGCACCGAGACGGGATCCGTCGGAGGCGAGCTCTTCGCGATCCTCGACAGCCTGCCTGAGACCAGGCGGTGGCGGGCTGAAATCCTGGACGGGGAGACCATCACTTTGTCTCCGACCCCCATCGGTCTTCACCAAGAGAACGTTCACCTGCTCAACGAGCAATTGCGTCCATGCCTCCCGAAGGGGCATAGGGCGGAGGGGAACCTTGAGATCCGACTGCCGGCATTGCGAAGAAGCGTCGTTCCCGATCTCTTCGTCGCCCCTGTGTCGGTGCTGAGGACACCGGAGCATTCCATCCCCCCGGACGACGTCCTCCTTGTGGCCGAGGTCGTCTCGCCTGGGAGCACACAGGTCGACCGCACGCTGAAGCTGGGTATTTACGCGGAGGCGCTGATTCCGTGCTTCATCCTGGTGGACCCCTTGGAAGAGAAGACCACCGTGTTCACTCAGCCGGAGAAGGACGAGTACAAGACCGTGCAGAAGTACCGGTTCGGTGAGACGTTCAAAATCGCCGACCCCTTTGAAGCCGAGGTCGACAGCAGCGATTTCCTCCCCTACGACTGAGCCCGCGTCGCCCTGACCGCCCTGCTCGGGGGCGCCGCTCTCTTCGCGGACACCCGGGCAGGGCGGATCGGATCGCGCGTTCACACCCGCTACTCTCCGAGGGACAGCGCCTCCGCCGCGTTCGCGCGGCGGGTCCCGCCCCCTGTGGAGAGATGCCTGCATGACCGCGACGACCGGTTCCTCCTCGCCCGCCGACGCCGCCGGAGACGAATCCGCGTTCGCCGACCTCTGCGACCAGGCGCGCGACCTCGCGCACAACGGGCATTTCGCCCGGGCCGCACAGCTCTACGAGAAGGTCCTGCACGGCGGCTCCCGGGAGCACAGGGCCGCCGCCGCGCTCGGCCTGGCGGTCGCCCGGCACAGCGCGGGCCAGGTGCGCGAGGCCCGCGAGGCCGCCCGCGCCGCCATTGAGACCGGCCACCCCGAGTACGCGCCCCGCGCCGCCTACCACCTCGCCCTCTCCTGTGAAGAGGAAGGGCTGCTCGCCGACGCCGAACAGGCCTGGACCGCCGTCCTCGACTCGGGGCACGCCGGCTACGCGCCCGCCGCCCACCACGGGCTGGCCCGCGCCGCGGAGGCGCGCGGCGACACCGACGTGGCGCGCGGGCACTGGGAACGCGCGCTCGCCGGGACGTCCGACGCCTTCTCCGACGACACCGTCCCCGACGCCGCGCAGGACTACGCCGAGCGCCTCCTCGCGCGCGGCGAGACCGAGCGCGCCGAGGCGGTCGTGCAGCGCGGCCTCGAAGCGGGCGAGCACCCGGGGCTGCGCATGCTCCTGGGCGCCGTGCACGTGGAACGGGCCATCGAGCAGTTCGGCATCGTCGTCGACGCCGCCGCCCCCGGGCGGCCGGCGGACCAGGCCCCCTCCGGCGGTCTGCCCGCCCCAGCGGCCGCGACCGCCTACGAACTCCTGGCCCGCCTGCTGGCCGTGCGCGGCGACCAGGAGTCGGCGGCGCAGGTCTGGGACGAGGGCACGCGCCACACCGACCGCGACGTCGCCGACGGCGTCCGCTCCCGGCTGCGCCGGGGCTTCCTCGAACCCGACCCGGAGGCCGAAGGGGCCGACGAGGCGCAGTGGTGGGAGCCGTACCTGGAGGCGGCCGAGGCCGAGGGGAGCACCCCCATGCTGGCGGGCGAGCTGTTCGCCGCACTCGGTGCGGTGCACGCGCGCGCGGCGCTGCCCGTGGTCGAGGGGGAGACGCGCGTGGCCGAGCTCAGGGCCGCGCTCGAAGAGGCCGTGCGCACCCCGAGCGAGTTCATGTGGGGGCGGGCCCTGCACGACGACTTCCGCGAACGCCTGAGGAGGGCGGCGGGCTCGCCGGAGGACGTGCTCCCGGAAGGTTGGCCGGACCTGGGCTGAGGCCCGCTGGGCATGTCCGGACGGCACGGCCTGCGGACTCAGTAGGTTGGGGCCCATGGAGATGGAGATCGACACCCCCAAGGGGCCGGGGCGGGCCGACCTGGAATGGCCCGAAGGGTCCACGCGCTACCTGCTGGCGATCACCCACGGTGCGGGAGGGGGCGTCGACGCCCCCGACATCCTGGCCGTGCGCGACGCCGTGCTCGCCTCGGGAGGGGCGGTCGCGCGGGTCACCCAGCCCTACCGGGCGGCGGGTCGGCGCATGCCGGGGGCGAACACCGGGCCGCAGGACCTGGCCTGGTCGGCGATGATCGGAAGGCTGCGCGCCGAGCCGGGCGCCGCAGAGGTGCCGCTGGTCCTGGCCGGGCGGAGCAACGGGGCGCGGGTGGCCTGCCGCACCGCCGCGGAGCTGGGGGCGGAGGCGGTGGTCGCGCTGGCCTTCCCGCTGCACCCGCCGGGCAAGCCGGAGAAGTCGCGGGCGGGGGAGCTGCGCGGGGCCGGGGTCCCGGTGCTGGTCGTCAACGGCGACCGCGACCCGTTCGGGGTGCCCGACGCCGCCGACGCGGCCGCGCTGGAGGTGCGGCCCGGTGAGCGGCACGAGCTGTCCAAAGACCCCGAGACCGTGGGCCGCCTGGTCGCCGACTGGCTGGGGGAGCGCCTTCTGCGGGACTGATCCGCGGACGGGGGCGCCCACGGGGGCGGAGCGTCTGGGACGGGAAGGCGGTACGGCGAGAGACGAGGTTCGCGGGTCGCTCTCGCCGCTGTTCGCAGGCGCTCTCGTGTACCGGTGGTGCGGCCGGGGTCAGGCCGCGGTGTGCAGCACGCCGGGGCGGTGCGGGGCGATGGTCTTGCCGTCGGGCAGCAGCTCGCCGGTGTCCTCGAAGAGGACGACGCCGTTGCAGAGAAGGCTCCAGCCCTGCTCCGGGTGGACGGCCACCACCCGGGCCGCCTCGCGGTCGTTCGCGGTGAAGGACGGGCACAGGGGTTCGTGACGGCACATTGCGCGCCTCCGGATTCGGTCGTTTCCCTGGGGGCGGGTGACCGCCCCCAAAAAGCACCATAGTGGTGTGCGACACACTCTGCCGCGTCTTTATAGAGAATCCGACGCACCCGAGCAGGTCCTGGATCGACGCGGGCCGCACGGCGACCGCAATAGGCCAACAGGCGAACCCGCGCGGTCGGTTCCGCGTCCAATGCGCGGGGCGTGTCCGCGTGCGGGCCCGCGCGGTCCGGTGGGCCTGCGGCCGCACCGCCGGCGCTCAGGGGCCGGGGGCGCTCAGAAAGAACGGTTCCCGGCGTCCGAGGGGCGCGCGATCCTCTTCAGCCGGTCGCGGGAGAGGCGGTCGGCCCTGCGCACCGTCTCCGGCAGGCGGTACTCCGGAGTGAGCCGCAGGACCAGGTCCGCGGCCCCCTCCAGGTCGGCGCGGTGGCCCACCGACACGTAGACCGGGCGCACGCCCGTCCGGGTCCGCAGGGCGCACCCCACCTCCGCGCCGTCCTCGGCCACCAGCGGCGCGCGCCCGCCCCGCTCGCGCCCCGGATCGCCGGCGCTGCCCACGAACGGCGACTTGCCCACCCCGATCGCCGGCCGGTCCAGCAGCCACCCCAGGTGGCACGCGAGCCCGAAGCGGCGCGGGTGGGCCAGGCCGAAACCGTCGCACACGTACACGTCCGGCTCCACCGTCAGCCGCCCGACCGCCTCCAGCAGCGGCGGCAGCTCCCGGAACGCGAACAGGCCCGGAACGTAGGGGAAGGCGGGGGCCGCGTCCGCGGTGGCCGACTCCACCACCCGCAGGTCCGGCAGCGACAGCACCACCGCTGCGGCCACCAGCCGGTCCTCCCCGGGGGCGTAGGACACGTCAAGGCCGGCGGCGAGCCGCACCGCCCCGGCGTCCAACGGCTCCACGCGCACCTCGGGGGCCAGGCGCTCCTGCAGGGCGCGGGCGCGTTCGGGGTCGTCGGGCCATATCCCGGGCAGCCGGGCGCGTTCGGAGACGGCGGTCATGGGCCGACCCTAGCGCCGCCGGTCAGGTGTAGCCGCCGCGGGTCCGGCGGGCCGCCGGGCGGTGCCGCCGCCCGGCGCCGGCCAGACCGCCGCGCTGGAACGCCCGCACCAGCTCGCCGCCCAGGTTGACGCCGGCACCCAGGGCCAGCCCCACGGTCACCGCCTCGGAGAGGCTGAGCAGGCCGGACACCGGGTGGCCCAGGGTGATCTCCAGCAGCCCCCGGTACAGGATGCTCCCCGGCAGCAGCGGGGCGATCGCGGGGATGACGTAGGGCAGCACCGGGCGCCGGGTGCGCCGGGAGAGCCAGTGGCCCATCACGCCGATCGCCACCGCACCGGCCACGGTGCCCATGATCGGCGGCGCCCCGAACAGCGTGCGCACGCCGGCGTAGAGCAGCCAGATCACCACGCCCATCACGCCGATCGCCGGGAGCATGCGCGGCGGCACGGTCAGCGAGACCGCGAAGGCCATGGCGATCCCGGCCGCTCCGACCAGCACCATCGCGTCCACCGACTTGCCCGCCGTGGGCAGGTTGTTCAGGTCCATGCCCACGCCCAGTTCGACGGCGGTGTAGGCCACCGCGCCGACGCCGGAGATGATCGCGCCCAGGGTGAAGAAGACCTCCAGCAGGCGGGCCGAGGCGGAGACGTAACTGCCGCTGATGCCGTCCTGCAGGCTGGCCACCAGCGGCCGCCCGGGCAGCAGCGCCATGATGTTGCCGGTGATGATCGCCCCGGCGTTCAGCCCCAGGTCGAGCACGCTGCTCACCCACAGCAGCAGGACCCCGATGACCGACGCGGTGATCGAGGCCATCACCATCTGGTAGAACTCGGCGATCCCCCGCTTGGCGAAGAAGCCGGCCACCCGGTCGCCGAGCACGGTGGCGACGAAGGCCGCCGTGGCCACGATGAACCCGCCGCCGACCATGAGGCTGGCGCTGGAGGCGATGAGCCCGAACCCGCCGAGGATGACCCAGCCGGGGTAGGGCGGCCGGGCCCGCTTGATGGCCCGCAGGCGGGCGATCGCCCCCTCCAGCTCCAGCATCCCCAGCGCGGCGTCCTGCACCAGGGTGTGCAGCTCGTTCACCCGGAAGTAGTCCAGGGTGCGGCGGCGCACCACCCGCTCGCCGGTGATCGGCGGGCTGTCGCCGCCCGGGTGCGCCGACAGGGAGATGACGGTGAAGGTCACCGACACCTCGGTGCGGGGCAGTTCGAAGGCCACGGACAGGCTGAGCATGGCCTCGCTGACGGCCTCGGTGCCCTCGCCGCTGGCCAGCAGCAGCTCCCCCACGCGCAGGACGAGGTCGATCGCGCGCGGGTCGGGCATCTCGATCGCGTCGTCGTCCAACCCCTCGGCGTGCAGTTCGGCCTCTTTGGAGGCGCGCCAGTCGCGGAGCCTGCTGAGCAGGTTGTCCTCGCTCGTCGGGGTCGGCCGCTGTTGCGGGTCCTCGGCCATGGGCGGTTCTCGCTACTTCGGTTCTCGGCGGGGAGTGGGGCGTCCGGCGGGCGTGACCGGGGTCCTCCGGGGCCGCGCCACGGGGTGGGACGCCGCAGCGGTGCGGGGGGTTGGCGGCGGTGCGGGCGGTGCGCTGGTGAGGTCCGTCACGAGCCTCATGGTCCCAGTTCGCGGGGGGAACCGGTCGAACCGGGGCACCGTCCGGCGGGTCGTCCGTCGGCCCAGGTCGGCGCCGGGTGCGCGGGGGAGGGGGCGGTCCCGGGGCCGGGCGCAGGTGAGGCCGGTTCCGGCCCGGGGCGCCCGGGGCGTGCCCGGAGGGGCGGGGATCGGGAAGAATCCCGTACATGGCCATCCGCGTACTGCTCGTCGACGACCAACCGCTCCTCCGCACGGGGTTCCGGCTCATCCTGGAGGCCGAGGAGGACATCTCGGTCGCGGGCGAGGCCTCCGACGGCAACGGCGCGGTGTCCTCCACCAAGCGCCTTCTGCCCGACGTCGTGCTGATGGACATCCGGATGCCCGGCAAGGACGGCATCGACGCCACCCGGGAGATCCTCGACTGGGCCCGCGGCGCCGGGCAGACCGTCCGGGTCCTCGTGCTGACCACCTTCGACCTGGACGAGTACGTCGTGGAGGCGCTGCGCGCGGGCGCCAGCGGCTTCCTGCTCAAGGACGTGCCGCCGGAGGAGCTGGCAGGGGCGATCCGGGTCGTCGCCGAAGGGGCGGCGATCGTCGCGCCCACGGTGACCCGGCGCCTGCTCGACCGGTTCGCCGACAAGCTGCCCACCACCCGCGAGCGGCCCCCGGCCGAGTTGAACCGCCTGACCGAGCGCGAACGCGAGGTCCTGCGCATGCTGGCGCGCGGACGCTCCAACGCCGAGATCGCGGAGGCGCTCGTGGTGAGCGAGACGACGGTGAAGACGCACGTGGGAAACGTGCTGACCAAGCTGGGGCTGCGCGACCGGGTCCAGGCCGTCGTGCACGCCTATGAGACCGGAGTGGTCCGCCCGGGGGAGGAGGACGAGGCCGGTACCTCCCCGGACCGCCGCTGAGGGGCGGCCCCTGAGGGGGCGGCCGCGACCGCCCCGACGGAGACGGAGAACTGTGGCCGAGCGCCGCACGACCGGCGACGGGTGGAAAGGGGAGCGGGGTGCCCTGGCGTTGTCGGCCGGCCGCCAGGCCCCTTGCACTCCCGGACCAGCAGCGGCGACGGGACGGCTGGTGCCCCGCTCACGCATGTCGGCCGGGCGGAAGGTAGCTGGAGTGCCAGAACGAGAGCGGCGACGACGAAGCAGGGGTGGTTCCCCGGTCTTGGCTGTCGGCCGCGGGGCGTCTCGCGGTCCGGGAACAGCGGCAACGACGGCACGGCAGGTACCCCGCTCACTCCTGCTGGCCGGGCGGCGGGCCGTCGGGGTGCCAGGGGAAGGGCGGCGACGAGAAGGGGGCTCTTTCCCCGGCGCTGCCGGTCGGCCGCCTGGCCTCTGCGGTGTACCGGCGATGAGCAGCGACAACGGCACAGCCGGTGCCCCGCTCACGCCTGCCGGGCGGGCGCCGGGCCACCGGGGTGCAGGGGGAGGGGCGGCGACGAAGAGGAGGGGCGGTTCCCCGGGGCCTCCGGTCGGCCGTCGCGCCTTTTGCGGTCCGGGCCGGGCGCGTGGTGGGCCCGGTCGCCGCCCGGACGCGCCCGCGGCGCCCCACCCGGCCCGCGCCGGGACCAGCACCCCCTTCTGACCTGGGTGAATACGCGCCGTCACAGTTCAGGGAGGGTAGAAGCGCGCCGATCGACGCCCCACGGCGGCTCCCGGGCGCGATCCCGGCCAGACCAGAACGGGATTCGGTTCCACGGTGCCCGCAATGCCCCCGATTGTCCGCCTGCCGAGAGGGAGCGGGCCGAGGGGTAGGGGTGGGGCGCCCGCCCGCCCCGGGTCTCGGGCCGCCGCCGACCCGCCTCCGGCTACCCGGAGTGACCGGGGGCGCCGTAAACGGGGCCGGGGTGCCGGTAGAAGGGGTCTCGGGTACCGAATCCGGTTCTGGTCTGGCCGCCGCCGTACACCCGCCCGGTCCCGGGCGGGGCTCCGGGCGCGCGCGAGGCCCGCACCCCCGTGCGATCCGGACGAACGGGACGTCCGGCGGGCCGTGCCCGCTGGAGACCGCCCCGGGAGGGTTCGTTCTCCATCGAGAGCGGTGATGTCGCCACCCGATTGCACATTGCGTGGCGATATCACCACTCTCGATCCCCAAACGCCGCCTCGCGCGCCCGGTATGCCCGGAACGCGAGAATGGGAGGGGCTTCCAAGGCGGCGGGCCACCCGGCAGCCGACCGGCGCCCCCGGCGAACCGCCCCGCCTCTTCGTCGCCGCCCTTCCCCTGGCGCCCCGACGACCCGTCGCCCGGCCGGCAGGCGTGAGCGGGGCACCAGCTGTGCCGTCGCCGCTTTCCCTCTGCACCGATGGGCCCCGCCGCCCGGCCGGCGGCCCGGAGCGGGGTACCGGCCGTGCCGTCGTTGCCGCTGTTCCCGGACCGCGAGGGGCCCGGCGGCCGACAAGCAGGGCCGGGAGCCACCGCGCCTCTTCGTCGTCGCCCGTCCCCCTGGCGCCCCGACGACCCGCCGCCCGGCCGGCAGCCGTGAGCGGGGCACCAGCTGTGCCGTCGCCGCTGCTGTCCCCGGCACCGGGAGAGACCCGTCGGCCGAACCGCAGGGGCCCGCCGGCCGACATGCGTGAGCGGGGGACCAGCCGCGCCATCGTCGCTCCCCGGTGGGCAGCGGCAAGCCTGCCGTCCGACAGTGTCCGCGGTCCTGCCCCGATAGGGCGGCGACGCGGGAATCACCCCGTCCGGTGCGGCTCGCCGTGGGGGATCAGCGCGCCGACGCGGAAGCCCCCGGCGGCGGTGGGCCCCGACTCCAGGCGGCCCCCGAACAGGGCCACGCGTTCCCGCATGCCCAGGAGTCCGTGGCCCGGCTCCTCCGGTGGCCGGGACCCGGAGCCGACCCGTCCGCCCCGCCCCCCGTCGTCGGTGACCTCGACCGCTACGGCGTCCTTGCCGTGCTCCACGACCACCCGTGCCCGCGCGCCCTCGCCCGCGTGCTTGAGGACGTTGGTCAACGACTCCTGCACCACCCGGTACAGCGTCAGCCCCTGCGCCGGCGGCAGCCCCTCCGGCGGCCCGTCCCCGCCGCCCCGCACCCGGAGGTCGATGTGCAGGCCCGCCTCGCGCAGGTGGGCGGCCAGCGCCTCCAGGTCGGCCTCTCCGGGCTGCGGCTCCCGCTCCGCCTCCGTGCCCTCGGGCGCCTCCGACATCCGCAGCACTCCGACGATGCGGCGCATCTCCGCCAGCGCCTGCCGCCCCGTCCTCTCGATGTCCTGCAGCGCCTGCCCCGCCGTTTCGGGCGACCGGTCGATCACCCGCCGCCCCGCCGTGGCCTGCACGGTCATCACGCTCACGTGGTGGGCCACCACGTCGTGCAGCTCACGGGCGATCCGCGAGCGCTCCTCGGCCAGCACCGCGCGCACGTGCGCGTCCCGGGCCCGCTCCAGGCGGCGCGCCCGCTCGCGCAGCTCCGCGGTGTCGGAGGCGCGCATCCGCACCAGGCGCCCCAGCCACCAGGCCCCGCACATCCACACCAGCGTGAGCAGGTACAGCGTCATCGGGGGCGGCTGCACGGTGGCCTCCACCGGGGAGGCCATGGTGGAGGCGGAGTCCACGGCGACGCCCACGACCAGGGAGACCAGGCTGCGCGCGAGCGGCAGGTGGCGGCCGACCGCGTAGGTGGCCACCGCGATGCCGGGGCCCGCCGCGCCCCAGACGAAGACGCCGGCCGCCTCGGAGAGGGCGCCCCCCGCCGACATGCACACCAGCACGGTCAGGGGGAAGCGCCGGCGCGCCACCAGGGCCAGCGCCAGGGCGGCCCCGGCGAAGTAGCCGCCGAGCGGCCAGGTCCAGACGCCGGTGAACTCCGCGGACCGGCTCCAGGTCGGCACGAGGGCGGCGTTCAGCCCGGTCAGGAGGAGGACCAGCAGCGCATCGGTCACCCGGTCCCGGCGCCGGGCCGGGAGCCGCGCGGCCGCCCAGCGGGGCGCACC
Source organism: Nocardiopsis baichengensis YIM 90130 (assembly GCF_000341205.1). NCBI lineage: Bacteria > Bacillati > Actinomycetota > Actinomycetes > Streptosporangiales > Nocardiopsidaceae > Nocardiopsis > Nocardiopsis halophila. The sequence continues at coordinate 89,398 of NZ_ANAS01000037.1, read as the reverse complement.
GGAGCCGCGGTCGGACGGCGGAGCGCTGTGCTCGGGCGGGGAGGGCGAAGAGGACAGGGACGACGACACAGCCCGACGCTAGATCGTCGGGCTCTCCACCAGTACCTCCCCTAGGCCGATCCGGACTCCTCCCCATGGACGATGCGGCACCGCGCCCGGCACGCTCCCTACCGAGCCGGCACGGACAGGTGGAGGGGCGCCCCTGGAGCGGCGGACCGGCCGAGGGGACGCCCGCCCGCGCGCCCACAGGCGCCCCGCCCTCCCCGATCGGGCGCCTGCGACTCTCCTGGCGCGTCATTGAGGGCGGATGGGGCCTGCTCCAGGTTGTCCGCCCTGCTCTCCCGGGCCGGTACGGCCGCCACCGGCCCCCGCCAAGGTCGGAGGGCGCGTCCCGGCCGAGAGTGTTCCCTGCCTCTCCGACCGACCTCTCTGCCCGACGTCGCTGAACACCGTGCCTATGAAGGCCTCCGCCGGTTCCGGGGGGCGGTGTCCTGCGCTCGGCCCGACAGGGATCGGGGCCGGTATCGAGAGTGGTGGATCCACCGCTCTCGATACCGGTCAGGGGAGTCGGCCGCCCTGCGGGGCGCTCCCGGGCCGGGTCAGGGCCTCGGCTTCGGGTCGGGCAGAGGCGGCGGGGTTCCGCCGAACTCGGGGCAGATCGCCTGGTGGTCGCACCAGTCGCACAGCTTGCTCCGGCGCGGGAGCCACCGGCCCGACCGGGCCGTGCGCTCGATCTCCTCCCAGATCCCGGCGATCTCCGCCTCCGCGGCCCGCAGCTCCTCCTCGGTCGGCTCGTACCAGCGCACCCCGCCGTCGCCCAGGTACATCAGCTGCAGCCGGGTGGGCACCTCGCCCAGCTCGCGCCAGAGCATGACGCCGTAGAAGAAGATCTGGAACTTGGCCTTGTCCTCGAACCGCGGGCGCGGCGACTTGCCCGTCTTGTAGTCCACCACCCGGATCTGCCCGGTCGGTGCCACGTCCAGGCGGTCGACGTAGCCCCGCAGCCGCAGGCCCGACTCCAGGGTGACGTCCATGCGCAGCTCGCGGTCGCGCGGCTCCAGGCGGTGCGGCTGCTCCATCTCGAAGTACCGCTCCACCAGCGGGTAGGCGCCCTCCAGCCACTCCCGCTCGGCCTCGCCGCCCGCCTCGCCGAACAGCTCCGCCGCCTCCGCGCGCGAGGAGCGCAGCCGCTCCCACTGCGGCTCCACCAGCGACCGGGCGGTGCGCGGGGTGCGCGTCTCGGCCGGCAGCTCGAACAGCCGCTCCAGCACCGCGTGCACCAGCGTCCCGCGCAGCGCCGCCGGGCTCGGCTTCTCCGGCAGCCGGTCGATCACCCGGAACCGGTACAGCAGCGGGCACTGCAGGAAGTCCGAGGCCCGTGACGGGGAGAGGGCGGGGAGCGGCGGCGCCGAGGCGGTGTCCATGCCCCCCAACCCTAGGGCGGCGCGCCCGCCGCGCGCACCGCGTAGCCTGGCGGTGTGACCGACAACGGCAGCAGCACCCGGCCCGCGGCGCGGGGCGGGACCAAGCGCGGTTCCGGCCTGCTCATGGGGCGCCCGTTCGGGATCCCGATCTACGTGGCCCCGTCCTGGCTCGTCATCGCCGCGATCATCACCATCGTCTACGAGCCCGTGGTGGAGCGGACTCTGGCCCTGGGCCCGGCCTCCTACCTGGTGGCGTTCGCCTTCGCGGTCCTGCTGTACGCCTCGGTGCTGGTGCACGAGCTGGCGCACGCCGTGGTCGCCCGCATGTTCGGCATCCCGGTGCACCGCATCACCCTGTTCATGCTCGGCGGCGTCACCGAGATGCGCCGCGAGGCGGCCACCCCCGGCCGGGAGTTCTGGATCTCCATCGCCGGGCCGCTGCTGTCCCTGGTGCTGGCGGTCCTGGGGTTCGCCGCCCTGCCCTTCGTCGCCCCCGACACCGTCGCCGGGGTCCTCACCTGGCAGCTGTTCGTGGCCAACCTCCTGGTGGGCGTCTTCAACCTGCTGCCCGGCCTGCCGCTGGACGGCGGCAAGGTGGTGCGCGCCATCGTCTGGAAGCTGACCCGGCGCCCGACCGCGGGGACGGTCGTGGCGGCCTGGGGCGGCCGCGTCCTGGCCGCCCTGGTGATGCTGGCGCCGCTGCTGATCGCGCTGCGCACGGGCGAGGCCCCGAGCGTGTTCATGGTCCTGCTCGGCGTGCTGCTGGGCGCCTTCATGTGGATGGGCGCCGGGAGCGCGCTGCGCAACGCCCGCATCCGCGAGCGCATTCCCAAGCTGCGCGCCCGGACCCTGGCCCGCCGCGCCGTGCCCGTCTCCGCCGACACCCCGCTGTCGGAGGCCCACCGCCGGATGGCCGAGGCCGACGCCGGGGCCGTCCTGGTGACCGACTCCTCCGGGGCGCCGGTGTCGCTCGTCGACCCCGCCGCCGAGGAGCGGGTGCCCGAGGACCGCCGCCCCTGGACCCCGGTCTCCCAGGTGTCGGTGGCCATCACCGCGGGGGCGGTGCTCGACGCCGACCTGAACGGCGAGCGGCTGCTTGAGGCCATGCGGCGCACGCCCGCCCCGGCCTACCTGCTGGTGCACGAGGACGGCGGCGTGCACGGGGTGCTGCGCTCGCGCGACGTGGGCGACGCCTTCGCCGGCACCTGACGCCTCAGCGCACCGCCCCGTCCGGCCAGATGACCGTGACGGCGCGGTCCCGCTCCCGGGCATAGGCGACGATGTCGGCCGTACCGCCGGGCCCCCGCGCCGCGCGGCCGTCCCAGACCGCCAGCAGCTCGTCGCTGTGGTCCACCATGTACCGCCCGGCCTCCAGGTGCGCCCGCGGGGTGGACTCGGCGAACGGCAGGTGGTGCACCAGCGCCGCACGCGCCACCAGGGCGTCGTAGACGGGTCGGTGGGCGGGCGGGAGTCCGTCCCGGTAGCGCTCGGCCGGCACGATCGCCTCCAGGTCGGCGCCGGCCTCGATGACGGCCCGGGCGAACAGGGTGTCCGCCCCGTCGGCCAGGCAGCTCAGCCCGATCACCCCCGGGCCGAGCGCGGCCAGGCGGGCGCGCAGCGCCTCCTCCACCGCCCGTTCGACGTCGGGCGGCAGCCCGCGGTGGCCGGTGACGGCGATGCGTCGCACGCTGCCTCCCCTCTTCTCGCAGGTCTGGCTCCTCGCAGGTCTGGTCGGGGGATACCCCCGGGCGCCGCCGGTCAGACCGCGGCGGGCCCACCGGTGAGCACCTCGGTCAGCCGGGCGTCGAGCCGCTCGGCGGCGCGGGCCCGCGGCCCCCGGTACTCCTTGCGGAAGCGGCGCACCCGGTCCACCACGCGCTCCGAGCGCAGCCGGGTCCCGGTGGACAGCGCCTCCCCGGCCAGCCGGAAGGCCTCGTCGGCGTCGCCGGCGTGCGCGTGCGCCCGGGCCATCTCCACCTTCAGCACCGCGCCCTGCTTGGCTCCGGGCCGCGTGCCGGCGAACGCCTCGGCGAACGCGGCCCGCGCCTGCCCGGGGCGCTTGAGCCGCACGTTCACCAGGGCCCGGTACCCGGCGACCTTGGGGGTGTCGAAGGCGAACACCCACGGCCAGGGCGGGTGGGCGTTGTCGGAGCGCTCCACGCACCGCTCGGCCAGGGCGATCTCCCGGTCGGCCTCGGCGCCGCGGCCCAGCGCCGCGTGCCCCTGCGCGCGCACGCAGGCTAGCCACGCGGTGGCGGTGGGGTGCGCGCCGGGCCCGAGGCGGCGCCCGGCCTCGTGGGCCAGGGCCAGGCCCAGCGCCGGGTCGTCGGCGTCGATCTCGAACGCCGCCAGGCTGCCGAGCATGTACACGTCGAGCAGGCGGCTGCGGGCCCGCCGGGCGCGCTCGACGGCGGCGCGGTAGTAGGAGCGCGCCGAGCCGGCGTCGCCCATGTCGGCGTGCAGCCAGGCGGCGAACCCGGCGGCCTCGCTGGCGGCCGCGGCCACGTCGGCGGCGAACGGCGTGTTCTGGGCGCGGTCCAGGGTGAGCCCGGCCAGCTCGACGTGGGCGATCGCGCCCCGGGCCAGGTCGCGGGCGGGCGCGGCGGCGTCCAGCCGCCGCTGGCCGCCGGTGATGGCGCGCAGCGTGGGCGCGGTCTCCTCGTGGATCTCGGCCTGGGCCGCCGGGGCGGCCGCCGCCGACAGCGGCAGCGCCAGCGCGGTCACCGCCGCGGCCTTGCCGAACTCTCTGCGTCGCGTGGGATCCCCCTCGTCCGGATCGCCGGCGCCGCCGAACCGGAGCAGGTGGAGCGGGATGCCCAGGCGTCCGGCCAGTTCACGCACCTGGTCGACGGTGAGCGACTGCTGGCCGTTCACCACGCGGGACACCCAGCTCTGGGAGTACCCGACCGCCCGGGCCAGCTCGCCCTGCGACCAGCCGCGGTGGCGGCGGACCTCCTCCACGATCGCGGCGATGTCGCACGTGGACAGGGCGGCGGCCATCGGCGGCCGGGTCCAGAATTCCGGTGGCAGAGCGCCGTCTCGGTGGGGCATGAGCCTAGGCTAGGGTCGCCATCAGGTGATGGTGGCTATGTGTGAAAGAAATACTGCTATGCGTAGTCCGCATACAGCTGTTCCCGAAGCGTCCGATGGTGCACAGTCAAGGGACTGAAGTCCCTGTACGACTGGGGATTTCGTCGTCGAACGGGAGGGCGGGCCGGCATGGAGACGCGTGGTTCCGGTGGGTTCAGTGTGACCGGAAGCGGTCATCGGCTTGACAGGGGTCCCGATGCATCCTGGGCGCGTGCGGTGAGCGGGCTGACCGCCGAACTGCGCTCCTGGGGCCTGGAGGCCCGCGTCGACCGGGCCACCGGAACGGTCGAGGCCGCCGGCGCGGAGGGCCGCCGCGTGCAGCGCGCGGTGCTGCGCCCGCACCGGGGCAGCCTGTGGTGGTGGCTGCGGTGGGAGGCCGAGGGCCTGCCGCGCGGCGCCGCGCTTCCCCAGTCGCCGCTCACCCCGGCCGCCGACCCCCGGGGCGCCGCCCGGCGCATCGTCCGCGTGCTGTCCCCCGCCCGCCCCGAGTCCTGACCCCCGGGACCGGGCCGGGCCCGGGCGGCGCCCCGGGCCCACGGGGCCGGCCGGGTCAGCCGAAGCGCTCCGCCGCCAGCACGGCCGCCCCGGCGATGCCCGCCGCGTTGCGCAGCCCGGCCGGGACCACCTCGGCCCGCAGGTCCAGGTACTTCAGGAACTTGTCCGCCTTCCGGCTGACGCCGCCGCCGACCACGATCAGGTCCGGGGAGAGCAGCTTCTCCATCTCCTCGTAGTACCGCTGCAGCCGCTCGGTGGCCCACTCCTCGTACGACAGGCCCTCGCGCTCCTTGGCCGCCGAGGCCGCCCTCGTCTCGGCGTCGACGCCGTCCAGCACCACGTGGCCGAACTCGGTGTTGGGCACCAGGTGCCCGTCGACCAGCAGCGCCGTGCCGATCCCGGTGCCCAGCGTCGTCAGCAGCACCACCCCGCGCACCCCGCGCGCCGCACCCCAGCGGTGCTCGGCGACCGCCGCCGCGTCGGCGTCGTTGACCGCGGCCACCGCCCGCCCCGTCGCCCCGGACAGCAGCGCCTCCACGTCGGTGCCGATCCACCCGTCGTCCACGTTGGCCGCCGTCTCGACGGTCCCGCGCCGCACCACCCCGGGGAAGGTGACGCCCAGCGCGGCCCCTGAGGGAGCCTTCTCGCCGACGGCCGCCGCGATCTGCGCGACCACCTCCGCGACCGCCCGGGGCCTGGAGGGGTGCGGGGTGTGGATCTTCACCCGGTCGGCGGTGAAGGCCCCGGTGTCCAGGTCCACCGGCGCCCCCTTGATGCCGCTGCCCCCGATGTCCACGCCCATCCCGACGTGCGCGTCCGCTGCCTGGTCCGCCATGTCCGCCTCCTGACTCCGCGGCCCGGGCGGCGCCCGCCGCCCGCTCCGGCCTCCGAGGTATTCGATGCCCGGGCCCACGACCGATTACGCCGCGTCGGCGCACGGGGGATACCCTGGGCCGTCGCGCGCCCGGGCGGCGTCGGCCGGGGGCCGGGGCCGCACCGCGCCGTGCGCGAAGCGACCTGCCCCACGACACCGGAGAGACGAGCACCAGTGACCGGCATCCACGGCCGCCGCGGACCCTTCGAGGACGGCGACATCGTGCAGCTGACCGACCCCAAGGGCCGGATGCACACCATCACCCTCAAGGCCGGTTCGGCGTTCCACACCCACAAGGGGCGGCTCGACCACGACGACCTCATCGGCCGCCCCGAGGGGAGCGTGGTCCGCTCCAGCTCCGCTGTCCGCTATGTCGCGCTGCGGCCGCTGCTGCTCGACTTCACCCTGTCCATGAAGCGCGGGGCGACCATCGTCTACCCCAAGGACGCCGCGCAGATCCTGGCCCAGGCCGACATCTTCGCCGGCGCCCGGGTGATCGAGGCCGGCGCCGGCTCGGGCTCGCTGTCCTGCTGGATGCTGCGCGCGGTCGGGGAGCACGGCCGGGTCCACTCCTTCGAGCGCCGCGAGGACTTCGCCGAGATCGCCCGCACCAACGTGCGCCGCTTCTTCGGCGGCGACCACCCCGCATGGGACCTGACCGTCGGCGATCTGAACGAGCGGCTCGCCGAGCCGGACGCCCCGCGCGAGGTCGACCGCGTGGTGCTGGACATGCTCGCCCCCTGGGAGTGCGTGGACGCCGTCGCCGACGTCCTGATCCCCGGCGGTCTGGTGTGCGCCTACGTCGCCACCGCCACCCAGGTCTCGCGGGTCGTGGAGGCGCTGCGCGACCACGGCCGCTTCTACGAGCCGCACGCCTGGGAGACCATGGTGCGCGACTGGCACGTGGAGGGCCTGGCCGTGCGCCCGGACCACAAGATGATCGGGCACACCGGCTTCCTGGTGACCGCCCGCCGCCTCGCCGACGACGCCGAGGCCCCCGAGCGGCGCCGCCGCCCCGCCAAGGGCGCCTACGGCGAGGACTGGCAGAAGGCGCAGAAGGGGCGGGAGGCGGGCGGAGGGGCCGCCCCGGAGGCGGCCGGCTCCTAGGGCCCCGGCCTGGTGGGAACGTTACTTTCTCATTACGGCGCGTGCCCTCGTACCAGGGTGACCTAGGCTTCTACAAGATCGAAAAGTGAGGCCTTCGACACTCGCAGCGCCCGGGAGGTTAGGAATAGTCCATGGGTAGGTAGGGTTCCGAGTAGTCGTCCTCTTATAAGGAGGTGGCGGACGTGGCCGATCGCGACGACGAGCGTCAGGCAGAGCGCGACCGTGAAGTCGAAGAGCTCACGGCCCAGGTCTCCTATCTGGAAAAGGAACTCAGCGTCCTCCGGCGCAAGCTCGCCGACTCTCCGCGCCATGTACGGCTGCTGGAGGACCGGCTCCGCGAGGCGCAAGCCAACCTCGCCGCCGCGAACGGGCAGAACGAGCGCCTGGTCTCCACGCTGAAGGAGGCCCGCGACCAGATCGTGGCCCTCAAGGAGGAGGTCGACCGGCTCGCCCAGCCGCCCTCCGGCTTCGGCGTGTTCCTGGGATCGCGTGAGGACGACACGGTCGAGATCTTCACCAACGGCCGCAAGATGCGGGTCAACGTCAGCCCGTCGGTCGACGTGGAGCAGCTGCGCCCCGGCCAGGAGGTCATGCTCAACGAGGCCTTCAACATCGTCGAGGCGCAGTCCTTCGAGACGGTGGGCGAGGTCGTCATGCTCAAGGAGGCCCTTGAGGACGGCGAGCGCGCCCTGGTGATCTCCAACCACGACGAGGAGCGCATCGTCCGGCTGGCCGAGCCCCTGCGCGACGAGCCGATCCGCCCGGGGGACTCGCTGCTGCTGGAGTCGCGCTCGGGGTACGTGTACGAGCGCATCCCCAAGTCGGAGGTCGAGGAGCTGATCCTCGAGGAGGTGCCCGACATCTCCTACACCGACATCGGCGGCCTCGGCGGGCAGATCGAGATGATCCGCGACGCGGTCGAACTGCCCTACCTGCACAAGGACCTCTTCTACGAGCACCAGCTGCGCCCGCCGAAGGGCGTCCTGCTCTACGGCCCGCCCGGATGCGGCAAGACCCTCATCGCCAAGGCGGTGGCCAATTCGCTGGCCAAGCAGGTGGCCCAGCGCACCGGCCAGAACGTCGGCAAGAGCTTCTTCCTCAACATCAAGGGCCCGGAGCTGCTGAACAAGTACGTGGGCGAGACCGAGCGGCACATCCGCCTGGTCTTCCAGCGGGCCCGGGAGAAGGCCGGCGAGGGCACGCCGGTGATCGTGTTCTTCGACGAGATGGACTCGATCTTCCGCACCCGCGGGTCGGGCGTGTCCAGCGACGTGGAGAACACCATCGTCCCCCAGCTGCTCAGCGAGATCGACGGCGTGGAGGGGCTGGAGAACGTCATCGTCATCGGCGCCTCCAACCGCGAGGACATGATCGACCCGGCGATCCTGCGGCCCGGCCGCCTGGACGTCAAGATCAAGATCGAGCGGCCGGACGCCGAGGCGGCGCAGGACATCTTCTCGAAGTACATCACCGACGAGCTGCCCCTGCACGACGAGGACCTCGCCGAGCACGAGGGGTCCCGCTCGGCCACGGTGGACGCGATGATCCAGCGGGTCGTGGAGCGGATGTACTCCGAGACCGAGGAGAACCGCTTCCTGGAGGTCACCTACGCCAACGGTGACAAGGAGGTCCTGTACTTCAAGGACTTCAACTCCGGCGCGATGATCCAGAACATCGTCGACCGGGCCAAGAAGATGGCCATCAAGGACTTCATCGACAACCGGTCCAAGGGCATCCGGGTCTCCCACCTGATGCAGGCCTGCGTCGACGAGTTCAGCGAGAACGAGGACCTGCCCAACACCACCAACCCCGACGACTGGGCCCGGATCTCCGGCAAGAAGGGCGAGCGCATCGTCTACATCAGGACGCTCGTCTCCGGCAAGAAGGGCGCCGACTCCGGCCGGAGTATCGACACGGTGGCCAACACCGGCCAGTACCTGTAAGGACACGGCCGCACGCGGCCCGACGGGGTCCACCGGCGCTGCCGGTGGACCCCTGCTCGTTCCGGTTGTTTCCGGGGCCGGTGCCGTCGAGGCGTAGACGAATCCGGCGATCCATGGCCCCAGGGCGAAGGCGTTCGGGCCGAAGCCATGGCCGCTGCGGTGAGTGATGCCGGGGTGCGGCAGACGCCTGCGTCGGCTTTGGTCACGCCGCGGTCGCTGACGGCGGTGCAGTTCCATGGCCCGTCCTCGCCCACCAGGATGCGGGTGGTGGTCAGGTCGTGAACCCCTGACGTTCGTGCGGCCACGGGCACGGGACCCGGAGAGCGAGCGGCCGCGGTGCCTCGCGTCGTCGGCGCCCTGTGCCAGGATCCGCCGTTGGAACCGACGGCACGGAGGACGGGCGTGCCCGCCACCGCCCTGCTGGACGACACCGCCCTGGGCCGGTACACCCGCCGGTCGGCCGGACGTTCGTGGTGGAGGGGTGGGAGCCGTGCGGCCGCGTCGGATCTCCGGGTGCGAAATGCGGGGAACGGCCCTTCCGGCCTTGGCACCCAGGCACTTGGGCCACAATTCGCGGCGGGGAGTTCAAGACGCCGTATCGGTGGATAACCTTCCACCATGACTGTGCGGCGGATTATGGGCATCGAGACCGAGTACGGGATCTCCGTGCCCGGCAACCCCGGTGCCAACGCGATGGTGACCTCGACCCAGGTGGTCAACGCCTACCTCGCGGCCTCGGCCGCGAGGGCGCGCAAGGCCCGCTGGGACTTCGAGGAGGAGAACCCGCTGCGCGACGCGCGGGGCTTCGACCTCGCACGCGAGGTCGCCGACCCCACCCAGCTCACCGACGAGGACCTGGGCCTGGCCAACGTCATCCTGACCAACGGAGCCCGACTGTACGTCGACCACGCCCACCCCGAGTACTCGGCGCCCGAGGTGACCAACCCCCGCGACGCCGTGCTGTGGGACAAGGCCGGCGAGCGGGTGATGGCCGACGCGGCCCGCAGGGCCGCGGCCGTGCCGGGGGTCGAGCCCATCCAGCTGTACAAGAACAACACCGACAACAAGGGCGCCTCCTACGGGTGCCACGAGAACTACCTGATGCGCCGGTCGACCGCCTTCGGCGACATCGTGCGCCACCTGATCCCGTTCTTCGTCTCGCGCCAGGTGGTCTGCGGCGCCGGGCGGGTCGGCATCGGCGCCGACGGGCGCGACTCCGGTTTCCAGATCAGCCAGCGCGCCGACTTCTTCGAGGTCGAGGTGGGCCTGGAGACCACCCTCAAGCGCCCGATCATCAACACCCGCGACGAGCCGCACGCCGACCCCGACAAGTACCGGCGGCTGCACGTCATCATCGGCGACGCCAACATGAGCGAGGTCTCCACCTTCCTGAAGCTCGGAACCACCTCGCTGGTGCTGTCGATGATCGAGGACGGCTTCATCGGCATCGACCTGTCGCTGGAGACGCCCGTGGCCGACCTGCGGGCCATCTCGCACGACCCCGCCCTGACCCACCAGGTGCGGCTCCGGGACGGGCGGCGGATGACCGCCCTGCAGATCCAGCGCGAGTACCTGGAGCTGGCCGAGAAGTACGTGCAGGACCGCTACGGCAGCGAGCCCGACGCCGACACCGCCGAGGTCCTGCGGATGTGGGGGAGGACCCTGGACCGGCTCTCCGAGGACCCCGTGCTCTGCGCCGAGGAGCTGGACTGGGTCGCCAAGCTCAAGCTGCTGGAGGGCTACCGCAGCCGCGACCGGCTGGACTGGGGGCACCACCGGCTCCAGATGGTCGACCTGCAGTACTCGGACGTGCGCCCGGACAAGGGCCTGTACAACCGGCTGGCCCAGCGGGGGCGGATCGAGCGCATGGTCGGCGAGTCGGAGGTCGAGCGCGCCATAACCGAGCCGCCGGAGGACACCCGCGCCTACTTCCGCGGCCGCTGCCTGGCCAAGTACGCCGACTCGGTGGCCGCGGCCTCCTGGGACTCGGTCATCTTCGACCTGCCCGGCTACGACTCCCTGCAGCGCGTGCCCACCCTGGAGCCGAGCCGCGGCACGCGCGAGCACGTGGGCGCGCTCCTGGACGGCGCCGCGACGGCGGCCGACCTCGTCGCCATCCTCACGGGCGGCAAGCGCTGATCCGGCCGGTGCGGGCGGCCCCCGGGGCGCCCGCACCGCTCCCGTGCCCGGGCGTGCGCGGGGGTGTGGCGGGGAACACCTCGCGGCGCGCCGACGTTCGGACGGGTGTACGGACAAAACGGCGCGAACTCGGTAACGTGCGGACAACGGGACCGGCGATCAAGGTTGAGCCGGGCTCCGGTGGGCCAAGATAAGGGCAACGGGCCCCGATCGAGGAGGTTGTGGGATGGCGACCAAGGACACCGGCGGGCAGAAGCACACGACGCGGCGCGACGAGGACGTCGAGGAGGTCGAGGCCGGCGCCGAGGCACAGGAGCGCGACGAGAAGCTGGACGAGGACGTCGACGACATCCTGGACGAGATCGACGACGTCCTGGAGTCCAACGCCGAGGACTTCGTCCGCCAGTTCGTCCAGAAGGGCGGCCAGTAGCCCCGCCTCGACGGGCCGGCCGCGCCAGGTGGGCCCCCGGCGCGCCCGGACCCGGGCCGGTTCGCCCACAGCAGACTCCGGCCGGTAGCCCCACCCCGGTACCCCGGCTGTCAGTAGGGTCGGCGGTACCAGGAAACATCGACAGTCGCCCGCGCCCCGCACGCCCCGCATCCCACCGCGGGGCGCGCGGGGCGCCACCCGAAGGGAGTCGCGTGTCTCAAGCGTTCGAGGGCGGACGGCTGCCCGCCATGTACATGAACCCGGGGCCGGCATCGTTCACCGAGTTCCTCAGCGCCGTCCACCCCGACCTGCTCCCCCGGTGGCAGGACCTGCCGCACGGTACGGACGGCCGGTCCCTCACCCCCGAGGCCACCACCATCGTGGCGCTGACCTTCCCCGGCGGCGTGGTGCTGGCCGGTGACCGCCGGGCCACCTCCGGCACCACCATCGCCAACCGGGACATGGAGAAGCTCTTCCGCGCCGACGAGTTCTCCGCGGTGGCGATCGCGGGCGCCGCCGGGATCGGCATCGAGCTGGCACGGCTGTACCAGGTCGAGCTGGAGCACTACGAGAAGCGCGAGGGGCGGCCGCTGTCCCTGGAGGGCAAGGCCAACCGGCTGGCCAACATGCTGCGCGGCAACCTGGGCCTGGCCATGCAGGGCTTCGTCGTGGTCCCGCTGCTGGTGGGCTACGACGAGGGCCGGGAGGTCGGGCGCATCTTCAGCTACGACCCGGTCGGCGGCCGCTACGAGGAGCACCGCTACCACTCGATCGGCTCGGGCTCGGTCTACGCCCGGGGGTCGCTGAAGAAGCTGTTCACCGAGGACCTGGACGAGCGGCAGGCGGTCACCGTGGCCGTGCAGGCGCTCTACGACGCCGCCGACGACGACTCGGCCACCGGCGGCCCCGACGTCCACCGCAAGATCTACCCGCTGGTCGACGTGGTCACCGACGACGGCTACCGCCGGCTCGCCGCCGACGAGGTGGCCGCGGTCGCCGAGGCCGTGGTGACCGAGCGGTCCGAGCGGCCCGACGGGCCCACGGCGCCGATCGGCTGACCCCCGCCGGGCGCACCGCCCGGCCGCCGACCACCGGAGCACCAGAGCACCGAACAGCAAAGGAACGATCAGCGGTGACGATGCCGTTCTACGTCTCGCCCGAACAGAGCATGAAGGACAAGGCGGACTACGCGCGCAAGGGCATCGCGCGCGGCCGCAGCGCCGTCGTCCTGCAGTACGACGGCGGCATCCTGTTCGTCGCGGACAACATGTCCCGCACGCTGCACAAGATCAGCGAGCTGTACGACCGGGTGGCCTTCGCCGCCGTGGGCCGCTACAACGAGTTCGAGAACCTGCGGCTGGGCGGCGTGCGCTACGCCGACTCCCACGGCTACGCCTACGACCGGCGCGACGTCACCGGGCGCATGCTGGCCAACGCCTACGCCCAGACCCTGGGGACCGTCTTCAGCGAGTCCAACAAGCCCTGGGAGGTGGAGATCGTCGTGGCCGAGGTCGGCGAGGACGCCGACTCCGACCAGATCTACCGGATCACCTTCGACGGCTCGGTCGTCGACGAGAAGGGGCTGCTGGCCATGGGCGGCTCCGCCGACGCGGTCACCACCGCGCTGAAGGAGCGCTTCGACCGGGACGCGCCGCTGAGCGAGGCGCTGTCGGCGGCCATGCACGCCCTGGCCCACGAGAACGGCGAGCGCCGTGAGCTGGACGCGGCCAATCTGGAGGTGGCGGTGCTGGAGCGGGCGCGCGAGCACCGCAAGTTCCGCCGCATCCAGGGGGCCCGGCTGACCCGGCTGATCGAGCAGGGCCGCGGCGCCTCGGGACCGTCCTCCTCCGCCGCGAGCGGCGCCGCGGAGGGCTCGGGGGATTCCGGGGCGGAGGACGCGGACTCCTGACCGGGGCCGCGCCGCCGACCGGTCCGGCCGCGCCCCGCGGAGCATCCGTCGGGCGCGGCCGGTTTCCCCGGGCCGGTCGGAGCCGATAACAACAGTGGAGTCGTCGGCAGCGCGGCGGGGCTCCGGCCGGTGCGGACCGGCCGCCAGGGGCGACCGCGGCTGCCACGGGACGGGAAACGGGTGAGGCCGCGTGGAACGCCGCATTTTCGGACTTGAGAACGAGTACGGCGTCACCTGCACGTTCCGGGGACAGCGCAGGCTGTCGCCGGACGAGGTGGCGCGCTACCTGTTCCGCCGCGTCGTGTCGTGGGGGCGCAGCAGCAACGTCTTTCTGCGCAACGGTGCCCGCCTCTACCTGGACGTGGGCAGCCACCCCGAGTACGCCACCCCCGAGTGCGACGACCTGGCCGACCTGGTCGCCCACGACAAGGCCGGCGAGCGGATCCTGGAGGGGCTGCAGGTCGACGCCGAGCAGCGCCTGCACGAGGAGGGCATCGCCGGCGAGATCTACCTGTTCAAGAACAACACCGACTCGGCCGGCAACTCCTACGGCTGCCACGAGAACTACCTGGTGGGGCGGCACGGCGAGTTCGGCCGGCTGGCCGACGTGCTCATCCCGTTCCTGGTGACCCGGCAGATCATCTGCGGGGCGGGCAAGGTGCTGCAGACCCCGCGCGGCGCGCTGTACTGCGTCAGCCAGCGGGCCGAGCACATATGGGAGGGCGTCTCCTCGGCCACCACCCGGTCGCGGCCCATCATCAACACCCGGGACGAGCCGCACGCCGACGCCGAGCGCTTCCGCCGCCTGCACGTGATCGTCGGCGACTCCAACATGAGCGAGGTGACCACCCTGCTCAAGCTGGCCTCGACCGACCTGGTGCTGCGGATGATCGAGACCGGGGTGGTGATGCGCGACTACACCCTGGAGAACCCCATCCGCGCCATCCGCGAGGTCAGCCACGACATGACCGGGCGGCGCAAGGTGCGCCTGGCCAACGGCAGGGAGGCCAGCGCGCTGGAGATCCAGCGCGAGTACCTGGACAAGGTGCAGGCCTACGTCGACCGCAACGGCACCGACGCCACCGGCAAGCGCGTGCTGGAGCTGTGGGCGCGCACCCTGGAGGCGGTCGAGACGCAGAACCTGTCGCTGGTCGAGCGGGAGATCGACTGGGTCGCCAAGTACAAGCTGCTGGAGCGCTACCGCTCCAAGCACGGGCTGTCGCTGTCCTCGCCGCGCATCGCCCAGCTCGACCTGACCTACCACGACATCCACCGCGACCGCGGCCTGTTCTACATGCTCCAGCGCAAGGGCCAGATGGACCGGGTCATCACCGACCTGAGCTCCTTCGAGGCCAAGTCGGTGCCGCCGCAGACCACGCGCGCGCGGCTGCGCGGGGAGTTCATCCGCAAGGCGCAGGAGAAGCGGCGCGACTTCACCGTCGACTGGGTGCACCTGAAGCTGAACGACCAGGCGCAGCGCACCGTGCTGTGCAAGGACCCCTTCAAGGCGGTCGACGAGCGCGTGGAGAAGCTCATCGCCGGGATGTGACCGGCGGCGCCCCGCCGCCGGCCGCGGCCTGCGCGACCTGCTGCGGGACCGCCCGGCGGGGCGCCGATGGATCGGTCGGGAACAGGGCCGAAAACCCCGTCACCGCGGGGCCCTTAACGCGTTCTTACCCGGATACGGAAGGATCGCCTTTCCGATAGTGTGTCGGGGACCCGAGCCGATTTTGAGGTTGTGCCCTATGCGACGACGTGCCGCCGCCCTCGCGGTACCGTTCTCTGCCGTGCTGCTGGCGGTGTCCGCCTGCGGCACGATTCCCGAGGACTGGAAGACTCCGGCCTTCCTTCGCACCGGTGACGATGTGGACAGCCGGCTGCCGACGGTCAGCGGCGACCGCGGGGAGGAGCCGAAGGTCGACTTCCCCGACATCGCGCCCCCCGGTGAGCAGATCTCCGGCGTGGTCCGGCCCGGGGAGGAGCAGGGCGAGATCGTCCGCGCCGACGACCTGCTGCTCGTCGACATCGTCGACTACCAGTGGACGGACAAGGGCAAGACGGAGAAGACCAACTCCACCTACGAGACCGAGACCCCCTTCCTGCTGTCCATGGAGCAGTTGGGGGAGGAGTTCAACCAGGACCTGGTCAACCAGAACGTCGGCGCGCAGGTGGTGTTCGTCTTCCCCGCGCCCGACCCCGAGCAGGCCCAGGCCCAGGGGGCGGACCCCGACGACATCCCCGAGGGCGACTCGGTCTCGGTGCTGGAGGTGCGCGACCGCTTCGGCAAGGGCGACACCGTCCCGGGCGAGCAGACCACCGACGGCGGCGAGGGGCTGCCCACCGCCACCGACAACGGGGCCGCCGAGCCGGACATCTCCATCCCCGACGGCGACCCGCCGAAGGACCTGGAGACGACCGTGCTGGTCGAGGGCGACGGCCCCGAGGTCGAGGACGAGCAGGAGATCGTCGCCCAGTACACCGGCGTGCGCTGGGAGGACGGGGAGGTCTTCGACTCCACCTGGAGCAAGGGCGGCGCGCCCTTCACCTTCCCGCTGGGCCAGGGCCAGGTCATCGAGGGCTGGGACGAGGGCCTCAAGGGGCAGAAGGTCGGCAGCCGGGTCATGCTCGTCGTCCCGGAGGACCAGGCCTACGGCAAGGAGGCCGAGGACAACGGCCAGCCGGCCGGGACCCTGGTGTTCGTCATCGACATCCTGGGCGCCGTCGACCCGCCGCCCCCGGCGGAGGAGGAGTCCGGCTCCGAGGAGGGGGACGGCGGCGACACGTCCTCCGACGAGGGCTCCGATGACTCCGGGGGCTCCGAGGACGAGGAGAAGTAGGGCCCGGTCCGCCGGCGACGGACGGGGTCCTGCGCCGCGGGGCGGCCGTACGGCCGCCCCGCGGCGCAGGACCCCGGTCAGCGGGGGGCGGCGGACGGCCCGGAGGCCAGCCGGGCCGCGTGGCGCCCGGCGGCGGCCGAGGCCAGGAAGCAGGCCGTGTCCTCGTCGAGCGACCGCCCCATCGTGGACAGGCGCAGCGGCAGCTCCCGCAGCGCCTCCTCCAAGCCGTCCAGGTCCACCTCGACCAGGCGGTGGCGCTCGCCCAGCGGGGCGGCCTCGGCGGCCACCCGCGCGCCGAACGCGCCCTCCAGCGCCGGGACCGGCACGTCCGCCCGCCCCGCGGCGACCCTGCCGTAGGCCGTCAGGCTGTGGTGCGACACCCCCCGGTGGCGCTCGCGGGGGTCGGCCTCGCTCACCCGCAGCGCCGCGACGGGCCGCCCCTCCAGCACCGAGGCCGCGTTGACCGCCTCGCCCGCGGCCACCCCCGAGAAGCCCCACGGCGTGCCCGTGCCCAGGTTCCCGGGCCCCTGCGCCACCACCGCCAGATCGGCCCCGAGCACGTGCCGGGCGGCCAGCAGCCCGCTGTGCACCGTCACCGCCTCCAGATCGCCCCCGAAGGCCTGCCCGGTGGTCACCGAGGCGGCGAGCAGCCCCGCCTCCCTCAGGCCCGCCACGGTGCGGGAGAAGGCCGCGGGCAGGGCTCCGCCGTCGAGCATCACGTACACCGCGCGCAGCCCCGGCCGCTCACGGTGCGCACCGGCCAGCACCGCGGGCAGGGCCGAGTGCAGGTCGGCGGTCACCACCGGCATGCCCTCCACGCTCCGGGCGTCCCGCAGCAGCTCGTGGCTGGGGGAGTCCTGGCCGTCGACGCCCAGCACCGCCGTCTGCACCGGGGTGTAACGGGCCTTGACCAGGTGCCCCGGCAGGGGGGAGTCCGGCGGCGCCCGGTCCGGCAGGGCCACCACCATGGCGTAGCCGCCGGTGCCCAGGCCCAGGTCCAGCGCGGTGGTGTTGAGCAGGACCCGGTCGCCCTCCTCAGGGCGGCCCACCAGGTCGGTATAGGCGAGCGCGCGGCAGACCGGCGCCGCCCCGGCCCCGGTGGCCAGGCGGACCTCCAGCTCGACCGCACCCGGCCACGAACGGCCGGTCCCCAGCACCCGTCCTTCACGCCATCGGATCACGGAAAGCACGGTACCTTCGGGGCTGAAGGCCGCCTCGGCGGCGCGCGGCGAAGCGGGGAGGAACGGATCCGCCGATGTCCAGGAAGAAGACGGAACGCCAGCTCAACCTGGTGATCTGCCTGCTGTCGACCCGGCGGTACCTCACGGCCCGGGAGATCCGCGCGACCGTGGCGGGCTATGAGGAGGCCGAGAGCGACGGCGCGTTCAAGCGCATGTTCGAGCGCGACAAGAAGGAGCTGCGCCAGAGCGGCATCCCCGTCGAGACCGGCGGCGGGGACATGTGGAGCGACGAGGAGGGCTACCGCATCTCGCGGGCGGCCTACACCCTGCCCGAGATCGCGCTCCTGCCCGACGAGGCCGCCGTGCTCGGCCTGGCCGCCCGGGCCTGGCGGCACGCCGCGCTGGGCGACGCCGCGGCCGGGGCGATGATGAAGCTGCGCGCCGCCGGGGTGCCCACCGACTCCGACGCCGCCCCCGACCTGACCCCCGTGCTGGCCACCGACGAGCCCTCCTTCCTGCCCATGTGGCAGGCGGTGCGGGACCGGCGGCCGGTGGAGTTCGACTACCGCAAGCCCGGCGCGCACGCCCCCGAGCGGCGGGTGCTGGAGCCGTGGGGCGTGGTGAACGTGCGCGGGCGCTGGTACGTGGCCGGGCACGACCGCGACCGCGGCGAGCGCCGGGTGTTCCGCCTGGGGCGCGTGGCGGGCGAGGTGCGGGTGCTCGGATCGGGCCCGCCGGTGCGGGTCCCCGAGGGGGTGGACGTGCGCTCGGTGGTGCGGGCCCACCGCCCCGAGCCCGAGTACACCGCCCGCCTGCTGGTCGCCGAGGGGGCCGGGCACGAGCTGCGCCGCGCCGCCCGGCGCATCGTCGCCGGCGCGCACACCGGCGCCGGGCAGCGCGGGCGCCCCGGCCGGCGCTGGGACCGGCTGGAGCTGCCCTACGCCGACCTGCCCGCCCTGGTGGGGGCGGTGGCCCGGTTCGGCGAGCGGGTCGTGGTCGAGGAGCCCGCCGAGGCGCGCGCCGCCGTCGCGGACCACCTGCGGGCCGTGGCCGACCGGGCCCCCGACGGCGGGGACGGCGGCGCCGTCCCGGAGCCGGACGGCGCGGGGGAGCGGCGGGTGAGCGCCTCGGCGGAGCAGCTGCGCCGGCTGCTGATGCTGGTGCCCTACGCGCTCAGCCACGACGTGCGGGTGCCGGAGGTGGCCGCGCACTTCGGCCTCTCCGAGCGCCAGGTGGTCAAGGACCTGGCGCTGCTGTGGATGTGCGGCCTGCCCGGCTACACCCCCGGCGACCTGATCGAGGTGGACCTGGACGCCGCCGAGGAGACCGGCGAGATCATCATCGGCAACGCCGACGCGCTGGCCGCCCCGCTGCGCCTGACCGCCGACGAGGCGGCCAGCCTCATCGTCGGGCTGGAGCTGCTGGCCGAACTGCCGGGGGCGGCCGGCGGGGACGCCCTGAAGCGGGTGGGCGAGAAGCTGCGCGCGGCGGCGGGCGCGGCGGCCGAGGAGTTCGCCGACTCGGTGGCGGTCCGGGTGGACCTGGACGAGGACGAGCGGGAGAAGCAGCGCCGCTGCGGGGAGGCGCTGCGCGCCGGCCAGCGGCTGCACCTGCGCTACCTGTCCGGCTACGAGGACGAGGTCACCGAGCGGGACGTGGACCCGATGGGCCTGGTCGTGCAGGACGGGCACGCCTTCCTGGAGGGCTGGTGCCGGCTGCGCGGGGGCGTGCGGCTGTTCCGGATGGACCGGGTGCTGGACCTGACGGTGCTGCCCGAGGCGGCCCAGGTGCCGGACTCGGCCCGCAGGCGCGACCTGAGCGCCGGGGTGCTGCAGCTGTCCGAGGACGACGCGCGGGTGACGCTGGAGCTGGAGCCCGAGGCCCGCTGGGTCGCCGAGGAGTACGTGTGCAGCCGCGTGGAGGAGCTGGGCGGCGGCCGCCTGCGGGCGACGCTGCGCACGCCGGCGCCGCGCTGGGTGCGCCGCCTGGCGCTGCGGCTGGGGCCGCAGGCCCGTGTGGTGGCCCCCGCCGACCTGGCGGAGAAGGTCCGCGAGGACGCGGGCCGGGCGCTGGAGGGCTACCGCGGGGGCTGAGCGCGTCCGCCGGCGCGGACGGCACGGCCCACGGGGCCCCCGGTGTGGGTGTCCCGAGGGCCCCGCGCTCCCACGGGCGCCCGCCGCAGGGGCGGGCGCCGCACGGGGGCGGCCCGCTGCCGCCCCCGTGGTCCTAGACGAAGTTCACGTCACTGCACAGGTAGTACGACTGGTCCATGTGCGAGGCCTGCCAGATGGTGAAGACGACGTGGTGCCCGCTGCGCCCGGGCGCGCTGACGTCGATCAGGGTGTCCTCGGCGGGCGGCCGGGCGCCGGTCTGGCGCACCAGCTCCAGGTCGTCCCACGTCAGGGGCTGGGCGGTGGGGTCGAAGCCCGCCCGGGTGACGTAGACGAGGAAGTGGTCGGCGCCGTGCTGGGCCTGGTCGTACAGGTGCAGCGTGAAGTCGGAGCCGACGTCGGTGGTCTTCCACGGGCCGACGGCGTCCATCGAGCTGTAGCGGCCGTTCTGGGTCTCGCCGCCGCTGCACAGGTGCCCGTCGGGGACGGCCTCCTGGTAGTCGCCGCCCACGCCGTCGCGGTACAGGCCCTTCCAGTTCCACATGGCGTTGGGGTCGTCCTGCCATGCCTGCCAGCACATGGGGTCTTCCTGCTCCATGTCCGGGTTGATGTGGTCGTCCCCCCAGCGCTCCCAGCATCCGTAGTTGCGGGAGGCCGGGTCGACGATCGAGCCGTGGGCGTTGGCCGGGGCGGTCCACGGGATCAGGGCCAGGGGTGCGGCCGCGAGCAGGGTGAGGGTGCGCAGGAGGGGTCGGGAGGTGGTCGGGGGATGTCCAGGGTTCATTGCGCCATCTCCGTGATCCGGCTGTGGGGTCCGGGTTGGGAGCGCTCCCACATTCTTCGTTACCCAGCGCGACCGCAGTGAAACGTACGGTCGGCCATCGGATCGGGGAGGGCGGGCCGCCTGCGGCGCGGAGGCGTCCGCCCGGGATATCAGAAGGCTTGCGCGATGCCCTCTTAAGGGGAAGAGCGTGGGGGAATCTACGCCATCAAGGACGGGGGCGATCACCCGCTCTTGAGAGAGGCGCCCTCGGCTCCCTGGGCGCCGCCTCACGGGACGGCCCGGATCGTGATCCATTCGTCCGGTCCGTGACACTTCTGGGCCGGGCGGGTTTCATGTTCGACCGAGTATGGTGGTGGGCGTGCTCGCGATCGTCGGCCTCGCCGCTGTGACCCTCGTCGGCCTGCTGCTCGTGGCGGTGCTGACCGCCCGCATGCTGGCCGCGCTCCACCGCCTGCGCGCGCAGGCGGCCCGGACCCGGGGCGAGCTGGAGCCGCACTACCGCGCCTACCGTGCGCGGACCCGCGGCGCCCGCCAGGTGGTCGAAAGCGACCCCGGGTGAGGCGCCGGCGGGGTGCGCGTACGATCAAAGGTGCAGGTAGCGCCTGGGAAAGAGGTTGAAGTCATGGGTATGGACTTTCGGACAGTACTGATCCTGCTGCTGATCGCACTCCTGCTGTTCGGCGCCACCAAGCTGCCCACGCTCGCGCGTTCGCTCGGCCGCAGCGCCCGCATCCTCAAGAGCGAGGCCAAGGGCCTGGTCGACGAGGAGAACGGCGAGCGCAAGGACGGCCAGGACGGGCAGGAGGCCCCCGCCTCCGACCAGCAGGCCCGCCCCGGGCAGGGCGCCTCCGCCCAGCAGGACCGGCAGGCCTACCCGGAGCTGCCCGCCGGCCAGCAGATCGTGAACGAGAAGGGCGAGCCGGTCCGCCGCTACGAGGACTGACCGGAGCACGGGGCGGGCGGACCGCCCGGCGACAGGGACGGACAGGAGCGCGGGCCGCGGGCGGCCCGCTTCGAGGAGCGTTTGCGGGCGATGCAGTACCGGCGACAGCGGCGTAGACCCCCGAGGGACCCCGAAGGGCGCATGCCGCTGATGGACCACCTGCGCGAACTGCGCAGCAGAGTCGTGAAGGCGGCGCTGTTCATCGCCGTGGGCGTGGTCGTCGGCTTCGTCGTCTTCGACCCCGTGTGGGAGGCCCTCCAGGCGCCCTACTGCCGGCTGCCGGCCGAGGTCCGGGACGGCGGCGACGGCTGCGAACTCATCTTCACGGGCATCTTCGACCCCTTCTTCCTCAAGTTCAAGGTCGCAGTCGTCGTCGGCCTGCTCATCACCACCCCCTTCTGGCTGTACCAGCTGTGGGCCTTCATCGCGCCCGCGCTGCGGGGCAGGGAGAAGCGCTACACCTACTTCTTCGTGGCCGCCGCCGTGCCGCTGTTCCTGGCCGGGTCCGGGCTGGCCTACTACATCACCGGCCTGGCGCTGGAGGTGCTGTTCGGCTTCGCCACCGAGGACATGGTGGCGATGATCACGATCACCAACTACCTGAACTACATGATCCTGATGATCCTGGTGTTCGGGTTCGCGTTCGTGGCGCCGCTGATCGTGATCCTGCTGAACCTGCTCGGGGTGGTCTCCCACGCCGGGCTCGCCCGGTGGCGCCGCCTGATCATCTTCGCGATCTTCGTCGTCTCGGCCATGGTCACCCCGGCCGAGCCGATCTCCATGCTGGCGCTGGCGGTCCCGCTGATCGTGCTCTTCGAGGTCGCCGAACTGTTCTGCCTGGTCCACGACCGCCGCAGGGGCGGCGGGGAGCTCGGCGAACTCGACGACGACGAGATCTCGCCGCTGGATGACGACGAGCCCGCCGCCGACGCGGACCGGAAGCGCTAGGGTCGCCCCGAAGACCGTCCCCGGCACCGCCCCGGACCGGGCCCGGGGCCGTGCACACCCCTGAGAGGACCCGCCCCATGAGTGAAGAGAGCAAGCGCGAGCTGCCGCCCGAGGCCATGGGCAATGAGAAGTGGCACGACACCACCGACGCGGTCTGGTACCGCTCGTCGCTGTCGCGCGAGGACTCCGAGGCGATCGTGGAGGTCGCCAAGTTCGACGACGGCTTCCGGGCCGTGCGCGACGGCAAGAACCCCGAGAAGGGCATCCTGTTCTTCACCCCGCAGGAGTGGGAGGCGTTCGTGCTCGGCGCCAAGGACGGCGAGTTCGACATCCCGGAGGAGTACCTGACCGAGGAGGAGCGGCGCATCCAGCGCGGCGAGGTCGAGGTGCACGCGGTGCCGTCGCCGCTGAACAGGAAGCGCCCCGAGGAGAGCGCCGGCTCCTGAGGCCGGGCCGGAGCCGGGGCGCCCCCACGGGCTACCGGTCGGTATCCTCACTGCACCCGGGAATCCCCCTCGGGCGCCCCCTGGATCCGGCCTGACAGGAAGCCCCCCATGTCGCCCAGCATCGCCGTCCTGGTCAACCCCTCCTCCCGCCGCGGCCGGGCCGCCGTCGCCGCCCGCCGCCTGCTGGCCGAACTGCGCTCCGCCGGCGCGCACACCACCGTGCTCGTCGGCCGCTCGGCCGCCGACAGCGCGCGCCTGGCCCGCGAGGCGGCCGAGAAGCGCCCCGACGCGCTGGTCGCGGTCGGCGGCGACGGGCTGGTCAACACCGCCGTGCAGGGGGTCGCGGGCACGGACGTGCCGCTGGGCGTGCTGCCCGCGGGCACCGGGAACGACATCGCCCGCGAGTTCGGCTTCGGCCCCTCGCCGGCCGATGCGGCGCGCCGGGCGCTGCACGGCCGTGCGGTGCGGGTGGACGCGGTGTCCTGCGCCGGGGGCGAGCGCGGCCCCGGCTTCCACTACCTGAGCGTGCTGGCGTGCGGCTTCGACGCCCGGGTCAACGAGCGGGTGAACGGCTTCGCCGTCTCCCTGGGGCCGGCCAGCTACCTGGCGGGGATCGCCGCCGAGCTGCGCTCGTTCCGCCCGGTGCCCTTCCGGCTGGAGGTCGACGGCCGCGTGGTGGAGGCCGAGGGGATGCTGGCGGCGGTGGGCAACACCCGCAGCTACGGGGGCGGGGTCCGGGTGTGCCCGGGCGCCCGCCCCGACGACGGGCTCCTGGAGGCGGTGTTCGTGCACGCGGTCGCCGTCGGCGACTTCCTGCGGTTCTTCCCCCGGGCGCTCGGCGGGACCCACGTGGACCTGGACGAGGTCGAGGTGCTCACCGGGCGCCGCGTGGCGGTGGAGGCCGAGCCGGGCCCCGACGGCCGCCCGGTCGCCGGGTACGCCGACGGCGAGCGGGTGGGCACCGTGCCGCTGGTGTGCGAGGCGGTGCCGGGGGCCGTGCACCTGCTGCGGTGAGCGCCGGAGGGGGCGGCGCGCCGCTGCGCCCCCGCCGGACGTGCCCTTCGTCGCCGGTCGTGTCGGGAACGCCATAGGCTGGGGACGATGAGTACGCACGCCGAGCGGTACGCCGCGTTCCGCCGCCGACAGGCCCAGACCAGTCCCGCGGTCGAGGAATTCCAAGGGCTCTACGGATTCGAGTTCGATCCCTTCCAGGTGCGGGCGTGCCGGGCGCTCGAACAGGGCCACGGCGTGCTGGTCGCCGCCCCCACCGGCTCGGGCAAGACCATCGTCGGCGAGTTCGCCGTGCACACGGCGCTGCGCGACGGGGGCAAGTGCTTCTACACCACGCCCATCAAGGCGCTGTCCAACCAGAAGTACAACGACCTGGTGGCCCGCTACGGGGCCGACCGGGTCGGGCTGCTCACCGGGGACAACAGCGTCAACGGCGAGGCGCCGATCGTGGTCATGACCACCGAGGTGCTGCGCAACATGCTCTACGCGGGCTCGCACACCCTGTCCGGGCTGGCGTTCGTGGTCATGGACGAGGTGCACTACCTCGCCGACCGCTTCCGGGGCGCGGTGTGGGAGGAGGTGATCATCCACCTCCCCGAGTCGGTGCGGATCGTGGCGCTGTCGGCCACGGTGAGCAACGCCGAGGAGTTCGGCGAGTGGCTGCAGCAGGTGCGCGGCGACACCACGGTCATCGTGGACGAGAAGCGCCCGGTGCCGCTGTGGCAGCACGTGATGGTGGGCCGCAGGCTGCACGACCTGTTCGTGCCGCTGGAGGAGGCCGGAGCCGAGGAGGGCGACGGCGAGGACGGCTCGTCGGGCCGCCGGCGCTCCCGCAAGCGGGAGCGGGGCCGGCGCGGCGGCGACGAGGACGCGCCGGTGCACGTGGAGGTCAACGGCGAGAAGATGCGGATCAACCCGCGGCTGATCCGCTTCGCGCTGGAGGACGAGCGCGTCACCCAGCTCGCGCACCGGCGGCGGCACCCGCAGACGCGGTCCCGCAGCGCACCGCGTCCGCGCGCCAAGCACGCCCCGCCGAGCCGGGTGCAGATCATCGACGAGCTGGACCGCGACGGCCTGCTCCCGGCGATCACCTTCATCTTCAGCCGGGCCGGGTGCGACGCGGCGGTGCGCGAGTGCGCGGCGTCGGGGCTGGTGCTGACCACCGAGGAGGAGGCGGCCCGGATCCGCGAGTACGCGGAGCGGCAGTGCGCCGACATCCCCGCGGCCGACCTGGCGGTGCTGGGCTACCACGACTGGCTGCGGGCCCTGGAGTGCGGGCTGGCCGCGCACCACGCCGGGATGCTGCCCACCTTCAAGGAGGTGGTCGAGGCCCTGTTCTCCCAGGGCCTGATCCGGGCGGTGTTCGCCACCGAGACGCTGGCGCTGGGCATCAACATGCCCGCCCGCACGGTGGTCATGGAGAAGCTGGACAAGTGGAACGGCGAGACGCACGCCCCGCTGACGCCGGGGCAGTACACCCAGCTGACCGGGCGCGCGGGCCGGCGCGGCATCGACGTCGAGGGCCACGCGGTGGTGGTCTGGCAGGCCGGCACCGACCCCGAGGCGGTGGCGGGACTGGCCAGCACCCGCACCTACCCGCTGGACTCCAGCTTCCAGCCCTCCTACAACATGGCGGTCAACCTGGTGGGCCAGGTGGGCCGGGACCGCAGCCGCAACATGCTGGAGGCCTCCTTCGCCCAGTTCCAGGCCGACCGGGCGGTGGTGGGCCTGGTCAAGCGGCTGCGCAAGCAGGAGGAGGCGCTGGCCGGGTACGCCGAGGCGGCCACCTGCCACCTGGGCGACTTCATGGAGTACGCGCGGCTGCGGCGCCGGTTGAGCGACATCGAGGCCGAGGGGTCGCGCAAGCGCACCGCGCGCCGGCGCGACGAGGCGATGGAGGCGCTGGAGCGGCTGCGCCCGGGCGACGTGATCCGCGTTCCGGCGGGCCGCAGCCGCGGCTTCGCGGTGGTGCTCGACCCGGGGCTGCGCGGGGACGTTCCGGCGCCGCTGGTGCTGACCGCTGACAAGCAGGTGCGGCGGGTCAACGCGGCCGACTTCCCGGTGCCGGTGGAGGCGGCGGGGCGGGTGCGGATCCCCAAGTCGTTCTCCACGCGCTCGCCCAAGTCCCGGGCCGACCTGGCGTCGACGCTGCGCAACAAGCTCGACGACGGGTCCATCGACACCCGGGCGGCGCAGCCGCTGCGCGGCTCCAAGGAGGAGGACCCGGAGATCGCGGAGGTGCGCGCCGAGATGCGGCGGCACCCCTGCCACGGCTGTGCCGACCGGGAGGACCACGCGCGCTGGGCCGAGCGGTACTTCCGCCTGCAGAAGGAGACCGACGGGCTGCGGCGCCGGGTGGAGGGGCGCTCGCACGTCATCGCGCGCACCTTCGACCGGGTGTGCGGGGTGCTGCAGACCCTGGGCTACCTCGACCCCGGGGCCGGGGACGAGGTCACCCCCGACGGCCGGGTGCTGGCCCGGCTGTACTCGGAGCTGGACCTGCTGGTGGCCGAGTGCCTGCGCCGGGGGGTGTGGGACGGAATGGACCCGCAGGAGCTGGCGACGTGCGTGGCGTCGCTGGTGTACGAGTCGCGGCGCAACGACGACCCGTTCCCGCGCGTGCCGGAGGGCCCGGTGGGCGAGGCCCTGGAGGAGATGGAGCGCCTCTGGGCCGACCTGCACGAGGTCGAGCGGGAGCACCGGGTGTCGTTCCTGCGCCGCCCGGACATGGGCTTCGTGTGGGTGGCGCACCGCTGGGCGCGCGGCGACCGGCTCGACCGCATCCTGGGCGAGGCGGACATGCCGGCGGGCGACTTCGTGCGCACGGCGAAGCAGCTCATCGACCTGCTCGGCCAGATCGCGGGGGCGGCCCCGGAGGAGAGCGGCGTGCGCCGCACCGCCCGCAGGGCGGTCGACCTGGTCAAGCGCGGCGTGGTCGCCTACTCCTCGGTGGGCTGAGGCCCGCCCGGACCAGGGGAGCCGCTTCGGGACGGAAGGCCCGCGTGGCGCCCGGGACGGTGTGGCACCGGGAAGCGGCGGGGATGGTCCTCGAACATGCGGACAGGGGCGCGACGGGCGCCCGACCGTGAGAGGAACGGACGTCGTCGATGCCTGAGCGCACACTGATGGTCACCAACGACTTCCCGCCCCGCGAGGGCGGGATCGAGGTGTTCGCCTACGAGATCGCGCGGCGCCTGGCCGGGCCGGACGGCACCGGGGTGACCGTGCTGGCCTCGGGGCGGCGCGGCGGCACGGCGGGGGAGGGCCCCGAGGGGTTCGACCGCCGTCAGCCGTTCGAGGTGGTGCGGGTCGACACCGCGATGCTGCTGCCCACGCCCCGGGTGGCCCGCCGGGCGGCGGAGCTGGCGGCCGAGCGCGGCTGCACCCGGGTGGTGTTCGGCGCGGCGGCGCCGCTGGGGCTCATGGCCGGGCGGCTGCGCCGCGACGGCGGGGTGCGCAGGATCGTGGGGCTCACCCACGGGCACGAGGCGTGGTGGGCGCGGCTGCCGGCGACGCGGCGGCTGCTGCGGCGCATCGGCGAGGGCGTGGACCACCTGACCTACATCGGGGGGTACACCCGGGACGCGATCGCGCCCGCCCTGTCGCCGGCGGCGCGGGAGCGGATGGTGCGGCTGGCGCCGGGCGTGGACACGGGGCTGTTCCGGCCGGGCGGCGACGGCGCAGAGGTCCGGGAGCGGCACGGCCTGGGGGAGGGGCCGGTGGTGCTGAGCGCGTCCCGGCTGGTGCCCCGCAAGGGCGTGGACGCGCTGATCCAGGCGATGCCGTGGGTGCGGGCGCGCATTCCGGACGCGCGGCTGCTGGTGGTCGGCGACGGCCCGGACCGGGAGCGGCTGCGGAGGCTGGCGGCGTGGACGGGCGTGGAGGGCGAGGTGGTCTTCGCCGGCCCGGTGGCGCACGCGTCGATGCCGCCCTACTACGCGGCCGCGGACCTGTTCGCGATGCCGTGCCGGACGCGGAGGCTGGGCCTGGAGGCCGAGGGGCTGGGGATCGTGTTCCTGGAGGCGGCGTCGTGCGGTCTGCCGGTGCTGGCGGGCTCGTCCGGGGGTGCGCCGGAGACCGTGGCCCACGGGACGACCGGGTACGTGGTGGACGGCGGCGACGCCAGGGAGATCGCCGACCGCATCACCCGGGTCCTGACGAGCGGATCGAGGGCGAAGGCGATGGGCGAGGCGGGCAGGAGGCGCGTCGAGCGCGCCTGGACCTGGGACGGCGCAGCCGAACGCTTGGAGAAACTCCTCGAGGAATGAGGGGCGTGGCTCTGGCCGGAGTTGGCCACTTCCCTGTACTTCCCCTCACCACTGCTCACTGTCCGAGAGAGTCGGAAACCTCTTAGGAAGAGCGGGGGCCTGCTCCTTCCTGGGGAACGAATCTCAGGGAACAGTATTGGGTGGGAGGGCGTGGAGGGGAAGCTATGGGTTGCACGACTCTTCATCAGCGACCGGACGGCTCACAAGATCCGGTCACGCCACGGTCTGGACCCGCTTGAGGTTGAAGATGCCGTCGTCTGTCGGCGGGGGCTCGAGTACGTCTGGGACAGTCATCCGACCCGGGGGGTCAGGGCGCTGGTGAAGAGCCGGGTCCGCGAGAAGCGTGTCCTCGTGGTGTTGTACCCCGCGGACACGGGGTGGGCCGATACTTATCATCTC
This sequence comes from Nocardiopsis baichengensis YIM 90130, assembly GCF_000341205.1. NCBI lineage: Bacteria > Bacillati > Actinomycetota > Actinomycetes > Streptosporangiales > Nocardiopsidaceae > Nocardiopsis > Nocardiopsis halophila. The sequence goes on along the minus strand of NZ_ANAS01000037.1, from coordinate 61,059 downwards.
GGAAGCGCCTACCCGATCTGACCTTTGGCAGGTAGGAGGTCTGGGGCATGATGAAGGGCATGGACGGCAACGACTTCTATGAAGAGGACGAACCCCTGGAGGAGGTACTCGACGCCTTCGAACGAGGTGAGAAACATGTGACCGAACCCCCTGCTCTGGGGTTCAACGCCCACCTGTCATTGTGCAACCGGCCGACAGTCGGCGAGACGGGGACCGTGCAGGGCAGCAACGTCGTCGAAGTCTGCTGATGGCGTCACCGATCGAAGTTCAGCTCATCCTGTGTGACGCAGCGGTCTCGGATCCCAACGGCAAGGTTCACATGCTGGGGGCAGGCTGGTCCTTCACCGGAACACCGACCGCCCCGCATGCCGTTGCGGTCCTCCTGGGGATCCCGTGGGATCGGACCAACCAGAAGATCCCGTTCGAGCTGGAGCTGTGCGACGAGGACGGGCAGCCGGTCGTCCTGGCCACAGGTGATGGCACGCAGAACCTTCGGCATGCGGGGAATATGGAGATCGGCCGCCCTCCCGGCGTCGATCCCGGGACGACGCTCGACGCCTCGTTCACGCTGAGCATCCCGCCCCTCCCGCTCACTGCGGGGCGCTACCAGTGGAGACTGAGCATCGGTGGGCAGGTCGAGGTGAAGTCGTTCGCTGCACGGTCCCAAGGGCCGCCCGGCTAGGGAACGCGCGAAAGGGCCGCTCCGTGCATTGGGCGGTCCGTGATGTGTCGACAGGCCTTCCCCCGCTTCCCCTCCCTCGGTGGGGTATGGGCTACAGTGCCGCATGTCACCATGTAGTAGGACGACCAAATATCTCGGCGTCCCCGCGCGACCTGGTTAGGGAACGACATGGCCGTTGAGCGCACGCTGCCCACCCCTGAGGGGGAGGACCTCCTCGGACTCGTCCGCGATCTCGCGGGCAAGGAGATCGCCCCGCGGGCGGCGGAAGGGGAGGAGCGCGCCGAGTTCCCCCGCGACCTGTTCCGGCTGCTCGGGAGCTCCGGGCTGCTCGGGCTGCCCTACCCCTCCGAGTACGGCGGCGGCGACCAGCCCTACGAGGTCTACCTCCAGGTCGTCGAGGAGCTGGCCTCCGCCTGGCTCGCCGTCGGCCTGGGCCTGAGCGTGCACACCCTCTCCTGCTACCCGGTGGCCTCCTCCGGGTCCCCGGAGCTGAAGGACCGCCTTCTGTCCGACATGCTCGGCGGCGGCCTCCTCGGCGCCTACTGCCTCTCCGAGGCGCACTCCGGCTCCGACGCCTCCGCCCTCTCCACCCGCGCCGTGGCCGACCCCTCCGCCCCCGCCGACGGCTACACCGTCGAAGGCGCCAAGTCCTGGATCACCCACGGCGGAGCCGCCGACTTCTACACCCTCTTCGCGCGCACCGGCGGTCCCGGCGCCTCGGGCATCAGCTGCCTGCACGTGCCCGCCGACACCCCCGGCGTGGCCGCCGACGCCCCCGAGCGCAAGATGGGCATGTCCGCCTCGCCCACCGCCGTCGTGCGCTTCGACGGCGTCCGGGTGCCGGCCGACGCCCTGGTGGGGGAGGAGGGCTCCGGCTTCTCCATCGCCCTGTCCGCCCTGGACTCGGGGCGGCTCGGCATCGCCGCCTGCGCGGTGGGCGTGGCCCAGGCCGCGCTGGACGCCGCCGTGGAGTACGCCAAGGAGCGGCGGCAGTTCGGCCGCGCCATCGCCGAGCACCAGGGGATGTCCTTCATGCTCGCCGACATGGCCACCAAGGTGGAGGCCTCCCGCGAGCTGTACCTGGCGGCCGCCCGGCGCCGCGACGCCGGGCGCCCCTTCGGGAACCAGGCCGCCATGGCCAAGCTCTTCGCCACCGATACGGCGATGCAGGTCTCCACCGACGCCGTGCAGGTCTTCGGCGGCTACGGCTACACCCGCGACTTCCCCGTCGAGCGCTACATGCGCGAGGCGAAGGTCCTGCAGATCGTCGAGGGCACCAACCAGATCCAGCGCATGGTGATCGGCCGCTCGCTCACCGGCGACCGCTGAGGTCCGGCGGGGCCTCCGGCCCCCCGGCAGGCGCCCTGCGCCCCCCGTTCCGCGCCCGTGCGTCCGCAACCGGCCACGGGCGCGGAATCCGGTTTGCGCCGAGGGAAACAGATTCGTAACAGGCGTCCCCCGATCACTGTTAAGGCGGGACTTCGCCTGATACCACAATGGCGTGGAGCCGATGTGGTCCACGGCACAGCGTGTCCCGCCCCGAGGAGAACCGGTGAGGAGACCGGCCGTTTCCGAGGAGGAGGCGGTGCGCGCCGTACGACTCGGGTCGGGTGGAGGCGCAACGTGGCCAATGTCCGCTTGGACGGCGTTTACAAGATCTACCCCGACGGCACGCGCGCGGTCGACGACCTGAGCCTGGACATCGCCGAGGGCGAGCTCCTGGTGCTGGTAGGGCCCTCCGGGTGCGGCAAGACCACCGCCCTGCGGATGGTGGCCGGCCTCGAGGAGATCAGCCGCGGCACCGTGGCCATCGGCGAGCGCACCGTCAACCGGGTCCCCGCCCGTGACCGGGACGTGGCCATGGTCTTCCAGAGCTACGCCCTGTACCCGCACCTGAGCGTCCGGGACAACATCGCCTTCGGCCTGCAACTGCGGCGCATGCCCAAGGCCGAGATCGCCGAGCGGGTGGCCAAGGCCGCCGCGACCCTCGGCCTGACCGACCACCTGGACCGCAAGCCCCGCAACCTCTCGGGCGGCCAGCGCCAGCGCGTGGCCATGGGGCGGGCCATCGTGCGCAACCCGCAGGCCTTCCTGATGGACGAACCGCTGTCCAACCTGGACGCCAAGCTGCGGGTGCAGATGCGCGCCGAGATCTCCCGCATCCAGCGCGACCTGGGCGTGACCACCGTCTACGTCACCCACGACCAGGTGGAGGCGATGACCCTGGGCGACCGGGTGGCGGTGATGAAGAAGGGCGTCCTCCAGCAGGTCGCCCCGCCCCAGGAGCTCTACGAGCGGCCGGTGAACCTCTTCGTGGCCGGGTTCATCGGGTCGCCGGCGATGAACCTGCTCCAGGGGCGCCTGGAGGGCGACGGGGACGGTGCCGTCCTGCACCTGGGCGACCAGGCCCTGGGCGTGCCGCACGCGCTGCTGGACGAGCGCCCGGCCCTGCGCGGCTACCTGGGGCGCGACATCGCCGTGGGCATCCGCCCCGAGGACATGGAGGACGCCGACCTGGAGGGCGCGGGCGGCGCGCCCGGCGGCGCGGCGGTGCTGGCCTCCACGGCCGACCTGGTCGAGGCGCTCGGCGCCGAGCTGCTGGTGCACTTCGTGCTCTCGGCGCCGCCGGTGGTCACCGACGACACCCGCGAGCTGGCCCGCGACGCCGGGGCCGACGAGGGGGAGGTGCCCGGCGAGGGCACCCTGATCGCCAAGTTCAGCCCCCGTTCGCGGGTGGCCGAGGGCGCGCCGGTGCGGATCCGGGTGGACACCGGCCGACTGTACTTCTTCGACCCCGAGAGCGGCGCCGGGATCTGGGGGGAGCCCGGGGACGCGGACCCCAGAGAGGTGGGCGATGACTGAGCACAGGTGGAGTGCGCGCTGCGGCGTGGCGCTGGCCGCGGCCGGGGCGCTGGTCGCTGCCGGGTGCGTGCCCGGCGACGGCGGCGGCGCGCCGGGCGGGGGCGACCTGCAGGGCGTGCAGCTGAAGGTCGCCGCCAAGTGGACCGGGGTGGAGCAGGAGAACTTCGTGGAGGTGCTCAGCGCCTTCGAGGAGGAGACCGGCGCCACCGTCGAGTACGAGCCCACGGGCGAGGACACCGGCGCCTACCTGGGGCCCAAGATCGAGGCGGGCGAGCCGCCGGACGTGGCGCTGCTGCCCCAGCCGGGGCTGCTGGAGGAGTACGCCGCCCAGGACGCCCTGGTGCCGCTGTCCGGCGACGCCGCCTCGGCGCTGGAGTCGAACTACACCGACTACTGGCGCGACCTGGGCTCGGTGGACGGCGAACCGTACGGCATCCTGCTCAAGGCGGCCCACAAGTCGATCGTGTGGTACCGCCCCGACGCCTTCGACGCCGCCGGGGTGCAGCCCCCGCAGACCTGGGACGACATGGTCGGCACCACGGCCCCCACCCTCTCCGACGCCGGCGAGACGCCCTTCGCGATGTGCGGGGCCTCGGGCTGGACGCTGACCGACTGGTTCGAGAACGTCTACCTGTCCCAGGCCGGGCCGGAGAACTACGACCGGCTGACCGCGCACGAGATCCCCTGGACCGACGAGTCGGTGGTCCAGGCCCTGGAGACCCTGGGCGAGGTGTGGGGTGAGCCGGACTACATGGCCGGCGGCACCTCCGGGGCCGTGCAGACCGACTTCCCCACCTGCGTCACCCAGGTCTACGGGCAGCAGGAGGCGGCCATGGTCTACGAGGCCGACTTCGTCGCGGCCAGCGCGACCGAGGCCGGGGCGACCGTGGGCGAGGACGCCCGGGCGTTCCCCTTCCCCGCGGTCGGCGAGGCCGCGCCGGTGGTGGTCGGCGGCGACATCGCGGTGGCGATGAGCGAGAACGAGGGCACCCAGGAGCTGCTGGCCTACCTGGCCTCTCCGGAGGCCCAGAGCACCTGGGCCGGCCTGGGCGGCTACCTGTCGGCCAACTCCCAGGTGCAGCCCGACGCCTACGACGACGACTTCACCCGGCAGCTCGCCCAGACCGTCCTGGACGCCGGCGAGGACGTCCGCTACGACATGTCCGACCAGGTGCCCAGTCGGTTCGGGGCCACCGAGGGGCGCGGCATGTGGGCCGCGCTGCAGGACTTCCTGCGCGACCCGGGCGACCCCGAGGCCGCCGCCCAGGAGCTGGAGGACGCCGCGCAAGAGGCGTCCTGACCCCGGCCGGGTCCGGCGGCCCCCGCACCCCGGGGCCGCCGGGCCCGCCTCCCCCGGCACCAGCGACAGCGGAGAGGAGGGCGCGCGGCGCACCGCGAGGGCGCGCCGCGCTGCACCGCGATGGCCGAGACCTCACAGCCGCCGGAGGCGGGAGGCGCCGCACCGGGCGGCCCCGCGGCCGGCGAGGAGCCCGGGCCCCAGGAGCCCGGGCGCGCGGGGGCGTTGGGCCCCCCGGGCTGGCTGGCGCTGGCCTTCCTGCTGCCGGCCCTGCTGTTCCTGGGCGCCTACATGCTCTATCCCATCGGGTTCTCGGTGTACCGGAGCCTGTGGGACGCCTCCGGCACCACGTTCGTGGGACTGGAGAACTACCTGCGGATGTTCACCAACCCGCCCACGTTCGTGGCGCTGCGCAACAACGTGGTGTGGGTGGTGGTGGCGCCGATCGCCGTGACCGTCGCCGGGCTGATCTTCGCGGTGCTGACCGAGCGGATCCGCTGGGCCACCGCGTTCAAGCTCGTGGTGTTCATGCCGATGGCCGTGTCCTTCCTGGCCTCCGGCGTCATCTTCCGCCTGGTCTACGAGCAGGACCCCGAGCGCGGGCTGGCCAACGCGGTGATCACCACCGTGCAGGACACCGTCGCCCCTGCGGGGGCCTACCCCGACGCCCGCCCGCGCGAGGGGGCGGGCCTGGCCGAGGGCCCCGAGGGCGGCTACCGGCTGGAGGCCGAGGCGGCGCCGGGCGAGGGGGTCGCGCTCCCGCTCGTGGGGGTGGCCGCCGACGACCTGCCCGCCTCGGCCGGACCGGCCTCCGGGCCCCCGGACGCGGGGCCGGAGGCGGTCACCGGAACGGTCTGGCTGGACTTCACGCCCGGCGGTGGCGGAGAGGAGGGCGCGATCGACCCGGAGGAGCGGGGCCTGCCCGGCGTCCAGGTGCGCCTGGTCGAGGCCGACGGCTCGACCGCCGCCACCGCGAGGGCCGGCGGCGACGGCTCCTTCGCCTTCGAGGGCGTCGAGCCCGGCGCGTACACGGTGGTCCTGGACGGGCGCAACTTCGCCGAGCCCTACCGGGGCGTGACCTGGCTGGGGCCCACGCTCGTCACCCCGGCGATCATCGGCGCCTACCTGTGGGTGTGGGCGGGCTTCGCCATGGTGCTCATCGCGGCCGGGCTCGCGGCGATCCCCCGCGAGGCCCTGGAGGCGGCGCGGGTGGACGGCGCCACCGAGTGGCAGGTGTTCCGCCGGGTCACGGTGCCGCTGCTCTCGCCGGTGCTGATGGTGGTGTTCGTGACCCTGATGATCTATGTGCTGAAGATCTTCGACCTGGTCTTCGTCATCGCCCCCGGATCGGTGCAGGCCGACGCCAACGTGCTGGCGGTGGAGATGTGGCGGGTCGCCTTCGGCGCCAACGACCAGGGGCTGGGCAGCGCGCTGGCGGTGTTCCTGCTGGTGCTGGTCGTGCCCGCGATGGTGTTCCAGATCCGACGGTTCCGCCGGGAGAACTCATGAGCGACGACGCCGCGGCCACGGCTCCCCCCGACGCGCGTCCGGACCCGCCGCCGGAACCGGACGGGGGCCAGGGCGTGCCCCGCCGCTCGGCGGCCTCGCGGGCGGCGGCCCTGCTGGGGTCGGGCGCGGTGCAGGTGCTGCTGGTGCTCATCGCGCTGTTCTGGCTGGTGCCCACCCTGGGCCTGTTCGTCTCCAGCCTGCGCACCCCGGCCGACAACGCCGCCTCGGGGTGGTGGACCGCGCTGGCCCGGCCGGCCGAGCTCACCCTGGCCAACTACGCGGGCCTGCTGGACAACCCGGTGTTCGTCGGCTCGTTCTGGAACACGGTGCTGATCACCGTGCCCTCGACCCTGCTGATCGTGGTGATCGCCTCCCTGGCCGGCTACGCGCTGGCGTGGATGGAGTTCCCCGGGCGGGACTGGCTCTTCCTGGGCGTGGTGGCGCTGCTGGTGGTGCCCATCCAGGTGGCGCTGGTGCCCATCGCCCAGCTCTACGGCGGGGCGGGCATCTACGGCTCGATCGTGGGCGTGGTGCTGTTCCACGTGGGCTTCGGGCTGCCGTTCGCCATCTTCCTGCTGCGCAACTTCTTCGCGGCGATCCCCCGGGACCTGCTGGAGGCGGCGCGGATGGACGGCGGCAAGGAGCTGACCATCTTCCGCCGGGTGATCCTGCCCCTGGGCGGCCCGGCGATCGCGTCGCTGACGATCTTCCAGTTCCTGTGGGTGTGGAACGACCTGCTGGTGGCGCTGGTGTTCGCCGACGCGGCCAACCAGCCCATGACCAAGGCCCTGCAGGCCGAGATGCGCCAGTTCGGGGCCAACATCGACGTGATCTCCTCGGGCGCCTTCATCTCGATGGTGGTGCCCCTGGTGGTCTTCTTCGCCTTCCAGCGCTACTTCGTCCAGGGGGTGATGGCGGGGGCCGTCAAGTAGCCGCCGGCCCGGAACGCGAAGGGGGCGGGGCGCCGCGCGCCCCCGCCCCTGCTCTCAGGGCCCCGCTCCGGGCCTCAGCGCACCGGGCCTCAGCGGTTGTCCGGGTGGCCGATGGCCAGGCCGCTCTCCTTGTCGAAGAAGTGCAGCTGGGTGACGTCCACCGACAGCGTGATCTGCTGTCCGTGGGTCACCTCGCTGCGCGGGTTGACGCGCGCGGTGAACACCGACTTGTCGCCGGCCAGCGGCAGCCCGCTCCCGGAGCCGGCGTCCTCGCCGTCCCCGGAGAGGTCGGCGGCCAGCGCGGCGGCCTCCTCGTGCTGCACCGGCGGGGCGTCCACGCTGAAGATCACATTGATCTCGGTGCCCAGCTCCTCGGTGACGTCGGCGGTCACGCGCATGCTCGGGCTCTCGCCCGAGGAGAGCGCGGCGTCGTCGAAGTCGGAGGGGCGGATGCCCAGGATGACCTGGCGGCCGAAGTAGTCGCTGAGCCCGTCGCGGGAGGCGACCACGCCGGCGGGGACCTTCAGGGCCTGGTCGGCGAACTTGAGCACCGCCCCGTCGCCGTCGCGCTGCAGCTCGGCCATGACGAAGTTCATCGCCGGCGAGCCGATGAACCCGGCGACGAACAGGTTGACCGGGTGGTTGAACAGGTTCTTGGGGGTGTCGACCTGCTGCAGGCGGCCGTCGCGCAGCACCGCGACCCGGTCGCCCAGGGTCATCGCCTCGACCTGGTCGTGGGTGACGTAGACGGTGGTCACGCCCAGGCGCTCGTGCAGCTGGTTCAGGGAGGCGCGCATCTGCACGCGCAGCTTGGCGTCCAGGTTGGACAGCGGCTCGTCCATGAGGAAGGCCTGCGGCTCGCGGACGATGGCGCGGCCCATGGCCACGCGCTGGCGCTGGCCGCCGGAGAGGGCGGCCGGCTTGCGCTTGAGGTAGGTCTCCAGGCCGAGCATCTCGGCGGCCTCCTGCACCCGGCGCTGGATCTCGGGCTTGGCGACCTTGCGCAGCTTCAGGCCGAAGGCCAGGTTCTGCTCGACCGTCATGTGCGGGTAGAGGGCGTAGTTCTGGAACACCATCGCGATGTCCCGGTCCTTGGGCGGGCGGTCGTTGACCACCTCCTCGCCGATGACCAGGTCGCCGGCGGTGATCTCCTCCAGGCCGGCGATCATCCGCAGGGCGGTGGACTTGCCGCAGCCCGACGGGCCGACCAGCACCATGAACTCGCCGTCGGCGATCTCCAGGTCGAGGTCGTCGACGGCCTTGACGCCGCCCGCGTAGACCTTGTCGACCCCGTCGAGGACGATTTTCGCCATGCTCGGGCTCCCGTGTCCGTGAGTGACCGATCTCGTGATCGATCCGACCTGACGTTTCGATCACATCGAACACGATCGGGCGGTTCCTGTCGATAGCGGGATCGATTTCGATCCGATTTCGGTCGCTGTGAGGGGAGTGGGGGGAGGGGAACGCGTGCGCGGGCGGTCGCGGAGGGGTGGCCGGGGGGCGTCCTGCGGACGAAGTGGCGCCGAATCGTCAGGGTGCGTTAGCCTGTCGGCGGTTATCCCTTTCCGGACACTTCGCGTGCCCGCGCCGGGCCCTTCCGGCGGTCATCGGCCGACACGGGCGGCGGTGGTTGCGGCGGAGGGGCCGGAGTCTGGGTAATCTACTGACCAGTCCAGCACTGGACGGACCGGTCGAGCGGTCCGGCGCGTGCCCCACCGGCCGCCGCACCACGCACCAGGTGCGCTCGGAGGTCGGGTAGGCGCCGGGGTTCCGCGACCGGGCGGGGGGTTGGACCCGGAAAAGGCCCGAACATCCAGTAGACAACGGTCTCCGCGCTCGCCGCCGACGAGACGGATCCGGTCCGAAGGGTGGTTTCGGGCCTTTTCCGCGTCCCCCCATACCCCGCCCCGACGGGGCGGCCGTCCGGGGAGGACGCCCGCCGCATGAGCGGAAGGCGCGGGGAGGCCAGGGGACGGGAGCCGCGGCACCCCGCGCCGGGCGTCCCTCCCCGCCTGCGCCGATCGGGCGCGGGCCCATCTGGTCGCCGGCGGCCGAAACCGCCCGCACCCACCCTCTCTCCGGCCTCCCCGCACACCGCCGCCGCACCGGTCGCCCCACCCAGCACAGGCGGTTTCCGGGCGCCTGTGCCGGGGATCCAGGCCCTCCGGGGGCGGTTCAGGGGTGGTGGTACTGTTGCGCTGTGCCGGGGCCCACAGGGCCCGGCGCGTGCCATCCCCCTCCCCGCAGAGCAGACGTCCCGGCGCCGGCGGCCCATCGGCCCCGCGCCCTCCCCGGCCCGTCGCAGGGCCACGGGGACGCAGGTGGAAAGCGAGCCGCACGTGGTAGCCGAGGGCACCCGCTCCGATGCCGGCGGCGCCGAGGGCACCGGAGCCGCCCCGCGGCCCCGGTCCGGAGGCCGCCCCCGCCGCCCCTCGCGCACGGCCCTGCTGCGCGCCGCGGCCGCCGCCGCGAGCGGCCTGGCCCAGCTGTTCTCGCTGCCGCCCTACGGCCTGTGGTGGCTCGGCCCGATCGCGGTCGCCCTCCTGGGCTGGGCGGTGCTCGGCGTCCGCCTGCGCCGCGCCGCCTGGCTGGGCCTGCTGTCCGGCGCGGTGCTCATGGTCCCGCTCATCCAGTGGCAGGACGTGTTCGGCGTCGACGTGTGGCTGGCCATCTCCGCCGCCGAGACCGCCTACTACGTCCCGATGGCCATGGCCCTGGCCGCCGTCTCCCGGCTGCCCGGGTGGCCCGCGTGGACCGCGGCGGTGTGGGTGCTGCAGGAGGCGGTGCGCGCCCGCTTCCCGCTCGGCGGGTTCCCCTGGGGCAAGCTCGCCTTCGCCCAGCCCGACACCCCCTTCTCCGGTTACGCCGCCCTCGGCTCCTCGCCGCTTGCCTCCTTCGCCGTGGCGCTGTGCGGGACCCTGCTGCTGGCCGGGCTGCTGCGCGCCCTGCGCCCCCGCACCCCGGGGGCCGGAGCGCGCGCCCTGGCCCTGCCGGCCGGGCTGCTGGCCGGGGCGGTGGCGGTGCCGCTGTTCGGCGCCGCGGCCCCGCACATCGGCGCACCGCAGGCCACCGGCACCTCCACCGTCGCCCTGATCCAGGGCAACGTGCCCAACGTCGGCGAGATGGACATCGCCGGGGAGCGCATGCAGGTGCTGCAGAACCACGTCGACACCGTCGAGGAGCTCGCCGACGCCGTGGACGCGGGCGAGGCCGAGCGGCCCGACCTGGTGGTGCTCCCCGAGAACGCCAGCGACCTGGACGCCTACACCGACCCCGAGGCGGCCGAGCTCATCGACCGGGCCGCCCGGCGCATCGACGCGCCCCTGCTCTTCGGCATCTCCCACTACAGCGACGACGGCACCGAGCGGGAGGTCCGCAGCGTGGTGTGGAGCCCGCAGGAGGGGCCCGGCGCGCACTACGCCAAGCGGTACCTGGTGCCCTTCGGCGAGTACATCCCCTACCGCGACTTCTTCACCCGGTTCGTGGAGCGGCTGCGCCGGGTCGGCGCCGACGCCGTGCCCGGGACCGAGCCGGGCGACCTGGAGATCGGCGGCACCACCCTGGCCACGGCCATCTGCTTCGACGTGGCCTTCGACCGCCCGCTGCGCGAGGCGGTGGCCGCGGGCGGCGGGATCATCGCGGTGCCCACCAACAACGCCAACTACAACTTCACCGGCCAGAGCGACCAGCAGCTGGCCATCACCCGGCTGCGCGCCGTCGAGCACGGCCGCCCCGCCGTGGTCGCCGCCACCAGCGGGGTGAGCGCCTTCGTCGCCGCCGACGGGACGCTCACCTACCGTTCGCCCGAGGCGGAACGGGCCTGGCAGGTCGCCGAGCTGCCCGCCATGGAGGGGCTGACCCCCGCCACCCGCCTGGGCGCGCTGCCCGAGGCGGCCCTGTGCGCCCTGGCCCTGGGGGCCCTGGCCGCCGCGGCGGTGGCCGCGCGCCGGGGCCGCACCGCCCGCGCCGCGTCCCCGGCGGAGGGTGAGAAGCGGGTGTGAACCCGCCGCCGCGGGAACGACGGGCCGGCCGCACGCGTTGTCCCCGACGAAGACCGCGACGCCGAGGATGGTGGACATGCCCCTGCTGATCGTGTTGGCGCTGATGGCGCTGCCGTTCGCCGAGATCTGGCTGATGATCGCGGTCGGCGGGCAGATCGGCGTCCCCTGGACCATCGCGCTGCTGTTCGCCTTCACCGCGAGCGGGGTGCTCGTGCTGCGCCGGGCCGGGACCCGCGCCCACCGCCAGTTCGAGGAGACCCTGCGCGCCCAGGCCCAGGCCTACCGGGACGCCGGCGGCGACCCCCAGGCCACGGCCAAGGCCCTGCGCGAGGGGGACTCGGCCCGCTCCCGCGACGGCATGCTGGGCGCGCTCATGCTCATGGTGGGCGGCATCCTGCTGGTCATCCCCGGGTTCATCACGGCCGCTCTGGGCGCCCTGCTGGCGCTGCCCTTCACCCGGCCGCTGCTGCGCTGGGCCTTCTCGGCCTGGGCCGACCGGCGCGCCCGCGCCATGGGGGCGACCGCCGGTCCCGGGTCCTTCGGCCCCTCGGGCCCCTCCGCCCCGTCCGGCTCCTCGAAGGGCCCCTCCGGCCGCCCCGGGAGCGGCAAGGTCATCCAGGGCCGCGTGGTCACCGACCCCGCCGAGAACGGCGGCACCGCGGGCTGAGGCGCTCTCCGGCGCCCCCGCCGTCGTTCCACCGGCCCCGGACGGCCCCGAACCGCTCCGGGAGTGCCCGCCCTACGGGCGAACCAGGCCTTTTCCGGGTGTCCCGGGCGCATGCACTCGTGACTCGGGGGACAATTGAGGCGTGAGCAACGAACCGCGGTGGAACTACCTCATGGACATGGACGGGGTGCTGGTGCGCGAGGAGCACCTCGTCCCCGGCGCCGACGCCTTCGTCGCCGAGCTGTGCGAGAGCGGCATCGGCTTCATGGTGCTGACCAACAACTCGATCTATACGCCTCGGGACCTGAGGGCGCGCCTCAAGCGCACCGGCCTGGACATCCCCGAGGAGTCGATCTGGACCTCCGCGCTGGCCACCGCACGGTTCCTGGACGAACAGCGGCCCGGCGGCTCGGCGTACGTGGTGGGGGAGTCGGGGCTGACCACGGCCCTGCACAACGTCGGCTACGTGCTGACCGACCGCGACCCCGACTACGTGGTGCTGGGCGAGACCCGCACCTACAGCTTCGAGGCGATCACCCGCGCCATCCGGCTGGTGGAGAACGGGGCGCGGTTCATCGCCACCAACCCCGACGAGAAGGGCCCGAGCCAGGAGGGCTCGCTGCCGGCCACCGGCGCGATCGCGGCGCTGATCGAGCGGGTCACGGGGCGCGCGCCCTATTACGTCGGCAAGCCCAACCCGCTGATGATGCGCTCGGCCCTGCGCGCCCTGGGCGCGCACTCCGAGTCCACGCTCATGATCGGCGACCGGATGGACACCGACGTGCGCTCGGGGCTCGAGGCGGGACTGAAGACGGTGCTGGTGCTGTCGGGCATCTCCGGCCGGGACACCGCCGACCTGTTCCCCTACCGGCCCACCAAGGTGATGAACTCGGTGGCCGACCTGGTGGGCATCACCGCCGACCCCTTCGGCATCGGGGTGCCCGCGGCCGAGTGACCCGCGGGCGGCCCCCTGCCGTCCCGGACGCGAAGAGGGCGGCGGCCCGGTCTCCCGGGCCGCCGCCCTCCTGCAGCGGCGCTCCCGCCGCTCGGCGCCTGGCGGCATCCCCTCCTCAGGCGCTCTTGCGCTGCGCCATCGTCTCCATGTGCTCCCGCTCCTCGCGACGGCGGGCACGCAGCAGCTCGAGGCGCTCGGCGAGGACCTCTTCGAGCTCTTCCACGCTGCGGCGCTCCAGGAGCATGTCCCAGTGCGTCCGGGCGGGCTTGGCCTTCTTCTCCGTGGGCTCCTCGCCGTTGACCATCAGGGCGGTCTCGCCGCAGTAACGGCACTCCCAGTTCGAAGGAGTCTCGGCCTCGGTCGCGAAGGTGACGGAGAAGCGATGACCCCGAGGGCAGTCGTAGGTCACCTCCTGGCGCGGTGCCAGGTCGGTGTTGCGGTCGTTCTCGTAGCTCGTCGCCCCGAGCCGCGTGCCGCGAAGTGCTCGCTCGGCCATCGTTTACATGCCTCCAGGCGCTCTAGCGGTCTTCGTGGTTGTAACGCTCCGGTCCGTCTCAAAGATTCCCCGGACGATCGGGGTCCAACCGTGCGATGATAGGGGGTCGGTCCGCGATGCTCGCATCGGGGGCACCTTACCGTCCGTGAGGGCGGTCCGCGCCCGGTCACGGGGCGCGATCGACGGCCCCGGGCTTTTCGCGGAGTTGCCCCGGCGGAAGCACGGCGGAAACACGGCGGTCCTAGTGTCACCGGAGCCCTGCCCGCACTCGCACGAGGTGGTCGCCGTGGACTCCGCCCCCGCCCCCGCAAGCGCGCCCCCTTCCGGCCCCGCGCCCGGTCACGGGACCGGCGCGGGCACGGCCGCCGGCGCCGGAGCGCCGACCCGCCGGTGGGAGGAGCTGCGGGCCCGGTCGGGGGAGGTCGTCGCGGTGGAGGCGGCGCCCGGCGTCCCCGGCTGGCTGGTCCTGGGCTACCGTGCCGCTCTGGACGTCCTGCGCGACCGCGACCGCTTCGCCGCGGAACCGCCCGAAGGGGCGTGGCGGGCGCGCGGCCCCTGGTCGGGTGCGGTGCCGGCGGACGGGGCCGGCCACCGGCGGGTGCGCTCGGCCCTGCTGGCCGGGGCGGCCGCGATGACCCCGGACCGCACGACCGGCGAGGTGCGCCGGGCCGCGGGTCTCCTGCTGGACGCCCTCGCCCCGCGGGGCGAGGGGGACCTGGTCGCCGACTACGCCGCCCCGCTGCCGTCGATGGCGCTCAACGGGCTGTTCGGACTGGGCCCCGACCACGGGCGGCTGCTGGCCGCCGCCGGCCCCGGCGAGGCCGCCGCCTACTTCGACGGGCTCGTGCGCCGGCGCCGGCGCACGCCCGGGGACGACACGGCCTCGGCGCTGCTCGCCCACACCGGGGAGGACGGGCCGCTGACCGACGCCGAGGCGGCGCGCGCCCTGGAGGGGCTGTGGCGGGCCGGGGCGCGTCCGACGGCGGCCCTGGTGGCCGGCGCGGTGTCGGTGCTCCTGCGGGACCCGCCGGGCGGCACCGTCCCCCCGGCGCACGAGCTGCTGGAGCGGGTGCTGTGGTCGGACCCGCCGGCCGACGTGGTGGCGGGCCGCTACTGCACCCGGGACGTGCGCTTCGGCGGCGCCGTCATGCGCCGCGGACAGCCGGTGATGGTGGCGCTGGCCGCGGCCCACGGGGACCCGTCCGTGGCCGGGGCGGGGCGCGCGTTCGGGGACCGCTCGCACCTGGCCTGGGGCGCGGGCGAGCACCGGTGCCCCTTCCGCGGGCAGGCTGCGGAGATGGCGGCGGCGGGGGTGCAGGCGCTGCTGGACCGGTTGCCGCGGATGCGCCCGGACGGACCCGAGGAGCGCCCGGCCGGGGGCGGGGCCGGCGGCCCCGGCCGGCTCCCGGTGGTCTTCCCGGCCGAGGAGCCGTCCGGGACCGGCCCGGCTCCGGGCGGGAGCGGGCGCGAGGGCGGCGGAGGCCTGCGCAGGATCCTGCGCAAGGCGCGCAGCCGCCCCCGGCCCCAGGGGGCCAGGTACGGCCCGCCGTCGGCGCCCGCGGACGGCGGAGGGCACGAGCCGGCGCCCCGGGAGGCCCCGGTGCGCGCGGCACGTCCCCTGGCGGCCCCGGGGCGGGCCGGGGCCCGCTACCTTGCCCCGATGGCCCCGCCCCCCGCACCGGAGCCCGACGACCTGGACCGCCTCCTGGATCGGTGGAAGGAGCGGTGAGCCCCGGCAGGGACGCCGCAGACGCCGTACCGGCCCGCCCGGTCGCCGTACAATGGCCCCTTCCCGCGGGAACGGGGCGCATCCCCGCCGGAGCGGCGCCGCCGGCGGCGCGGCCCCGGTCCACGGGACGGCCGGAGCCCGCGAAGAACGCCCGGGGCTCCGCTCAGGAGACCGGTTCCAGGATCACCACCGGGATGTCGCGGTCGGTCTTGGTCCGGTACTGGTCGTAGTCGGGCCAGGTCGCCGCCATCACCGGCCACAGGCGCTGCTTCTCCCCGGCGTCGGCCGTCCGGGCGCGCGCGGTGAAGCGGTCACCGCGCACCTGCACCCCGGCCTCGGGGTCGGCCTGGAGGTTCTTGTACCACTGCGGGTGGTCCGGGGCGCCGCCGTTGGAGGCGACGACCACATAGGAGTCCCCGTCGGTCCGGTAGATCAGCGGCGTGCTGCGCGGCCGCCCGGACGAGCGCCCGGTGGTGGTGAGGATGAGGACCGTGGTCCCGTTCCAGTCGTGCCCCTCGGCGCCGTCGGTCTCCCGGTACCGCTCCACGTGCTCCTTGCCGAACAGCATCTGCTCCCCCTCGTGTCGTGGTCGGACGGCGGGCGCCCGGCGTGCACGGCCCCTGCCGGCGGCCCGGGGCCCACCGCTGCCGTCTGGCACTCCAGTTACCCTCCCCGCCCCGGGCGGAATCCCGCGTGCGGCGGCCGCGTGGCGCCGGGCGCCGCCGGGCCCGGGCCCTGTACACCGGTGCCGGTCCGGCCGATCATGGCCCGGAGCCGTCCGAGGGGTGAGTGACGGGAACGGGCCGCCCGCCGCGCCCCGCTCCACAGGGAGGGAAGGGGAGGGACGATGCCCACCTCACGTCGCCGGCGGCGCCCGGCGGCCGCGGCCGCCGCGGGGGCGGCCTGCCTGCTCCTCGGCTCGTGCGCGGTGCTGTCCACGAGCGTGCGCGAGGACGACACGCCCGACTCCGCCTCCACCTCCGTCACCGGAGAGCCCGTCACCCTCAGGCTCGCCTACGCCGACGACCCGCCCACGAAGGCGCTGGTGGACGGGTTCACCCGGCGCCACCCGAACGTGACGGTCGAGCTGGAGCGGACGCAGTTCCGCGACTACGTCACGACCGTCAAGCTCTCCATGTCCTCCGACGACCCGCCCGACATCGCCCAGTACAACCCGGGCGCCATGGGGTCGCTGATCCCGGCCGGGCTCATCATGAACCTGGACCTGCACGCCGAGGCCTACGGGTGGCAGGAGGAGTTCCCCTCCAGCGCCCTGGAGCCCCTGCGCACCGACGAGGACGCCGGAGAGTACGGCAGCGGCAGCCTGTACGCCGTCCCGGGGTCGCTGTCGGTGCTGGGGGTCTTCTTCAACACCGAGCTGCTGGAGGAGGCGGGCGTCGACGGTCCCCCGGCGACCCTGGAGGAGTTCGAGCAGGACCTGGAGCGGGTGGAGGACACCGGGACGACGCCGCTGGGCTCCGGGGCCCTGGAGGTCGGCGGCTTCCAACTGTGGAACGCGCTGCTCAACGTCATGGGCGACCAGCAGGACTACCGCGACTGGGTCTACGGCTCGCCCGGCGCCACCATCGAGACCGCGGCCGCCGAGCGGGCCGCGCGCACCCTGACCCGGTGGGAGCGCGCGGGCTACCTGTCCGAGGGCGCCAACGCCGCCTCCGACATGGACGCCCAGGCCGACTTCGCCGCGGGCGGGAGCGCCTACCTGGTGACGGGCAACTGGGCGGCCGCCGCGCTGTCCGAGGAGATGGGCGAAGACGTCGGCTTCTTCCTCCTGCCCGGGCCCACGGGCCGGGAGCCGCCGGTGGCCTCGGGCTCCAGCGTGTCCTACGCCGTCTCCTCCCGGACCGGGCACCCCGACGTCGCCGCGGCCTTCCTCGACTACCTGGGCACGCACGAGGCGGCGCGGATCCAGGCCCGGAGCGGGTTCATGCCGGTCGACCCGGCGGCGGCCGGGGCGGGGGAGGGGGTGATGGGCCAGATCAACGCCGGCTTCGCCGAGGTCATCGAGGCGGAAGGGCTGGTGCCCTTCCCCGACTACGCCACCCCCGGGATGATCGACCGGCTCACCCCCGGGGTCCAGGGGCTGGTGGCCGGGGTGCGGAGCGAGGAGGAGTTCCTCACCTCCCTCCAGGAGGAATGGGAGGACGAGCATGAGTGAGGGCGCCCCGGCGGCCCCGCGCCCCCGCCCCGCGCGCCGCCCCGAGCGCGGCCCCCGGGCCGGGAGCTCGCGCCCGGGCCGGGTGGGGACGGGCGCCTGGCCCTACCTGCTGCCGGCGGTGCTGGTCTACGCGGGCTTCGCCGTCTACCCGGCCGTCAGCACCCTGCAGTTCTCGTTCCTGGACTGGGACGGGGTGGCGCCGCCGGCCTGGGCCGGTGTCGACAACTTCCTGCGGGTGGTGACCGAGCCGCTGCTGGGCCGGGCGATCCTCAACGCGCTGCTGCTCATCGTCTTCTTCAGCGTCCTGCCGATCGCCCTGGGGCTGGTGATGACGGCCCTGATCGCCGGCAGGGCGCGCCGCGGGGCCGCCTTCTACCGGGTGGTGTTCTTCCTGCCGCAGGTCCTGCCGCTGGTGGCCGTGGGCACCACCTGGCGCTGGATGTACAGCGAGGACGGGATGGTCAACCGGTTCCTGGGGGCGGTCGGGCTCGGGGACCATGCGCGGGCCTGGCTGGGCGACGAGAACACCGCGCTCGCGGCCCTGGGGCTGATCGGCACCTGGTGCATGAGCGGCCTGTGCATGGTGCTGTTCATCAGCGGGGCGCAGAAGGTCGACGCGGCCCTGCACGAGGCCGCCGCCATCGACGGGGCGGGGCCGGCCCGCCGCTTCCTCAGCGTCACCCTCCCCGGGCTGCGCAAGGAGATCGGCATCGCCGGGGTCATCACCACCATCGCCGCCCTGGCCGGCTTCGACCTGGTGTTCGTCACCACCGACGGCGGCCCCGCCGGGGCGACCAACGTTCCGGCGCTTCTGGTGTACCGGCTGGCCTTCAACGAGGGCGACATCGGCGCCGCCAGTGCGCTGGCGGTCGTCCTGACCGTGCTCGTCGCGGTGTTCGTCGGCGCGATCCGCCTGCTGACCCGGGAGAACGCATGAGCGGGGCAGGCCCCATGGGGCAGAGCGCTCTGGGCACGGCCCTGCGCTACGGACTGCTCAACCTCCTGGCCGTGCTCGTGCTCCTGCCCTTCGCCGGCATCGTCCTGGCGGCCCTGCACCCGGCCGGGGCCCAGGTCGCCGGGGCCGCCCTGCCCGACCGGTGGTCCTGGGAGAACTTCGCCCTGGCCTGGGAGGCCGGCGGCTTCGGGGACCTGATGCGCTCGGGGCTGATCATCAGCGGGGCGGTGGTCCCGCTGACCGTCCTGCCGGCCACGATGGCCGGGTTCGCGCTGGGGGTGCTGAAGGTGCGCGGCGGCCGGGCCCTGTCCCTGGGGTTCGTGCTGGGCCTCACCGTCCCGGTCGAGCTGCTGGTCATCGCCCTGTACTACAACCTGCGCGAGGTCGGCCTGACCGACTCCTACACCGGCGTGGTCATGGCCGAGGCCGCCCTGTTCCTACCGTTCGGCGTCTACTGGATGCAGTCGCACTTCTCGGGGGTTCCCCGGGAGCTCGTGGAGTCCGCCCGCATGGACGGGGCCGGCAACGCGACCGTGCTCTGGCGGGTGCTGATGCCGCTCTCCGGGCCCGCCGTGACCACCCTGGCGGTGCTGGTGTTCATGTGGTCGTGGAACCAGTTCCTGCTGGTGCTGGTGATGATGCAGGCCCCGTCGATGCGCACCCCGCCGACCGGCCTGGGGCTGTTCGTGGGGCGCTACGGAACCGACGTGCCCCTGCTGGCCGCGGCGAGCCTCATCGTCATCGCCCCCATCGTCGTGGTCTACCTGGTCTTCCAGCGCAGCTTCGTCGAAGGGGTCACCCGGGGCGCGGTCAAGGGGTGAGCGGGTGCGGCCGCGGGGCGCGCCCCGCGGCCGCACCCGCCTCAGAGCCGTTCGGGCACTTCGTTGCCGGCGTCGCGGATGCCCTTGCGGAAGTCGGTCTTCCACAGCAGGAACCCGCCGATGACGAAGAAGGCGATCAAGGAGAAGATCGCCACCCGGTAGCCGCCGGTGAGCGTCACCGCCACCGTCACCGCCAGCGAGCCCAGGAACGTCGACCCCCGGTCGCTGATCTGGTAGACCGCGAAGTACTCGGCCTCCCGGCCGCTGGGGATGAGCTGGGAGAACAGCGCGCGGGCCAGGGCCTGGGACCCGCCCAGGACCAGGGCGATGCCCACGCCCAGCGCCATGAACAGCACCGGCTCCCCGGCCGGCAGCAGGTAGCCCAGCGTCACCAGCACGCACCACACGGCCAGGGTGGCCAGCACGGCGTTCTTGGGGCCGGTCACCCGCGCCAGCGCGCCGACCAGCAGGGCGCCGCCGAACGCCACGAACTGGATCATGAGGATCGTGCCCATCATGACCTCTTGGCCGATGCCCAGGTCCTGGGTGGCGAACGGGGCGGCGTAGCGCACGGCGGCCTGGATGCCGTCGTTGAACAGGATGAACGCCAGCAGGAACAGCAGCGTCTGCGGGTGGTGGCGCATCCCCTTCACCGTGTGCGCGAACTGCAGCACGGTCAGCTTGGCCGTGGGGCGGCCGGCCGTGAGCGCCAGGTCGGTGTAGCGGTTGCGCAGCGGGCGCAGCGCCAGCACGGTGAACCCGGCCCACCACACACCGGCAGAGGCGAAGGCGATGCGGACCGCGTCGGCCTGGCCCACGCCCAGGTCGTCGGCCATCAGCACCAGCGCCAGATGGGCGGCGAGCATGGTGGCCCCGCCCAGATAGGCCAGGGCCCACCCGGTGCTGGAGACCCGGTCGCGCTCGTCGGGGGTGGCGATCTCGGGAAGGAAGGAGTTGAAGACCGCCAGGGAGGCGCCGTAGACGACGTTGGCGACCAGGAACAGGGCCGAGGCGAGCAGCCAGCGGTCGCCGGCCAGGTACAGGGCGCTGACGGCGACCGAGCCGGTGAAGGCCAGCCAGAACAGCCACCGCTTCTTGTGCCGGGAGCGGTCGGCCAGGGCGCCCACCGCCGGGAGCAGCAGGATCTGCAGCAGGATCGCGGTGGTGGTCACCGCCGGGTACAGGGCGTTGGCGTGCAGCTTGATGCCCAGCGGATACACGTAGTAGGGGCCGCCGGTGCACACGGTGGTGTCCGGCGCCCCGGCGGCGGCGCAGGCCAGGCCGCTCAGGTAGGGGCCGATGAGCACGGTGACCACCGAGGTGATGAACACCTGGTTGGCCCAGTCGTACAGGTACCAGCCGCGCTGCTCCCGCTTGCGCTGGGCCGGATCGGGGGAGGGGGCGTTGCCGGGTGCGGGGGTGGGGGCGGCGGAGGTCATCTGGTGCGGGATCCGTCCTGGTCGTCGGCGGCGGGGACGGGGTCGCCTCCGGCGGGCGGCCAGGCGCCGCGTGCCCTGAGGACGTCGCGGAGCCCGGTGGTGTTGTCGGTGACGATGCCGTCCACCCCGGCGTCGAGCAGGCGCGCCATCACGCCGGTGTCGTTGACGGTCCACACGTGCACCTGCATGCCCAGCCGGTGGGCGGTGGCGATCAGGTCGCGGCTGAGCACGGGGAAGCCGTGCATGCGCATGGGGATCTGCACGCACTGCACGCCGCGGCGGGCGAGCGGGCGCAGCGCGGGGTGGAGCGAGGCGACGCGCAGCCGGGCGACGTCGACGGGGCCGCAGGAGGTGGCCACGCGGGGGCCCATGGTCCGGCGGACGCGGTCGAGCCGGGCCTGGTCGAACGAACCGAGGCAGACCCGGTCCCAGGCGCCGGTGCGGTCGAGCACCCCGGCCAGGGGCTCCACGGCGCCGTCGGCCTTGACGTCGATGTTGAAGCGGGCCTGCGGCCAGGCGTCCAGCAGGTCCTCCAGCAGCGGGACCGGCTCGCCGCCGCCCACCCGGGCCCGGGCGACCTCGGTGGAGGGCAGGTCGGCGATGGCGCCGGAGCGGTCGGTCGCCCGGTCCAGGGTCTCGTCGTGGAAGGCCACGAGCACGCCGTCCCGGGTGGCGTGCACGTCGGTCTCCAGGTAGAGGTAGCCCAGGTCGACCGCGTGCTGGAAGGCGGCCGCGGTGTTCTCCAGCTCGGTGCGCGCGTTCCCGGCGGCGTCGAAGAGCCACCCGCCCCGGTGCGCCAGCCCGATGGGGACGGGGAGATCGAGGTAGCGGTGAGTCACACCCAGAAGTATGCCGTTCTGCGGCGACACGGACACCACCGCCCGGCGGCCCGCACCACCCCCGAAGGCGAACGCGCGGTGCGGGGGCCGGGCGTCCCCTGAGGCGTGCCCTCCGCGCTGTTCGCCTGACCGGTCCGGGCCCGGCACCCGCCGTGGCCGCCGTGCCGGCGGTACCGCCATCGCCCCATGGGCCCCGGGCCGGGGCGGCGATCGGGATCAGGGCGGCGCTGATCCCGTTTCCTGGGCCGACCGGAAGGCCGAACGCGCGGTGCCCGGCGAAAAAGCTGGAATTCCATGTGGCAACGGGCGGTGGCCGCGGCCTCTGTATCTGTGACGGGCGCGGCTCCGAGCCGCCTCCCCGCTCCCGTCGGTGCCCGAGAGGAGCTGGAAATGCCGCGACTGCATCCGCCCCGGCGTCCGTCCGCGATCCGCTGCCAGCGTGTCCAGGGAGCCTGGTCGGCTCGCCAGGTGTCCCGACTGGCCCAGCTCACCGCCGAGGTCCTGGCGGGCGAGCGCGCGCCGGTCCAGGTGGAGCCCCTGCTCGACCCGCGCCCGTACTCGCTGCTGTGCCGCAGGGCCGGCGTCTTCCGCGAACGCACCCGCCCGCGCGTCCTGCGCACCTGGGTCCGGTGCCAGGGCCCCGCGGTGGCCGAGGTGGCGGCACTGGTGCGGTGCGGGCGCCGCCACCGGGCCCTGGCCTTCCGCGTGGTGCGGAAGGAGGGCCTGTGGGTGTGCACCCATCTGGAGACCGATACCGACAAGAGCTGAGCCCCTCCCCGGAGACCGCCTGCCCCCGGGCGTAGCGGGCGGGGCAGGCGGCCTCCTCGTCGAGAGCGACGTTCCGAGGAGCCGCGACCAGGCCGGACCCCGAAGACGCGGCCACGGCGAGGGCCCACCCGGGGGCCGTCAGAATGACGGCCCCCTCAAGCGGCATGCGACCGGCCGAAAGCGGGACCGGCGATCGATAGTGGTGGATTCACCACTTCAGGCCGCTGATCGTGGCGATTCCACCACTATCGATGTGCGGGAGCCGAGCGCCCTGCAAGCGGCCCCGGACGATTTCCGAAAGCCACAGTGGCGCCGGCCGTCGTGTGCCCGGTGAGGGGGCCGCGGCCCTGCACGGTTCCGCCGCTCTGGAAGGGCGGCCGTGCGACCATGGGCCCGTGTGGCCCGTGTGGCCGAGGCCGGCGGCGTCAAGCGGGGCCCTTCCCCGTCCTGGGGTGCATGTGCGGCATCGGGGATGAGCGGGGCCCGGCGATGTGAATGGGCGGGATTCGGGGCATGTCTTCCGCGCCTTCCGCGATTATGACCCTCCGTGCCGGTATAGTGACTATGTGTTGCCACATCGCCACTCAGCGTCGCAGCCCGCAGGTGTGCGCCCCGCCGACCGCGGCCGGCCGGGGCGGGCGCGGGCCTTCCGCAACGACTGGACCGGCCTCCACCCGCCCGATCCGGGGTCCTGGACGCCCCGTCTGGCGGTCGGCGCCGTGGTCACCGCCCTCGGCGGCGAGCGCCTGGACCTGACCCTGGCGGCGCTGTCGGTCCAGACCTACCCCGCGCACCTGCTCGACGTGGTCGTCATCGCCGCGGACGGGGTCCCGGTGCCCGCCGACCCGGGCGAGAGCGTCCGCGTCGAACGGGTCCCCGCGGGCACCGGGGCCGCGGCCGCACGCGCCCTGGGCGCCCGGCTCGCCGAGGGCGACATCCTCTGCTGGCTCGACGCCGGCATGCTCGTCGACCCCTTCTACGCCGAGACGCACGCCCGCTGGCACCACATGCGCCCCGACTGCGTGACCCTGGCCGACGTGCTCTGGGCCCAGGACGCCCCCGCCGACCCCGCGGACGTGGCGGTCATGGCCCTGTCCGGCGGCATGGCCGACGCCCTGGGCGGTGAGGGCGCCTGCGCCGACCGCGACGCCCTGCTGGACGCCACCGGCGACCTGGCCGAGGCCGACGGCCGCGCCCGCCTGGCGTTCACCCGCGCCGCATGCGCCGTGCGCAGCGCCTTCTACCGGGCCGCCGCCGACGGCGACGCCCTCTTCGGCGAGGCCGAGCTGGCCGACCGGCTCTGGAACGCCGGAGCCCTGTTCCTGGCCGACCGCGACGCGCCCGCCTGGTCCACCGGCGACGCCGCCCCGGCCCTGGCCGCCGGGCACCGGGGCGGGCCGCACCCGCCGCGTGTCCGCGCGGTCGTCGACATCGGCGGCGCCGACTACGACATGGTGCGCGGGTGCGTCGACCGGCTGCTGGACGCCGGCGAGCCCGACGTCGGCGTCGACCTGGTCGCCGACTGGGAGGGGGAGCGCGTCTCCGAGGAGGCGCTGCTGGAACTGCGCCTGATCCAGGCCGCCTACCTGGCGGACGCGCGGGTGCGCTTCGTGCCGGACCCGCCCCGGACCGGCTTCCCCTCGCCCTTCCTGCTCCAGCTCCCCGTCGCCTGGGGCCTGGCCCCCGGAACGCTCGGGCTGCTGACCGCCCGCGCCGAGCGGGCGCAGGCCGGGATCGTCGAACTCGTCCCCGAGGCCGCCCCCACACCGGGCTCCGGCGTCCGGCTCTGGCGCACCCGCGCGCTCACGCGGGCGCTGCGCGAGCGCTGCGAGGGGGAACGGGCGGCCGACGTCGTCGCCGAGGTGCACGGGCGCTACCGCATCCGGGCGGGTGAGGGCACGCTGGTGGACCTCACCGACCCGGAGGCCTGCCACTACCGCTCCGAACCGCTGCGGACCGGAACCGCCGCCGAGGCCGACGACGGGGGAGGGGCCGCAGGCCCCGAAGGGCACGGCGCCGATGAGGACGCCGTCCCGCACGACGACCGCTCCCTGCACGGGGGACCCGATGGGGAAGGGACCGGGCAGGGGCGCCTGCGGGCCCTGGCGGCGAGGATGGGCGGCGCCGTGGCCCGGGTGCGCCGCCTCTGTGCGAACCCTCTGCGTTTCATCCGCTGACCCGGCCGGCCACAGCGGGCCCCGCGGGCGGGCCGCGTTGTTGATCTCGGGGAAGTCGGCCCTATACCGGCCGGTACAAGGCCGACTTCCCCGAGATCAACAACGGAAAGGGGAACGGCCCTGCAGGCGCGGTTCCAGGGCCGCTTCTCCCGGGACCGGCACGGGAGCGGGCGCAAGCCGCACCACGGCGCCGGACACGGACACGCCGCAGCGCCCCTGCGGCCCCGCCGCCCGGCAGGCGGGCCGGAGCGGGGCACCTGCTGCTCCGTCGTCGCCGCCGACCACCCCGACCCCAAACGGCCCGCCGCCCGGCAGGCGGGCCCGGGGAAGTGTCCGCCCCTGTCGTGTGGTCGGCCTCCGCCGGGTCCTCGACCGACCTGTCGTTGCAGTACTAGCCCTCGCCCGTGCCGATGGCGTCCAGGGTCGCCTGCAGGTCCTCGCGGATCTCCTCGGGCAGGGGCGCCGACCCGGTCTCGGCGGACGCCGCCTCCTGGCCCTCAGGGCTGATGACGTAGCTCAGGAAGTCCCGCACCCGCTCGCCCCTGGTCTCGTCCTCATATTCCATGCAGGCGACCTGGTAGCTGACCAGGACGATCGGGTAGACACCCTTCTCGGTCGTGCCGTAGTCCAGCTCCAGCGCGTGGTCGTAGCGGCTCGACCCCTCGCGCTCGGGGGCGTCGGCCACCACCTTGGCCGCCGACTCCGGGGACAGCTCCACGAACTCCTCGCCCACGCCGACGCGCGCCGCCGACATGTGCCCCACGTGGGAAGCCTCCACGTAGCCGATGGTGCCCTCACCGCCGGACACCGCCTCGGCGATGCCGCTGTTGCCCTGTGCGGCCTCGACCGGGGGCAGCGGCCACTGGCCGCCGGGGTCGAAGGTCCAGGTGTCCGAGGCGGTGCTGTGCAGGTACTCGGTGAAGTTCTCCGTGGTGCCCGACTCGTCCGAGCGCGAGACCGGTGTGATGGGCATGTCCGGCAGGTCGGCGTCCGGGTTGTCCTCGGCGATCTCGGGGGCGTCCCACGTCGTGATGTCGCCCTTGAAGATGCCCGCGATGGTGGCCGGCGCCAGGTTCAGCTCCTCGACGCCCTCCAGGTTGAACACGACCGCGATCGGGACCACGTAGGCGGGGATGTTCACCGCCTCGGAGGAGTCGCAGCGCCCCACCGCCTCCTCGTGCTCGACGGGGTCCAGCGCGGCGTCGGACCCGGCGAAGGCGACCGCGCCGTCGAGGAACTGGCTGCGGCCGCCGCCCGACCCGATCGCGTCGTAGAAGACCAGCGCGTCCTCGCAGGAGGTCTGGTAGCCCGCGATCCACGTGGTCATCGCGTTCTCCTGGGCGCTGGAGCCCGCACCGGACAGGGTGCCGTCGAAGCAGGCCATGTTCTCGGGCACCGGGATCGGGTCGTTGCCGCGCACGGCGTTGTCGCTCCCGCACCCCGTGGTCAGGGCGACGGCCCCGGACAGGGCGGCCGCGAGGCAGGCGCGGCGGCTGGACGGACGCATGCGCATGGCTGTGGTGTTCTCCCCTGGTGGGCGCCTCGGCGGCGTTCCGGCGGCCGCCCCCTGTCGGGCACGGTACGGCCCGTCGGACGGTTCCGGGCACGGCGCACCGGCGCGGCTGAACGAACGACGTCGAAGAATTTAACAACTGGTGGCGCGCCGCGCCGAACCGGGCCGGTGTGGTGATGGGCTCACCCGGCCCGGGAACCCGTCAGGCCCGGTCGCGGGCCTGACGGATGCGCTCCAGGACGGCGCGCAGCCCCAGCTCGTAGCCGAACGCCCCGCAGCCCGCGATGTAGCCCTGCATCACCGGCGCGGTGACCGAGGTGTGCCGGAACTCCTCGCGCGCGTAGACGTTGGAGATGTGGACCTCAACGCAGGGCGTGTCCACCGCGTCCACCGCGTCGCGCAGCGCGATGCTGTAGTGGGCGAAGGCGCCCGGGTTGACGACGATGCCGTCGAGGTCGGCGGCGCCGTGCACGAGGTCGACCAGTTCGCCCTCGTGGTTGCTCTGCGCGCACCGCACCTCGGCCCCCAGCTCGGCCCCCAGCGCGGCGACCCGGCGCTCGATGTCGGCCAGGGTCGTGGAGCCGTAGGTGGCGGGGTCCCTGCGGCCCAGGAGGCCGAGGTTGGGGCCGTTCAGCAGCAGGACGGTCGGGCGGTCGGTCGCTTCGGACAAGGGGAGGCCTTCCGTGCGGTCGGGTGGCGGTCGTGCGGCGGGCGCCGGCCGGCGGGAGCGGCCGGTGCCGGAAAGCCTAGCCCCGGGACCGATGGCACGGTTACCGGCCGCGCGCACGCGGGCACCAAGGAGTGCAGATGAGCAGCCACGGACCGACCGCGCCGACGTCGACCTACCGCCTGCAGATACGCCCTGCGGGCGGCCTTCGCGATGCCGCCGACACCGCCTCCTACCTGCACCGGCTCGGGGTGGGGGCGGTCTACACCGCCCCCCTGCTCGCCGCCCCCGGCTCCACCCACGGCTACGACTGGACCGACCCCCGCCGGGTCTGCCCCGACCTGGGCGGGGAGGAGGCGCGCGCCGCGCTGGCGGCGCGGCTGCGGGCCCTGGGCATGG
Source organism: Nocardiopsis baichengensis YIM 90130 (assembly GCF_000341205.1). NCBI lineage: Bacteria > Bacillati > Actinomycetota > Actinomycetes > Streptosporangiales > Nocardiopsidaceae > Nocardiopsis > Nocardiopsis halophila. The sequence continues at coordinate 34,175 of NZ_ANAS01000037.1, read as the reverse complement.
GGCTGGTGGCGGACATCGTCCCCAACCACATGTCGGTGGCCCTGCCCGAGGCCAACGCCTGGTGGTGGGAGGTGCTGCGGGACGGTCCCCGCGCCGTGCACGCCCGCTGCTTCGACATCGACTGGGAGCGCGGCCCGCTGGAGCTTCCGGTGCTGCCCGACGACGGCGACGGCGGGCGGGCGGCGCTGTCCCGCCTGGTCCTGCGCGGGGGGCACCTGGAACTGGACGGGCGCCGCTACCCGGTGGCCGAGGGCACCGTCCCCCACGACGGGGAGGCCGATCCGGAGCAGGTGCACCGGGCGCAGCACTACCGCCTGGTGTCCTGGCGCCGCTCCCGCGAGGCCATGTCCTACCGCCGGTTCTTCGACGTGTCCGACCTGGCGGCGCTGCGGGTGGAGGACCCGTGGGTGTTCGAGCGGGTCCACCGGGAGGTGCTGCGCTGGGCCGACGCGGGGGAGGTGACCGGTCTGCGGGTGGACCACCCCGACGGGCTGGCCGACCCCGGCGGGTACCTGCGCCGCCTGCGGGACCGGTTCGGCGGGTGGATCGCGGTGGAGAAGATCCTGGCGCCGGGGGAGGAGGCGCCCGCGAGCTGGCCGGTCGAGGGCACCACCGGCTACGACGCCGCGCGCGAGGTGTGCGGGCTGTTCGTCGACCCGCGGGCGGAGGGGCCGCTGACCCGCCTGGCCGAGGAGCTGGGGGCGCCGGGGGACCCGCGCCGGGTGGAGGAGGAGTGCAAGCGCCGGGCGGCCACCGAGGTGCTGGCGGCGGAGACCCGCCGCATCGCCTCGGCCGTCGAGCGCGCGGCCGCCGCGGAGGCCGGAGGGGAAGCCGGCGGCGCGGACGAACGCGGGGCGGGGGGCCGCGGCCCCGCGGAGGCCACCGTCCGGGCCGTGGCCGAACTGCTGGCCTCCTTCCCCGTGTACCGCACCTACCTTCCCGAGGGGCTCGGCCGGTGGGCCGAGGCGGTGCGGCGCGCCCGCGAGCGCGTGCCGGAGGCCGCCGCCGAGCTGGCGCTGATCGACCGCCTGGTGCGCGGCGACCCCGGTGGCGAGGCCGCCGTGCGCATCCAGCAGACCAGCGGCATGGTGACGGCCAAAGGGGTGGAGGACACCGCCTTCTACCGGGCGACGCGGTTCATCGCGCTCAACGAGGTCGGCGGCGACCCGGCCGGGTTCGGGGTGTCCGTCGGCGCCTTCCACACCGCCCAGGCCCGCAGGGAGACGGCCCGGCCGCACGGCATGACCACGCTGTCCACCCACGACACCAAGCGCTCCGAGGACGTGCGCGCGCGCCTGGCGGTCCTCACGGAGATCCCCGAGGAGTTCGCGGCCGCGGTGCGCGAGTGGACCGTCCGCCGCGGGCTGAGCGAGCCGTCACTGAACCTGCTCGCCTGGCAGACCCTGGTGGGGGCGTGGCCGATCAGCGCGGTGCGGCTGCGCGAGCACCTGCTCAAGGCGGCGCGCGAGGCGAAGGCGGCCACGTCCTGGACCGACCCGGACCCCGCCTTCGAGGAGGAGGTGCGGGCCTGGCCCGAGCGGGTGCTCTCCGACCGGCGCATCACGGTCGGCGTCCAGGGCCTGGTGTCCTGGATCCGGCCGCACGGGTGGAGCAACGCACTCGGGCAGAAGCTGGTGCAGCTGGCCATGCCGGGCGTCCCCGACGTGTACCAGGGCACCGAGCTGTGGGACCTGTCGCTGGTGGACCCCGACAACCGGCGCCCGGTCGACTTCACCGCCCGGGAGGTGCTGCTGGAGCGGCTGGAGTCGGGGCGGCGCCCCCCGGTGGACGCCTCGGGGGAGGCGAAGATGCACGTGGTGCGCCAGGCGCTGCGCCTGCGCCGCCGCCGGGACCTGCGCGGGTACCTGCCCCTGCGCGCCGAGGGGTGCGCGGCCGGACACGCGGTCGCCTTCGCCCGGGGGCCCGACCTGGGGGCCGCCGCGGTGGCCACCCGCCTCCCGGTGGCGCTGGAGGCGGACGGGGGGTGGAGGGACACGGTCCTCCCGCTCCCGTCGGGCCCGGGGCGCTGGCGGGACCTGCTCAGCGGCCGCGAGGTGGAGGCCCCGGCCGCCGGCGGCCGGGTCGCGCCGAGGCTGTCCGACCTCCTGGCCGACTATCCGGTGGCCCTCCTGGAACGGAGGGAGTGAGCGGCCGGGCCGAGCCTTTCCTCGGGACCCGCCCTCGGGACCCGCGCCGGGACGGGGGACGGCGCTCGTCCGCCGGTCCCTCGCCGGGCTCAGTAGAGTGGACGGCGATCATGGCTACCTTGCGCGACGACGGGCGTCCTCCCGTGCTCGACCGGCTCCGGATGCCCGCCCCTGTCCTCGCCCGCCTGGCCTGTCCCCACTGCGGGGCCGGGCTCGAACCGGTGGGCAACGCCGTGCGCTGCTCGTCCGGGCACGCCTTCGACGTCGCCAAGGAGGGCTACCTCGGCCTGCTCACCGGCGCCAAGCCGACCGGGACCGCCGACTCGGCCGACATGGTCCGCGACCGGCAGGGCTTCCAGGAGGCCGGGCACTACGACCCCCTGGCCGCGCGCATCGCCGAGGCGGCCGCGCCCGCCCTGGCCGACGGCGGCCTGGTCGCCGACATCGGCGGCGGCACCGGCTACTACCTCGCCCGCGTGCTGGACCGCTCCCCGCAGGCCTGCGGCCTCGGCCTGGACCTGTCCAAGTACGCCCTGCGCCGCGCCGCCAAGGCCCACCCGCACGCCGGGGCCGCCGCCTGCGACGCCTGGCGGGGCCTGCCGCTGAGCGACGGCGCCGCATCGGTGCTGCTCAACGTGTTCGCGCCGCGCGGCGCCGAGGAGTTCCACCGCGTGCTGGGCCCCGACGGCCTCCTCGTCGTCGTCACCCCCGGCCCCGGCCACCTGGGCGAACTGGTCGAGGCCCTGGGCCTGGTCTCGGTCGACGCGCGCAAAGAGGAGCGCCTGGAGGAGACGCTCGCCACCCGCTTCGAGCACGCCCGCGGCGAAGCCCTGGACCTCGCCCTGCGCCTTCCCCGCCGCGACGCGGTGACGGTCGCGGGCATGGGCCCCAGCGCCCGCCACCTGGAGGCCGGGGAGCTGGAGCGCCGCGCCGCGACCCTCCCCGACCCCGTCGAGGTCACGGCCTCCTTCCGGATCGGCGTCTACCGCCCCCGCCCCTGAGGCCGGCGGCGCGCGGACCGCAGAGGACGGGACCGCGCCGGGCCTCCGAGGTCCGCCGGACGGCACCGCAGGGCGCCGCCTCCGCGTGATCTCCGGGGCGGGCGGGTAGGGCCACTCCGTGAGCGACGGCGCAGGTGACCGGCTCTCCGTGTGGGCCCCGGACCATGACCGGGTACGCGTACGGGCCGGTGGACGGGACCGGGACATGGAACCGCGGCCGGGAGGCCGGTGGGTGCTCGACGGGCCGCCGCCCGAACCGGGGACCGACTACGCCTTCCTCCTGGGCGACGACCCCGAACCGCTGCCCGATCCCCGGTCGGTGCACCAGCCCTACGGCGTCACCGGCCCCTCGCGCGCCTACGACCACTCCGCCTTCCCCTGGACCGACGGGGCCTGGACCGGGCGCGCCCTTCCCGGGGCGGTCCTCTACGAGCTGCACATCGGCACCTTCACCGCCGAGGGCACCTTCGACGCCGCGATCGGACGCCTGGACCACCTGGTCGACCTGGGGGCGGACCTGGTCGAGGTCATGCCGGTCAACGCCTTCGACGGCGACCGCGGGTGGGGCTACGACGGGGTGCTCTGGTACGCCGTGCACGAGCCCTACGGCGGCCCCGACGGCCTCAAGCGCTTCGTCGACGCCTGCCACGCCCGCGGCCTCGGCGTCGTCCTGGACGTCGTCTACAACCATCTGGGCCCCTCCGGCGCCACCCTGCACCGCTTCGGGCCCTACTTCACCGGCGGCGAGACCGCCTGGGGCCCATCGCTCAACCTCGACGGCCCCGGGTCCGACGAGGTGCGGCGCCACGTCCTGGACAACGCGCTGGACCGGCTGCGCCACTTCCACCTGGACGGCCTGCGCCTGGACGCCGTGCACGCGCTGCGCGACGACGGCGCCCGCCCCCTCCTGGCCGAGCTGTCGGCGCGCACCGAGGCGCTGGCCGCCGGACTGCGCCGGCCGCTGTCGCTGATCGCCGAGAGCGACCGCAACGACCCGCGCACGGTCCGCCCCCGCGCCGCCGGCGGCCTGGGCATGACCGCCCAGTGGTCCGACGACCTGCACCACGCCCTGCACACCGCGCTCACCGGGGAGACCCACGGCTACTACGCCGACTTCGCCGGCCCCGCGGTGCTGCCGCGCACCCTGCGCCGGGTCTTCCTGCACGACGGCGGGTACTCCTCCTTCCGCGGCCGGAGCCACGGCGCCCCGGTCGACGCCGCCGAGGACTCCGGGGCCCGCTTCCTGGCCTACCTGCAGACCCACGACCAGGTCGGCAACCGCGCCCTGGGCGACCGCCTGTCCGCCTCGGTCCCGCCGGACCTGCTGGTGTGCGGGGCGGCGCTGGTGCTGTGCTCGCCCTACACCCCGATGCTCTTCATGGGCGAGGAGTGGGCGGCCTCCACGCCGTGGCGGTTCTTCGCCTCCTTCCCCGACCCGGACCTGGCCGAGGCGGTGCGGCGCGGCCGCCGGCGCGAGTTCGCCGCGCACGGGTGGACCGACGCGGTCCCCGACCCGATGGACCCGGCCGCGCGGGAGGCCTCCGTCCTGGACTGGGAGGAGCCCGCGACCGACCCCCACCGGGCCGTGCTGTGCGCCTACCGGGAGCTGATCGCGCTGCGCCGGGCCCGCCCTGAGCTGGCCGACCCGCGGCTGGACCGGTTCGCGGTGCGCGCCTCCGACGACGGGCGGGTGCTGGTGCTGCACCGCGGCCCGCTGCGGGTGGCGTGCAACCTGCGTCCGCATCCGGCCGACGCGGTGCTGGACGCACCGGTGCGGCGGGTGCTGCTGGCCTCGGGCGAGCCGCGGGTGCGGGGCGGCCGGCTGTGCCTGGGCGGGCACGCGTTCGCGGTCGCCGAGGTCGTGCCCGACGACCGGGAGCAGGTGGACCCCACCTGCGACCTCTAATGCGAAAACCGTCAGAAGATCGCCGACTAGCCGCGTTATCAGTTGTCGATCTCAAGTTTCGCCCCTGAAACAGTTGACGAATTCGGGTGTGAGTGCTGATCATGGGGCACCGCACCCGAATCGGACGATGGGCAAGGGGCCATGAGCACGAACACCGCGCAGGAAGCGACCCGCGAGGACGTCCAGCGGCTCTCGGACGCCGCCCGGGACCACCTGTGGATGCACTTCACCCGCCACTCGGCCTTCGAGGACGGTGCCCGCGTCCCGGTCATCACCCGCGGGGACGGGGTCCACATCTGGGACGCCGAGGGCCGCCGCTACATCGACGGGCTGGCCGGCCTCTTCGTCGTCCAGGCCGGGCACGGGCGCCGCGAGATCGCCGAGGCGGCCGCGCGGCAGGCCGCCGACCTGGCCTACTTCCCGCTGTGGAGCCACGCCCACCCCGCCGCCATCGAACTGGCCGAGCGGCTCGCCGCGCACACCCCCGGCGACCTGGACCGGGTCTTCTTCACCACCAGCGGCAGCGAGGCGGTGGAGACCGCCTGGAAGCTGGCCAAGCAGTACTTCGCGCTGACCGGGCGGCCCGACAAGCGCAAGGTCATCAGCCGGTCGGTCGCCTACCACGGCACCACCCAGGGCGCGCTGTCCATCACCGGCGTCCCCGACCTGAAGAAGGTCTTCGAGCCGCTGGTCCCGGGCGCCCTCAAGGTCGCCAACACCAACCTGTACCGCGCCGACGAGATCACCGGCGAACCCGGGACGGCCGATGACCCCGAGGCGTTCGGCCGCTGGGCCGCCCGCCAGATCGAGCTGGCCGTCCAGGCCGAGGGGCCGGAGACCGTGGCCGCGGTGTTCCTGGAACCGGTGCAGAACTCGGGCGGCTGCTTCCCGCCGCCGCCCGGCTACTTCCGTGCGGTCCGCGAGATCTGCGACCGGTACGACGTACTGCTGGTCTCCGACGAGGTCATCTGCGCCTTCGGGCGGGTGGGCCACATGTTCGCCTGCGAGCGCTACGGCTACACCCCGGACATCATCACCTGCGCGAAGGGGATGACCTCCGGGTACGCCCCCATCGGCGCGGCCATCGCCTCCGACCGGGTCTTCGCGCCGTTCCGGGAGGGGAGCAACGCCTTCACCCACGGGTACACCTTCGGCGGGCACCCGGTGTCCTCGGCGGTGGCGCTGGCCAACCTCGACGTGTTCGAGCGCGAAGGGCTCACCGGGCACGTCCGCGAGAACGAGGCGGCGTTCCGGGGCACGCTGGAGAAGCTGAAGGACCTGCCGATCGTGGGCGATGTGCGCGGGGACGGCTACTTCTACGGCATCGAGCTGGTCAAGGACCGCCAGACCCGGCGGTCCTTCGACCCCGAGGAGTCCGAGCGCATCCTGCGCGGCTTCGTGTCCGGGGCGCTGTTCGACGCGGGCCTGTACTGCCGCGCCGACGACCGCGGCGACCCGGTGATCCAGCTGGCCCCGGCGCTCATCGCCGACCAGCCCGTGTTCGACGAGATCGAGCAGATCCTGCGGTCGGTGCTGACCGAGGCGGTGTCCCTGCTTTAGGGGCGGCCCGACGACCGGAGAGGCGGGGCCGGCCGGGAGCCGAAGGCGGGGCGGGCCCGGCTCCGAGGCGGAACGGCCGCGCTGACCTGGTCGGACGGCAACGACACCACTCTGAGGGACGCGGCCCGGGTCGGCGACGAGGGGGCGCCCGGCGGGCCGCCGTCGCCACGGCTCCCAGGAACGCCGTTCCGGAGGCGAGGGCGGGCGTCCCCGGGCGATCCGATACCGGCGCCCGCATCCCTGTCCGCGGTCGATATCGTGGAAACGCCCCCCGAACCGAACGAAACGACCCGGCCGCGCGGCGCGCGGCCCCGTGAAAGGCCCTGCATGCGCGACGACCCGTCCGGGAGCGGGGCGCCTCCCGACGCGGCGCCGCGCATCCTGCTCGTGGACAACCACGACTCCTACACCTTCAACCTGCACCAGCTCATCTGGCAGGTCGCGGGGGCCGAGCCGCACACCGTGCCCAACGACGGCTTCGACCCGGCCGAGGTGCTCGCCGGGGGCCACACCCACCTCGTGGTCTCGCCCGGCCCCGGCAGCCCGCACGTGCCCGGCGACATCGGGCGCCTGCCCGAGCTGCTGGAAGCCTTCCCCGGCCCCGTCCTGGGCGTGTGCCTGGGGCACCAGCTGCTGGCCGCGCTGAGCGGAGGCAAGGCCGAGCACGCGCCCCAGGTCATGCACGGCCGGGTCGACGAGGTCGCCCACGACGGGCGCGGGGTCTTCGCCGGTCTGCCCCAGGGGTTCCGGTGCGTGCGCTACCACTCCCTGGCCGTCCCGGAACCGCTGCCGCCCGGGCTGCAGGTGACGGCGCGCGCGTCCGACGGCGTCCTGATGGGCCTGCGGCACCGGGAACGGCCCCTGCACGGCGTCCAGTTCCACCCCGAATCGGTCGAGACCGAGTACGGGCGCGAACTGATCGCGAACTTCCTGGCCCTGCCGGGGCGCGCGGAGGAGCGGAGGCCCACTGCGCAGGGGCGGCCGGAGCGGCGGAGCGGTGCGGCAACGCTCCGGAGCGAGTGCTTCCGCGACGGCGCCACCGCCCCCGACGTGCCTGGGACGGGGAGGAACGGGACGGCGGACCCCGGTTCCTCCGCACCCGGGGCGGCGGATCGCGACCGCGCCGCGGTGGCCGCGCAGGGCCGCCCGGAACCGGTGCGAGGGGTGCCCGGCAGCCCGGCCCGTGACGTGCACGTGCGCGCCGTCGACCTCGACGTCTCGCCCGAGGACGTCTTCACCGCCCTGCACGCCGGCGACGACCACGCCTTCTGGCTGGACAGCGCCCGCACCGCCTACGGCATGGGGCGGTACAGCTTCCTCGGCTCCGTCGACACCCGCCGCGACCCGCTGCTGCGCTACAGCGCCGGCCCCGGCGCCCCCCGCCTGGAGGAGGTCCGCGGCGGCACCGCCCGCCCCCTGAGCGGCGGCCTGTTCGACGAGCTCGCCCGCCGCACCGCCGCCGACCGCGTCGACCCCGACGCCTTCCCGCTGCCCTTCCTCGGCGGCCTCGTCGGCTACCTGGGCTACGGCGCCGCCGACGGCAGCGCCTCGGCCGGACCCGTCCGGCCCGACCCGCGCGGCCCCGACGCCGAGTTCCTCACCGTGCGGCGCTTCCTGGCCGCCGACCACCTCACCGGCGCCGCCTGGCTCGTGCACAGCGGCGGCACCGCCGCCGAGGCGGCCGCCTGGTTCGACGGCTACCAGGAGCGGCTGCGCACCGTGCACCCCGCGCCGCCACCGCCCCCGCCCGCACCGCAGGGAGCGGCCCGCGCCACCGTCGTGCGCGGGGACTACCTGGACGACCTGGCGCAGGTCCGCTCCTGGCTGCTCGACGGCGAGAGCTACGAGGCGTGCTACACCTACGCCATGGACGCCGCCGCGCCCGACGGCCCCGACGGCCCCGACGGCCTCCTGGCCGCCTACCGGCGCCTGCGCCGCGACAACCCCGCCCCCTATGCCGCCTACCTGCGCAGCGGGGCGCGCACCGTGCTCAGCGCCTCCCCCGAGCGCTTCCTAGAGATCGACGCCCACGGCTGGGCCGAGAGCAAGCCCATCAAGGGGACCGCCGCCCGCCTTCCCGAGCCCGCCGCCGATGCCGAGGCCGCGCGGGAGCTGGCCTCCGACACCAAGACCCGCGGCGAGAACCTGATGATCGCCGACCTGATCCGCAACGACCTGGGCCGGGTGTGCCGCCCCGGAAGCGTCCACGTGCCCCGCCTCATGGGTGTGGAGTCCTACGCGACCGTCCACCAGCTGGTCACCTCGGTCAAGGGGCGGTTGCGCGCCGACCGCGGAGCCGTGGACTGCCTGCGCGCGCTCTTCCCCGGCGGCTCGATGACCGGAGCCCCCAAGGAGCGCACCGTCGCCCTCCTCGACGCCCTGGAGAGCCGTCCGCGCGGCCCTTACGCGGGCTGCCTGGGATACCTGGGGTTCAACGGGACCGCGGACCTGAGCATCGTCATCCGCACCCTGGTGTGCGACCCGGAGGGCGCGCGCCTGGGAACCGGCGGCGCCATCACCGCCCTGTCCGACCCCGCCGAAGAGCACCACGAGACGCTCCTCAAGGCGGCGGCGGTTCTCCGCTGCATCGGAGCCGAGCCCCCGGAGGATTCCCGCTCAGGGGAGCGAGACACCTCACGTCCGGGCCACCCCGCCCCTGGGCCCACCGGCGCATAGTCTTTGCCACGTCGCAATGGGGCGGCCGCGCGCCGCGGCACGGGGGAGTGGCAGTGCACGGAGAGTACAAGGTCCCGGGTGGAAAGCTCGTGGTGGTCGACTTCGAGCTGGAGGACGGCCGGCTGCGGCACGTCCGCGTGGCCGGCGACTTCTTCCTGGAGCCCGACGAGGCCCTGGAGGAGATCGACCGCGCCCTCGAAGGGGCCCCGGCCGACACCGACGCCAAGGCCTTGGGGCGCCGCATCGAGAGCGCCCTGCCCGAAGGCACGTCCATGTTCGGCTTCTCCTCCGAGGCGGTGGGCGTGGCGGTGCGCCGCGCGCTGTCGCACGCCACGACGTGGAGCGACTACGACTGGCAGCTGATCAAGGACGGGCCGCACGCCCCTGAGGTGCACATGGCCCTGGACGAGGTCCTGACCCGAGAGGTGGCCTCCGGTCGCCGCAGGCCCACCCTGCGCTTCTGGGAGTGGGACCGCCCCTCGGTGGTCATCGGCAGCTTCCAGTCCCTGCGCAACGAGGTCGACCCGGACGGGGCCCGCCGCCACGACGTCACGGTGGTGCGCCGCATCAGCGGCGGCGGGGCGATGTTCCAAGAGCCGGGCAACAGCATCACCTACTCGCTGTACGTGCCCGAGCCGATGGTGCACGGCATGCCCTTCGCCGACAGCTACGCCTACCTGGACGACTGGGTGCTCGAGGCGCTGAGCGGACTGGGCGTGGACGCCTGGTACCAGCCGCTCAACGACATCGCCTCCAAGGGCGGCAAGATCGCCGGCGCCGCCCAGAAGCGGGTGTCGGCGCACGATGGGGCTGTCCTGCACCACGTGATGATGGCCTACGACATCGATGCCGAGAAGATGGTCGATGTGCTGCGCATCGGCAGGGAGAAGCTGTCGGACAAGGGCACCAAGAGCGCCCAGAAGCGCGTGGACCCGCTGCGCCGCCAGACCGGCCTCGCCCGCGAGCAGGTCATGGACGCCATGGTGGCGACCTTCCGGGAGCGCAACGGCCTCACGGATGACACCCTGACCGACGCCGAGCTGGAGACCGCGCACGAGCTGGCCGCCACCAAGTTCGGCTCCCGCGACTGGACCGCCCGCGTCCCGTAGCCGCTCTGTCGCGGAGCCGTAGTGCCGGGTGCGGCCGTTCCGACGGAGGTTCGGAGCGGCCGCACCCGGCACCCCGACACCCGGCGGCCAGGGCCCGGAGCCGGCGCCCGTCGGCGGATCAGGCGCGGGCCGCGATGGCCTCGACCTCGAACAGCACGTCGGGCGCCGCCAGGGCCGCGACGCCGAGCAGGGGCTGCACGGGAGGCTCGGCCCCCAGTACCCCTGCACGGCCTCGGCGATCGGCCCGAGCCTGGTGGCGTCATGGTCCACGACGTACGTTCTGAGCTGGACGACGTGGCCGAAGTCGAGCCCGTGCGCGGGGAGGGGGTCGGTCAATGCGTCCTTTGAACCGGGATGTGCCGTCCGAACAGGAGAAGCGGTGCGACCGCCCCGGCAGGGGCCGGGGCGGTCGCACCATTGTGCCGTCTTGCGCCGACTATTCGACCAGCAGGACCTCCAGCGTCCTGGGGCCGTGGACGCCCTCCACGCGCTCCAGTTCGATGTCGCTGGTCGCCGACGGGCCGCTGATCCAGGTCTGCGGCAGCACCGGGTCCAGGCGCTCCACGGCCTCGGGGACCCCGTCCACCACCTGGCGGGCCCGCACCACGCACAGGTGGTAGTCCGGGACCAGGGTCAGCGCCCGCCGCCCCTGGTGCTCGCCGGTGTCCAGGATGATCGTGCCGGTCTCGGCCACCGCCACCGCGCACCCGGTCACCGCGCCGTCCACCGCGTCCAGCTCCGGCACGGACAGCACCCGGTCCTCCCACGGCGCGTCCCGCAGCACCTCGGCGCCGCTCCGGGAGAACCACTCCCCGGGGGCGTCGCCCGGCACCGCCACCCGGGCGGCGCCCCGGCGCTCCAGCGCCTCGGCGACCGCCGCGGGCAGCTCCGCACCGCGCACCCGGCGCACCTGCGCCCGGTAGTCCTCCAGCCGGTCCACCAGCAGGTCCAGCGCGGGCCCCTGGCGGTGGGTGCGCGCATAGTCCCGCGGCACCGGCGCGTCCCCGGGGTCCTCGTCCCGGGGCACGTCCGCCAGCGCGGCGCGCACCTTGGCCAGTACGCGCTCACGCGATCCGAGCGGTGCGCTCATCGCTCCTCCTCCCCGCCCCGGGCGTGCTCGCGCCACCAGTCGCGGAACGGCCGCTCGGGGATGTCGGGCAGGTCGCGGGTGTCGGTCCAGGCCGCGCCGGGGCCGGGCAGCCGCCGGGGCACCGCCCCGCGCAGCGACGAGGCGGCGCGCTGGGCCAGGTGCATCCGCCGCGGGTCGTCCAGCACCCGTTCGGCCGCCGCCATGGCCGCCTTCTCCGCCCCCGGCCGCTTGCCCTCCACCGCGCGCTCGCGCAGGTGCACCAGCACCTCCGGGATGTCGATGGCCACCGGGCACACGTCGTAGCACGCCCCGCACAGCGTCGAGGCGAACGGCAGCGCCTTCTCGACCGGCCCCTGCATGCCCTGCAGCTGCGGGGTCAGGATCGCGCCGATCGGCCCCGGGTAGACCGACCCGTAGGCGTGGCCGCCGGTGCGCTCGTAGACCGGGCAGATGTTCAGGCACGCCGAGCAGCGGATGCACCGCAGCGCCTGGCGCCCCACCCGGTCGGCGAGGGTGTCGGTGCGCCCGTTGTCGAGCAGCACGAGGTGGAACTCCTGGGGCCCGTCCCCGGGCGTCACGCCCGTCCACACGGTGCTGTAGGGGTTCATCCGCTCGCCGGTGGAGGAGCGCGGCAGCAGCTGCATGAACACCTCCAGGTCCGACCAGCTCGGCACCAGCTTCTCGATGCCCACCACCGAGATCAGCGTCTCGGGCAGCGTCAGGCACATCCGCCCGTTGCCCTCGGACTCCAGCACCACCATGCTGCCGGTGTCGGCCACCGCGAAGTTGGCCCCCGACACCGCCACCCGGGTCTCCAGGAACTTCTGCCGCAGGTGCCGCCGGGCGGCCTCGGCCAGCTCGCGCGGGTCGTCGCCGAGCCCCTCGGGGGCGGGCACGCCCCAGGCGCCCATGCGCTCGCGGAAGATCCGCCCGATCTCGGCCCGGTTGCGGTGGATGGCAGGGACCAGGAAGTGCGAGGGCAGGTCGTCCCCGAGCTGGACGATCAGCTCGGCCAGGTCGGTCTCGTAGGCGGTGATGCCCTCCTGCTCCAAGGCGTTGTTCAGCTCGATCTCCTGGGTGGCCATCGACTTGACCTTGACGACCTCGCGCTCGCCGGTGGCGTGCACCAGCCGGGTCACGATCGCGCGGGCCTCGTCGGCGTCGGAGGCCCAGTGCACGGTGCCGCCCGCGGCGGTCACCGCCTCCTCCAGCCTCTCCAGGTAGTGGTCCAGGTGGCGCAGGGTGCGGTCCTTGACGGCCCGCCCGGCCTCGCGCAGCCCGGCCCAGTCGTCCAGCTCCTCGACCACCTCCCCGCGCTTGCCGCGGATGGTGTGCGTGGCCTTGCGCAGGTTGTGTCTGAGCTGGGCGTTCCCGGTGGCCCCGCGGGCCGCGTCGGGGAAGGCGGGCATCCCCACGAATGTCGCGCTGCTCATGCGAGGGCCGGCTCCCGTTCCGTCGACGCCAGGATCTCCGCCAGGTGCACCACGCGCATGCCCGCGCGCTCGCGGCTGAGCGTCCCGCCGATGTGCATCAGGCAGGAGTTGTCGACCGCGCACAGCACCTCGGCACCGGTGGAGGCGGCGTTGCGGGCCTTGTCCGAGCCCATCGCCGCCGACACGTCCGGGTTCTTCACCGCGAACGTGCCGCCGAAGCCGCAGCACTCGGCGGCGCCGGGCAGGTCCACCAGGCTCAGCCCGCGCACGGCGCGCAGCAGCCGGTAGGGGCGGTCGCCCAGGCGCAGCATGCGCAGCCCGTGGCAGGTGGGGTGGTAGGTGACGGTGTGCGGGAAGTAGGCGCCCACGTCGGTGACGCCCAGCACGTCCACCAGCAGCTCGGACAGGTCGTACACGCGCGGCGCCAGATCGGCGGCGGCGCGCTGCAGACGGCTGCCGTCCTCGCCAAGGCGCGGGTAGTTGTCGCGGATCATCGCCGCGCAGGAGCCGGAGGGCGCGACGACGGCGTCGGCGCCCTCGAACGTGCGCAGGAAGCGCACGGCCAGGCGCTGGGCGTCGCGCCGGTAGCCGGAGTTGTAGTGCATCTGCCCGCAGCAGGTCTGGTCCTCGGAGAACACGACCTCGTGCCCCAGCCGCTCCAGCAGCCGCACCACCGCTCGCCCGGTCCCCGGGTACAGCGTGTCGTTGACGCAGGTGACGAATAGCGCGATCCGCATGCGCTCCCTCTTCTCCAGGGCCGCTCCCGTGGGGCGGCCCGCGCGGTCGGTCGGGTGCCGACACTTCGGCGTGGGCCGCCGGACCCCGTCCGGTGCGCCCGGACCGCCCCCCCACAGGGGCGGTCCGGGCGCCGGGAGGCGTCCGCGGGGCTCACCCTAGACGCGGAGCCGGGCGCCCACCCGGCGGCGGAAGGGCGTGTCGGCGCGTCCCTCCGCCCATGCTCAGGCGGCCGTCAGCACCTGCCGCTGGCCGCCCAGTCCGTCCACCTCCAGTTCCATCACGTCGCCGGCCCGCAGGTAGGGCGTGTCCGGCCGGGTCATGGCCACGCCCGCGGGGGTGCCGGTGATGACGACGTCGCCCGGGCGCAGCGCCATGAAGCGGCTCAGGTGGCGCACCAGGAAGGGCACATCGAAGATCATCGCCTCGGTGGTGCCGTCCTGCACCAGTGCGCCGTTGACCCGGGTGCGCAGGCCGAGCGCGGCGGTGCCGCGCGCCCCCAGTTCGTCGGGGGTGACCAGCCACGGGCCCAGCGGGGTGAAGGTCTCGAAGGACTTGCCCTTGCCCCACTGTCCGCCGTGGCCGAACTGGTGCTCGCGCTCGGTGACGTCGTTGGCCACCGCGTACCCGGCCACGGCCGCCTCGGCCTCGGCGTCGGACTCCAGGTAGCGGGCGGTGCGCCCGATCACCACGGCCAGCTCCACCTCGTGGTCGGTGGCCGAGCAGCCGCGCGGGATGCGCACCGGGTCGTGTGGGCCCACCACGGTGTCGGTGGGCTTGATGAAGACGATCGGCCGCTCGGGCGGCTCGGCCCCGGTGGCCGCCGCGTAGTCGGCGTAGTTGGTGCCGATCCCGATGAGCTTGCCGCGGGGCGCCAGCGGCGGGCCCACGCGCGGGCCGCCGGGGGCGCCGGCCCCGGCGCCACCGGCGGCCCCGGACAGCACCGGCAGGCCGCCGGCCTCCAGGGCGGCGCGGGCGCGCTCCAGGCCCCCGCCGGACAGGAAGGCGCCGTCGATGTCGTCGGTGATCGGGGACAGGTCGAGGGGCACGCCCTCGGGGGACAGGGCGGCGGGCCGTTCGGCCCCGGGCGGTCCGATCCTCAGCAGCTTCACGGTGCAGGCCTTTCCGTCGGCGGCGTCCGCGGCCGGCGCGGCGCACGGGCGCGTCGATTGGTCTGATCAGTTCGGTGCTGTCCGTCCGCCGATGTCCCGGATTCGGGCCGGTAGATGACGGTGTGGTCTGCCTCATGTCGACAAAGTGGTCGGATCACTTCTACGTGCAGCGGAGAGGGGGTGTCAAGATGGGCGGAGCAGAACGACCGTGCGCGGTGCCGAGGCCCGCCGCCCCCTGGAGAGGACCCCGCGTGATGCCGACCGACGGCCCGAGCCCCGCCGCGACCGAGGCGCGCATGCCGGTGACCCGGCGCCCCGTCGAGCGGATCAAGGAGATGATCGCCGAGGGGCGGCTGCGCCCCGGCGACCGCCTGCCCACCGAGCGGGACCTGGCCCAGGAGTTCGAGGTCTCGCGCAGCTCCATGCGCGAGGCGGTGCGCACGCTGACCACCCTGGGCGTGCTGGAGGTGCGGCACGGCGCGGGCGTCTACGTCTCCTCGCTGCGCCCGGCCGACCTGCTGGAGACCTTCTCGGTGCTGGCCGAGATCTCCCAGGGCGACACCCTCATCGAGGTGCTGCAGGTGCGCCGGATGCTGGAGCCGGCCGCCACCGCGCTGGCCGCGGCCCGCGCCACCGACGCGCAGCTGGAGCGGGTCGGCGCCATCCTGGACCGGATCTCCTCGGGCGGGGGCGGCCGCGAAACGGTCGCCGCCGACCTGACCTTCCACCAGGCGATCGTGCAGATCACCGGGAACGCCACGCTGTCGGCCATCAACGACGGGCTCTCCTCGCGCACCTTCAACGCGCGGGTGTGGCGCGGGCACTGCGCGGCCGGGCAGGCCGCGCGCCTGCGCCAGGACCACGAGCGGATCTACCGAGCCCTGCTGGACCGCGACCCCGACGCCGCGCGGGCCGCCGCCACCATGCACGTCATGGAGGTCGAGCGGTGGCTGCGGGCCGACCTGGACACCGGACCGGAGGGCGCGGCCGCCGAACCGGCCGCCGGCGGGGGTGAGCGGCCTCACGGTCGGCGGTAACAGGCCTGTCACGGGCCGTCGAGCGGGTGCAACGTGCGGCGGGCACCATCGCCGGCATGGGAGCAGACGCACGCACCACCGCAACGGACCGCACCCCGCACGGGGCGCCGCCCGCGCCCTCGGCACCGCACGCCGGCTTCCTCGGCCGGGAGGCCCTGGAACTGGGGGCGCTGCTGCTGGCCGGGGGCGCCGCGCACCTGCTGGTGCTCTCCTTGGGCCACAGCGAAGGCGGGGGAGCGCTCCTGATCGCCTTGGGCGCCGCACTGGTCGCGGGCGCCTCGGTGCACCGCTGGCGCCGCCACCGCCGGGCCGCCCGGGAACCGGGGCCGGGGCGCCGCACCGCCGGCCCGCGCAGGCAGGGCGAGCGGCTGTGGCGGCTCCGGGTGGCCGTGGACGACCTGCCCGGCGGCCTGGCCGCGCTCACCGCCCGGATGGCCGAACTGGGCGTCGACATCAGGCTGGTCCAGATCCACCCGGGCGCGGGGGAGGCGCTCGACGACTTCTACCTGACCGCTCCGGGGCCGGTCGGCCCGGACCGGCTGCGCGAGGCCGTGGCCCGCGCCGGCGGCCGCACGCCGGTGGTCGAGCCCGCCGACCTGCACGAGCTCAGCGACACCACGGGCCGTGCGCTCTCACTGGCGGCCGCGGTCGCCGCCGGGGGCACCACGCTCGCCGAGGCGCTGGCCGCACTGTGCGGGGCCGACGCGGCCGAGCACACCGCCGCCCGGCCGGACGGTCCGGGGCCCGACGAACTGGCCGGGACCGCCCTGTGCCTGACGGTGCCCGGGGCCGGGTACGTGCTCCTGCACCGCGAACAGGTGCCCTTCACCGCCGTGGAGTTCGCCCGCTGCCGCGCCTTCGTCCAAGCGGCGACGGCGCTCACCGGCGACAAGGCGCCCAAGGAGTGGGGCCACCGGTAGCTTGACGCGATGGGCTTGGGCTCCGGATGGAGGGGGAGCACGAACGGCCGATGCGGCGGTATCGCGGCCGGACACCGCGGCCGGGGTCCGATCAGGCCGGGGAACCCGCGGAGCGCCGCCGAGCCCTGTGGGGCATGGGGGCCGAGGACGCGAGACGCTGCGCGGGCGCTCCTCGCCGTGCGGGGAGCAGGACCGGGGCTCCTCCTCACCCTTCCCAGCGCAGCGGCAGGTGCGAGATTCCGTTGATGAAGTTGGAGGTCAGGCGCTTGACCGGGCCGTCGCGGCGGGGGCAGGGGAGCATGCGCACCATCTCGGTGAAGAAGATCCGCATCTGCAGCCGGGCGAAGTGCGCGCCCAGGCACAGGTGCGGGCCGTCGCCGAAGGCCAGGTGGTCGTTGGGGGAGCGCCCCGCGTCGAAGCGCATGGGCGCGTCGAACACCCGCTCGTCGAAATGGGCCGAGCAGTGGTAGACCACCACCTTGTCCCCGGCGCGGATGCGCCGCCCGCCCAGCTCGGCGTCGCGCACCGCCGTGCGGCGGAAGGTCAGCACCGGCGGGTGCCAGCGCAGGACCTCCTCCACCGCCGACGGCACCAGGGCGGGGTCGGCCGCCAGCCGGGCGTGCTCGCCGGGGTGGTCGGCCAGGGCCAGCACGCCCCCGGGAAGCGCGCTGCGCACCGTGTCGTTGCCCGCGATGACCAGCAGGAAGAAGAACATGCGCAGCTCGTCGTCGTCCAGGCGGCGCCCGTCGACCTCGGCCTGCACCAGCGCGCTCATCAGGTCCTCGCCCGGACGGCGCCGCTTGGCCTCCGCCAGCCCGTCCGCGTAGGCGAACATGTCGCCCAGCATGGCCGGGGAACGCGGATTCACCGGCCGCCCGTCCGAGCCCGGGACGGGCGCGGCGTGCTCGTCGTCCTGGTAACCGATGACCCGGTTGGTCCACTCGAGCATCAGGTGCCGCTCACCCGGCGGCATGCCCAGCAGCTCGGCGAGGTTGCTCAGCGGGAAGTCGTCGGTGACCTCCACCGGCAGGTCGCACCGGCCGCTCCGGGCCACCGGCTCCAGCAGCGCCCTGGCGCGCGCGGTGACCGCCTCGGTGAAGCGGTCCAGGCGCCTGCGGGTGAAGGCCGAGGTCACCAGCCGCCGCAGCCGCATGTGCTCGGGCGGGTCCATGTTCAGGACGGTGCGCCGCAGGAACGGCAGGTCGCCGGGGTCGGGGTCGCGGATCTGGGTGGCCCCGGCGCTGGAGGAGAACACCTGCGGGGTGCGCAGCACGTGCCGCACGTCCGCGTGCCGCGTGACCGCCCAGAACCCGGGCCCGGCCGGCCACCCGTCGACCTCGTGCTCGGCCTGCCAGGACACCGGGGCGGTGTCGCGCAGCTCCCGCAGGGAGCCGTGCGGGACGCCGTCGGCGAACACCCGCGGGTCGAACACGTCCGGCGTGCGCGGGGGAGCGCTCACTCCGCGCCCGCCAGGTGCCGCTCGACCAGGGTGGCCAGCGCCACCGGCACCTCGTCGGCCGGGTAGTGCCCGGCGCCGGAGAGCACCTCGATCCGGGCCGCCGGGTACCAGGCGCCGAAGGTGGGCCGCAGGGCGTCGGCGCCCAGCGCCGGGTCGTGCTCCCCGGCGATCGCCAGGACCGGGACCGGGCTGCCCTCGATCTCCTTGTGGAAGTCGGTGTCGGCCCAGGCCGTGAGGTAGGCGGCGAAGGCGTCGCGGTCCGAGGCGGCCAGCGAGTGCTCCACCACCGCGTCCAGCCACACCCCGGTCAGCCGCTTGCCGGTCGTCATGTCCACGATCGCCCGCCGCAGCGCCGGGTCGTCGGCGGCGCCCTCGAACACCGCCCGCGTCTCGGCGTCGAAGGGCACCCCGGAGGCGGGCACCGGCGCCGCGCCGACCATCGCCCGGACCCGGTCGGGCGCGTCGGCCAGCACCCGCTGCATCACGCTCCCGCCCATCGAGTGGCCGACCAGGGAGAAGCGGTCCCAGCCCAGGGCGTCGGCCAGGTCGAGCACGTCGGCGGCGGCCTCGGCGACGGTGAAGGCGCCCGTCTCGCCCTTGCGGCGGCCGTAGCCGCGGTAGTCGGGGAAGGCGTAGCTGAACGCCCGCCGGTCCAGATGCGGCCACAGGGGCGCCCAGGCCTCCCCCGAGCCGAACCACCCGTGCAGTGCGATCACCGGGTGGTCGCCCTCGCCGACGCGGCGGCATCCCTCGGCATGTCCAGCGGCCATCTCGCGTGCCTCCTCGAACGCGCTGTTCCGACGCCTGGAGCCTCGCCCGCGCCGCCCGGCCCGTCAAGGGCCCGGGCCCCTGCGGGCCCTCCCGCCACAGGGGCGCCGCCTGTATCGTGTGCGCGTTCCGCGGGGCACGGGCACCGGCCCGGGGGACCCCGCGCATTCCCCACACGGACGGAGAAGCCAGGTGAGACGGCGCGAGTTCGTCAAGGCGGGCATCGGCGGCGCGGCGGTGGCCGCGGCGGCGGGCGGCACCGCGGCGGCCGAGGGGAGGGCGCCCGAGGGCGCCGGCGTCGGCGCCGAGGGCGTGCCCCGGGTCCTGGAGGAGGGCGCACCGGCCGGCCGGGAGGCCGGCGGGCGGTGGGTGCGGCCGGAGATCGGCGTGGAGTACGTGGCCGTCGAGCCGCGCGACGGCGAGGCGGCCGAGGTGCGGTTCGCCACCGCCGGCGGTTCCACCGCGTGGCGCCCGGTCCACGTGCACGGCGGCGGTCCGGACGGCAGCCCGGCGACCACCGCGCTGGCCGCCGCCCCGCCCGGGTGCACCGGGTACCAGGTCCGCGCCGAGGGCGGCGTCGTCCGCAGCGCGGCGCTGAACGTGACGCAGGGGCCGCAGGTGCGCATCGGCGGCCGGCGCGGCGGCGGGCTGCGCGCCGACACCGGGGCCCCGGGCGGCGCCGAGGTCACCTACCTGACCCGCGCGGGCTGGGGCGCCGACGAGTCGCTGCGCTTCGACGGCTCCGGGGAGGAGATCTGGCCGGCCGAGTACTACCCGGTGCAGACCGTCACCGTGCACCACACCGCCGTGGAGACCACCGGCGACCACGCGGCCGACGTGCGGGCGGTGTACCACTACCACGCGGCCACCCAGGGGTGGGGCGACATCGGCTACCACCTGCTCATCGACCCCGAGGGGCGGGTCTACGAGGGGCGCTACTCGGGCGAGGACGGCCTTCCGGTCTTCGCCGAGGAGCCCGCGCCGGGGTCGGCCGAGTCGGTGACGGCCGGCCACGTGTACCTGAGGAACAGCGGCAACATCGGGGTGTGCCTGCTCGGCGACTTCACCGACGCGATGCCCACGGACGCGGCGGTCGACGCCCTGGTCGCGGTGCTGCGGCTGCTGTGCGAGCGGACCGGTGTGCCGCCCAACGGCGAGGTGGAGTACGAGAACCCGGTCAACGGGGAGACGGCGGTGCAGCTCGGCGTGTCGCGGCACCGCGACTGGCTGGCCACCGAGTGCCCGGGGAACACCTTCGCCGCCGCCTTCGACGAGGTGGTCCGCCCGCGCCTGGAGGGCGGATACCGCTGATCCGCGCCCTGACACGGGCAAGGGTCGGGGAGTAGCGCTCCCCGACCCTTGCCGCACTCCGGTGGACGGACTCAGCCGCCGTGGGTGACGCCGGTCTTCTGGCAGGCGTTGTAGTCGCCGGTGACCGACAGGATGTTCAGCGGGCCCTCCCAGTTCCAGGGGGCGATCGCGCAGGGCGCGACGTCGCCGTTGATCAGCGCGTAGCTGTCACCGTCGTCGTGCCCGTGGCCGTAGCCGCCCGCGTAGGCGGGGGCGGCCGCGGTGAACGCGGCGGCGGTCAGGGCGGCGACCGCGAAGGCCTTCTTCATGGTTCTCACTCCAGTTCGTGAATGGTCGAAAAAGTGGCCGGCACGGCAGGCGCCGGGCGGAGTGCGGAGCCGGAAGGGGGTGCGCCTCTCCCGGCTCCGCGCCCGTTCCGCCTCGCAGCGTCCACCGCGCGAAGGCAGCCTCGGGCCGAAGATCAGCCGCCGTGGGTGACGCCGGTCTTCTGGCAGGCGTTGTAGTCGCCGCTGGGCGACAGGATGTTCAGCGGGCCCTCCCAGTTCCACGGCGCCACGGCGCAGGGCAGCACGTCGCCGTTGATCAGCGCGTAGCTGTCGCCGGCGGAGGCCGCGGGCGCGGTGGCCATCAGGGCGCCGGCAGCGACGGCCGCGACCGCGAGGAACTTCTTCACGGGATCTCCTCATACGAGAGACAGGATCAGGGGCGGTCGGCCCCCTTTTGGTCACGACGTACAGTAGCGAATTCAATACCCAGTGTGAAGACCTTGAGGTCGGCGGTGTGTCGGAGACGCCTTGTGCGGCGGGCGAACCGGGACACAGCAGGGCAGGGTGCCGCCGTGGTGAACGGGAATTTCGGCGGACCGAATAACGGCATCGGCGACACGCCGGGACGGAACGGTCGCCCGTTGGCGATCGCGCTCGGGCCGCCGCGTCCCGCCCGGGCGCGGGAGGGCGGTCGGCGGGGCGCGCGGTGGGATGATCGGGGGCATGGAACACGAGCTTCACCTGACCGGGGACGCCGGCGCCGACGGGCTGCTGTCGTCGGACCCGCTGGCGCTGATGATCGGCATGCTCCTGGACCAGCAGGTGGCCATGGAGACGGCCTTCGCCGGGCCGAAGAAGATCGCCGACCGGATGGGGCGCGAGCGCCTCGACGCCGCCGAGATCGCCGGGTACGACCCGGAGGCCTTCGCCGGGCTGTTCTCCCAGACGCCGGCGGTGCACCGGTTCCCCGGGGCGATGGCCAAGCGCGTACAGGCGCTGTGCGGGACGGTCGCCTCCGAGTACGGCGGGCGGGCCGACGCGGTGTGGACCGAGGGGGACCCCGACGGCAAGGAGGTGCTCAAGCGCCTCAAGGGTCTGCCGGGCTACGGCGACCAGAAGGCGCGCATCTTCCTCGCCCTGTTGGGCAAGCGGCTGGAGGTCCGCCCGAAGGGGTGGCGTGAAGCCGCGGGCGCCTACGCCGAGGAGGGGGCGCGCCGCTCGATCGCGGACGTGGTCGACGAGCAGACCCTCGAAGAGGTCCGCGAGACCAAGCGTGCGGCCAAGGCCGCGGCGAAGAAGTCCTGAAGCGGGGCCGGGCGCCCGGCGCATCGGGCGGGGCCGTCCCCTGCACGGGGCGGCCCCGCCCGATTGTCACGCCTCGAAGATGTCCTCGGCCCGCTCGGCGTTCACGGCCGCGAGGAACCAGGTCCTCAGCAACCCGATATCGGAGCACGCCGCGATGCGTGCCCGGACGGCGTGGTCGACCGTCAGCCCCCGCGCAAGCAGGACATCGACGATCGCGGCCGCGCGTCCTTCCGCGCGTGCTTCCGCGAGCCCCGCCGCGTAGCCCTTGGAGTAGTGCTCCTTGGCGAACGGGCTGTAGACGGGCCAGGTGCCGGACGTCGTTCCGCCCTCCAGGGTTCGGTCGACCTGCGGTGGCGCGAGTCGATGGCCGTATTCACAGGGGACTCGCGCAGGGGGCCTCGCCTTCGCGGGGCGTGCGGGCATCCGTTGTCCCGCCGGGGTGCCCGCTCAGCGGTCAGGCCTCGAAGATCTCCTCGGCCCTGTCCACGGTGAGGGCCGCGATGCTCCAGGCCTTGAGGCGTTCGATGTCGTTGCAGGCGGTGATGCGTGCACGGGTGGCATCGTCGACCGGCAGTCCGCGGGCCTCCAGGAGATCGATGACCGTAGCGGCGCGCTCTTCGGTGCGCCCGTCCTCGTGACCATGGCCGTAGTGGGTCTTGGCGAAGGGGCTGTAGACGGGCCAGGTGCCGGACGTCATTTCGGCCTCCAGTGATTGTTTGACCTGCTGTGACGCGAGTCGATAGGCGTATTCATAGTACTTCGACGAGTCATCGGTTTCGAGCCTGCTCAGCCCCTCCAGGAACGCGGTCAGCACGCTCATGGACGATCCGTGCGCCATGACGCTCAGGGCCGCCAGGGCGGGGTCGTCGGCCACGGTGCCGGCGTCCTCGACCCGGGGGATGTCGTCGGGGCCGATCGCCACCGGAGGGTAGCGGTACCCCGGGAGCTCTGTGCCGATCGGTTCGTCGTAGAAGTCGGCCGCGGCCTGGGAAGGGCAGACCACTGCGACGACGGGGGCGCACCTGTGGAACAGCCACAGCGCCGCGGCGTACCGGGCGATCTGGCGGCGCTTCTGCTCCTCCTTCTCGTGTTGGATCTCCACCACCAGGACGCTCGACGGAGCCGAGGGCGAGCCCTGGGTGAAGACGTTGTCGGGATAGAAGTCCCTGGACGGGCGGTCGTTGAGCTCGTTCGACGCCTCTCGGAGGGGGACGTGGGGCCGGATGGCGGCCTCCGCGTTCTTGGCGCACACGAGCCTGGCGACCGTCTGGGGGGATTCGCGGACGAGGTCCTTGACCCCGTCGTGTCGTGGAGATGGCACGTTGCGTAACGATAGAGCGACTTCCCGCGTCGTGCGGGGAAAACGGCCGGATTCACCGGGTGGGCGGCGGGAGGCGGGTTGGCCGGGGATCCGCTCCGACGAATCAATCGCGCTCAGTAGTATGTGCGTTGCTCTGTGTACCTGTAGGGCCGGTAGTCGAACGGAGAACGCATGCCCCTGCTCCTCGCACGCTCCCTCGGTGTCGCTTCCTCTCTGGCGCTCGTCTGGGCGGTCGCTCCGGCCGGACCCGCGGCCGCCGCCCCCGCGGACCCGCCGCCGCTCCCCGACTTCGAGAGCCCCTGCCCCGTCGGCGACGCGCCGCCCGCGGACGGGGTCCGCGGCCCCCACCTGTGCGGGGACGCCCGCCTCGGACCCGAGGAGATCCCGGAAGAGGGCGTGGTCGGCGACCTCGTGGAGGACTACGACCGGCTCGGCCGGCTCAACCCCGTGGCCTTCCTCGCCCGGCACTGGGAGCGCGGTGTCGACCCCGACACGGGGGAGCCCCGGGAGGGCTGGGACTACCCGCCCCACGAAGGTTTCGAGGTCGTCGACGGCGAACCGGTCAAGGAGGTCGAGACCCTCGCCGAAGGCGAGGTGCTGGACCGCTTCGGCTCCCCCTGGGGGAGCTACCTCGCGCCCGCGGGCGCCCCCTTCGCCCAGCGTTCCCTTCCGCCCGACGCCCTCAACACCTGGGAAGGCGGAGCCGAGCACAACTACCTGTGCTATGTGGTGGACGAGCCCTTCGAGGCCCAGGTCGGCCCCATCGCCCCCGCGTTCGAGCAGCCGGGCGGCGGTGAGCAGGTCCTCCTCGATCCCGCCCTGGTCCCCGAGGCCGAAGGCGACGACGCGCTGGGCGCCGACTCCCTGGTCGAGTGGGGCTACATCGACGAGCGCCCGGCCGAGGACTGCGCCCCCGACGACGCCGACCGCGGCGACGGCGCTGACGGCGCTGACGACGCTGACGGCGCCCACGGCGCCGCCGCAGCCGGGGCCTGAGCAGGGGCCGCCCGGGAGCGGCGAAGGCGCCCGGCCGGCGGGCGAGTGCCGGTCGGGCGCCTTCGGCCGGGCCGTCGCATCCGGCGGCCGGTCAGTGGAACGGGCGGCTCACACGAAGAACTCGGTGTACAGGAAGAACAGGCTCACCGCCGCCAGGCCGATCATGCCGGCCCAGGCCCAGCCCATCATGAAGCGGGACGGCAGGTGCTCGCGCTCCTCCCCGGTGAAGTCCTTCAGCGCGCGGATGTTCAGCCAGAACAGCACCGGCGCGAAGAACAGCGCCAGCACCGAGGCGATCTGCACCACCAGGATCGGCTCGGGCATCCCGAAGATGATCGCGGCGCCCGCGACCACCCACAGCACCTGGAACCCCCGGTAGAGCAGCTTGCGGGTGGACGGGGAGTCCCACGCCTTGCGGATCCGCACGCAGCACTCCTCGAACACCCGGGCCTGGCCGTCGAAGTAGGTGAAGACCGTGGACCACAGCGCGGCCACGCCCCCGGCGATGATCACCGGGAAGATCCACACGCCGAAGGTGTCGGTGTAGATCCGGGCGATGGTCGAGCCCATCTCCTGCGACTCGGGCACCAGCCCCAGGGGGTTGAGCACCACCGCGCCCACGATCAAGAACGCCATGCCGGTCAGCGCCGAGACGACGTAGGAGATGTTCATGTCGCGGCGCATCAGCTTCAGGTGGTTGCGCAGGTAGCCCGGAGCGACCTCGACGCGGTGGCCCTGCGCGCGCAGCTCGCGCACTCGCACCATGCCGCTCTTCTTGTCCACCGCCCAGTTGGACTGCATGGGGGCGACCTCGACGGTGGTGGGGAAGTACCCCCACATCGCGCTGAACAGCAGCATCGCCCCGGCGGGCGGCAGGGCGGGCGCCAGGCGCGCCAGGTACTCGCCGGGCGGCGGCGACTGCAGCAGGAACGCCAGGATCACCGCGGCGGCGAAGACGATGATCGCCACCTTCACCACGACCTCCAGGGCCTGGTACCGGCCGGCCCACAGGACGCCCACGCACGAGATCAGCACCACCATCGCCCACGCCTGCAGGGGCAGGAACGGGAACGCGGCCCACAGCATCGCCGCACACCCCAGGGCGCGGCCCGCGATGCCGAAGGTGTTGACCAGGGACTGCCCGCCCAGGTACCACAGCGGCCACATTCCGCGCCCGGTGCCGACGCGCTCGTAGGCCTCCATGATGCTCTCGCCGCGCACCAGGGTGTAGCGGTGCGCGAACTCGAACGCGCAGTACTTCATGATGTAGGCGAACGGGATCACCCACAGCAGGGCGTAGCCGAACTGCGCCCCGGCCGTGGGGCCGTGCATGATGTGGCTGGCGCCGATGCCGGTCATCGCCGCGGCGATGCCGGGCCCCATCGCCTTCCAGGTGTCGCGCACGCCGGTGCCGGGGGCCTCCAGGCGGATCGGTGGCGCCTCGGCGGTCGCGGAGGGCTCGGGGGATCGCGCGTCGCCGTCCGCATCGGCGGGCGGACGGGGACGGGGGACGTAGGGCGCCTCGGCCTCGGGCGCGGGCGCGTGCGGCTGGTCGGCGGCGCTCGCGGCGCCGTCCTCGGGTACTCCGCCAGGTGCTCTACCGGCTGGATCCATGGGGTCGACTCCTTGGACGACAGTGCGGATGCGGGCGGGAAGCACAGCCCCCATCAGCCCCCTTGGAACGCCATGGGTCGTTGCTCTCGTACGTGGCCGTCTCCTGCGGTCGGGGGTGGTCGTGTCGGTCGGGGCCGCCGGCGGTGCGGCCGGTGCCCCGGGGCGCGGATGGCGGACCGCGGCTCGGGGCGCGTGTCAGCGGTGGTGGCCGGGGATCGTGTCGGTCGGAGGCGGTCCGGGGAGGAAGCGCCGCCCGTGGCGGGCGGGACGGATGCGAAGGATCCTGCGCCCCGGGGCGCGGCCCGGTCAAGCCGCGCCCCGTCGCCGATCCCCCGGATCCGTCCCGAGCGGCCCCTCCGGCCGGCGCCGCGCGCTCAGAGGAGGCCGGCGGCCCGGGCCCACCGGTACTTGGCGCCCAGCACCTGTACCGGCATCTCGGTGGTGTAGGGGTAGGCGGCCACCCCGTGCTCGAACAGGTGGGCGCACGCGGCCTCGACCTCGGTGTCACCGGACAGCGAGGCCACCACCGGCTTGTCGATGCCCTCGGCCCGCGCGCGCGTCACCACGTCGGCCACCAGCTCGGCGAAGACCATCGGAGGCGTGACGATGGTGTGCCAGTAGCCCAGCACCAGCGCGTGCACCCGCGGGTCCTCAAGGCCCAGCCGGATGGTCTTCTCATAGGTGGACGGGGGCTCGCCCCCGGTGATGTCCACCGGGTTCCCCGCGGCGCCGAACGGGGGGATGAAGGCGCGGAACGCCTCGTCCAGGTCCGGCGGGATCTCATAGAGCGACATGCCGTTGTCCACGACCGCGTCGGACAGCAGCACGCCCGAACCGCCGGCCCCCGTGATGATCACGACGTTCTCTCCCTGCGGGGCCGGCAGCACCGGCAGCGCCCTTCCGTACTCCAACAGCTCCCGCAGGCCCGGCGCGCGGACCACGCCCGCCTGCCGCAGGATGTCGTCGTAGACCTTGTCGTCCCCGGCGAGCGCCCCGGTGTGCGACCCCGCCGCCTTCGCCCCGGCCGAGGTCCGCCCGGCCTTGAGCACCACCACCGGCTTGCGGGGCACCACCTCGCGCGCGGCCTCGACGAACGCCCGGCCGTCCTTGAGGTCCTCCAGGTGCATCGCCACGGCGCGCGTGTTGTCGTCGGAACCGAAGAACGTCAGCAGGTCGTCCTCGTCGATGTCGGCCTTGTTGCCCACGCCCACGATCGCCGACACCCCGGTGCCGGTGCTGCGGCTGAAGCCCAGGATGGCCATGCCGATGCCCCCGGACTGGGAGGTCAGGGCGGTGCCGCCGGAGACGTCGTAGGGGGTGCAGAAGGTCGCCGACAGGTTCTCGGGCGTGTAGTAGTAGCCGTAGATGTTGGGGCCCAGCAGCCGCACCCTGTGCCGCCGTGCGACCGCCAGGACCTCGTCCTGCAGGTCCTGGCGGCCGGTCTCGGCGAAACCGGAGGGGATCAGCACGGCGCCCGCCGCGCCCTTGGCGCCGACCTCCTCCAGCGCCCCGGCCACGAACTGGGCCGGGATGGCGAACACCGCGACGTCGATCCCGCCGGGGATGTCCCCCACCGAGGCATAGGCCCGCCTCCCGTAGACCTCGTCGGCCTTGGGGTTGACCGGGTACACCTCGCCCGCGTACCCGCCGTCGACGATGTTGCGCATCACCGAGTTGCCGATCTTGCCGGCCTCGTTGGAGGCGCCGACCACCGCGATCGACCGGGGGCGGAACATGCGCTCCATCGCCGACTGGATCTCCTCGCGCCCGAACCGCGGGGGCGGCTCCGGCGGGTCGAAGTCCAGCACGAACCGCAGGTCGGCGGCGATCGCGCCGGAGGCGGAGGCGAACACCGGGTTCAGGTCGGCCTCGGCGATCTCGGGGAAGTCGGTGACCAGCTCCGACAGGCGCACCAGCAGGTCGGCGAGGGCACCGCGGTCCACCGCCGCGCCGCCGCGCACCCCGTCCAGGACCTCGGCGGCGCGGATGGAGCCGATCTGCTCCAGCGCCTCCTCGCGGGTCAGCGGCGCCAGCCGGAACGCGGCGTCCTTGACCACCTCGACCAGCACACCGCCCAGGCCGAACACCGCGATCTTGCCGAAGGTGGGGTCGGTGGCGGCGCCGATCAGCACCTCGGTGCCCCCGGCCACCTGCCGCTGCAGCTGCACGCCGTCGATGCGGGCTCCGGGGTCGTAGGCGCGCGCCGCGGCGGTGATGCGGGTGTAGGCCTCCTTGACCGCCTGCGGGGAGTCCAGGCCCACCTCCACCCCGCCGGCGTCGGTCTTGTGCAGGATGTCGGGGGAGACGATCTTGGCCACCACGGGCAGGCCCAGCTCCACGGCCAGGGACACCGCCTCGTCGGCCGAGGAGGCCACCGCCTCGCCGGGAACGGCGATGCCGTAGGCCTCGGCCAGCGCCTTGCCCTCGGGGGCGGTCAGTGCGGTGCGGCCCTCGGCGCGCGCCCGGTCCAGCACTGCGCGCACGGCGGCGCGGCCGCGTCCGGGAGAAGAGGGGGAGGGGGACATCGGTCAGATCACTCCGTTCGATGCGAGGTCGGCGATCTCCTCGTCGGAAAGGCCCAGCTCCGCGCCGTAGACGTCGGCGTTGTGCTCGCCCAGCAGCGGCGAGCGCGCCACGTCGGCCGCGGAGTCCGACAGGCGGATGGGCAGGCCCACCGTGGTGTAGCCGCCGCGCTCCGGGTGCTCGACGTCGGTGACGATGCCGTTGGCCCGCAGCGTGGGGTCCTCGATGATCTCCTTGGTGGACAGGATCGGGCCGCAGGGGATGCCGCGCTCGGTGAGCTTGCCCAGCACCTCCCACTTGGGCAGGCGCGCGGACCACTCCTCGATGATCCCGAAGGCCTTGTCCAGCTTGTCCAGCCGCGCCTCGGGGGTGGCCCACTCGGGGTCCTCGGCCAGCTCCGGGCGGCCGGCCAGCTCGGCCAGGTGCGCCCAGCCCTGCGGCTGGATGATGACGTAGACGTAGTCGTTGGGGCCGCCGGGGGCGGTGCGCACCGCCCAGCCCGGCTGTCCGCCGCCCGAGGCGTTGCCCGAGCGCGGCACCTCGTCGCCGAATTCGGAGTTGGGGTACTCCTTGAGCGCCCCGTGCGCCAGGCGCTGCTGGTCGCGCAGCTTGACCCGGCACAGGTTGAGCACCGCGTCCTGCATGGCCACCTCGACCCGCTGGCCCCGGCCGGTGGAGGTGCGCTGGTAGAGCGCGGCCAGGATGCCGGCGACGGTGTGCATCCCGGTGCCCGAGTCGCCGATCTGCGCCCCGGTGGCCAGCGGCGGGCCGGAGTCGAAGCCCGTGGTGCTCATCGACCCGCCCATCGCCTGGGCGATGACCTCGTAGGCCTTGAAGTCGGCGTAGGCGCCCGGGCCGAAGCCCTTGATGGAGGCGTAGACCAGGCGCGGGTTGGCCTCGCGCAGCACCTCCCAGGTGAACCCCATCCGGTCCAGCGCGCCCGGGGCGAAGTTCTCCACCAGCACGTCGCTGCGCCGGACCAGGTCGAGGAAGATCCGCTTGCCCTCGTCGGACTTGGTGTTGAGGGTGATGCTGCGCTTGTTGGAGTTCAGCATCGTGAAGTAGAGGCTGTCGGCGTCGGGCAGGTCCCGCAGCTGGCGGCGGGTGATGTCGCCGGAGGGGGCCTCCAGCTTGACCACGTCCGCGCCGAGCCACGCCAGGATCTGCGTCGCCGAGGGGCCCGACTGCACGTGCGTCATGTCGAGCACGCGGACCCCGTCGAGTGCCTTGCTCATGGCCGAGTCTCCCTTCGGGGCCGGATCACTTGTACATGGTCTGGTTCATCGTCCCGGGGGCGTAGACCTCCGGATCGATCCAGACGTTGATGAGCGAGGGCTTGCCGGACTCGCGCGCGCGGCGCAGCGCGGGGCCGATCTCGGAGGGGTCGTGGACCTCCTCGCCGTAGCCGCCGAGCATCCGGGCGAACTCGGAGTAGCGCACGTCGCCCAGGGTGTTGCCGATCTCGCCGCGGTCGGCGCCGTACTTGGCGATCTGGCCGTAGCGGATCTGGTTCATCGAGGAGTTGTTGCCGATCACGCCCACGAACGGCAGGTCGAAGCGGACCATCGTCTCGAAGTCCCAGCCGGTGAGGCTGAAGGCGCCGTCCCCGAAGAGCGCCACGATCTCCTTGTCGGGCCGGGCGTACTTTGCGGCCATCGCGAAGGGGACGCCCACGCCGAGCGTGCCCAGCGGCCCCGGGTCCAGCCAGTGGCCGGGGGACTTGGGCTGGACCACCTGGCCGGAGAACGTGACGATGTCGCCGCCGTCGCCGATGTACATGGAGTCCTCGGTGAGGAAGTCGTTGATCTCCGAGACCAGGCGGTAGGGGTGGATGGGGGTGCCGTCGGAGGTGAAGAGCGAGGCGCGCTCATTGCGGGTCTTGGCCTCCACGGCGCGCAGCTCCTCCAGCCACGCCTTGCGCCCCTGGGCGCCGGTGTCCTTGAACCCTGAGGCGGCCTGCAGGACCGCCGACAGGACGGTCTCGGGGTCGCCGACGATCCCCAGGTCGACGTCGCGGTTCTTGCCGACCGTCGTGTAGGACATGTCGATCTGCACCACGGTCGCGTCGTGCGACAGGCGCTTGCCGTAGCCCATCCGGAAGTCGAACGGCGTGCCCACGATGATGATGAGGTCGGACTCGCGGAAGGCGTGCCGCCGGGAGAGCTGGAAGTGGTGGGGGTCCCCGGGCGGAAGGGTGCCGCGGCCGGCCCCGTTCATGAAGGCGGGGACGTTGAGCGAGCGCACCAGGTCGGCTGCGGTGTCGGTGGCCCTGGCGGTCCACACCTGCCCGCCCAGGAGGATGCTGGGGCGCTCGGAGCGGACCAGGAGCTCGGTGAGGCGTTCGATCGCCGCGGGGTCGCCCGCCTGGCGGCCCGAGGCGCGGTAGTGGCCCGCCTGGGGGATGCGGGCGCTCTCCAGGGGGACGCGCGCGTCGAGGACGTCCCGCGGGATCTCCAGGAAGGCGGGCCCGGGGGCGCCGTTGTGCGCCTCGCGGAAGGCCATGGAGACCATGTCGGCGACGCGCTCGGTGTGCGGCACGGTCGCGGCGAACTTGGAGATCGGCGCGATCATGTCGACGTGCGGGAGGTCCTGCAGGGAGCCCATCTTGTGCTGGCTCAGTGCGCCCTGGCCGCCGATGACGAGCAGGGGGCTCTCCGCGCGGTAGGCGTTGGCGATGCCGGTGACGGCGTCGGTGGTGCCGGGGCCGGCGGTGACCACGGCGCATCCGGGGCGGCCGGTGACCCGGGCGTACCCGTCCGCGGCGTGCGCGGCGACCTGCTCGTGGCGGACGTCGATGACGTCGATGCCCTCGTCGGCGCAGCCGTCGTAGATGTCGATGATGTGTCCGCCGCAAAGGGTGAAGACCACGTCCACGCCCTCGGATTTGAGGGCCTTGGCCACCAGGTGGCCGCCGGAGAACGAGGTCCCCTCGCCGGTGTCGTTGCTCATGGAGGGATGCGCTCCTCACTCGTCGGTGCCGATCGAGGCGTCCGAATACTGCATACAGTATGTGCTTCTTTGCTACATCAGCCCGCGTCCGCTGTCCAGGACCCATGGCCCGCCGATCTCGGTCACGCGAGGCCGAGGGGGTGAAGACGCCGGAAGGGTGCGGGGGTTCGGGGAGGGCGCCCCTGCGGGCGCAGCCGCAGGAGCCC
This sequence comes from Nocardiopsis baichengensis YIM 90130, assembly GCF_000341205.1. Classification (NCBI taxonomy): domain Bacteria; kingdom Bacillati; phylum Actinomycetota; class Actinomycetes; order Streptosporangiales; family Nocardiopsidaceae; genus Nocardiopsis; species Nocardiopsis halophila. The sequence goes on along the minus strand of NZ_ANAS01000037.1, from coordinate 2,731 downwards.
TCCGCAGGGGAGCCGCCCTGGAGGCGCGGCCGGGGGAGGGGAAAGGGAGGCCCGGTCGGCGGATCCGCCCCGGCGGGGGCTGAGGGCCCCGTCGCTCGGCGCGACTCGCCGGCGGGGCGCCGTTCCCGCCCCGCATCGGGAGGCGTCGGCGGCCGTGAGCCACCTGCACCTGCGGCCCCTGCGGGCGGCGGACCGGGTGGGGCGGGAGGTGGGCCCCGGCGCCACCGTGCCTCCGTCCTCCCCGTTCCCGTGTCCTGCCCCTCACACCGCCGTGCGGTGCACCGGGGGCAGGGTCCTGGTGGGGACCGGGCGCCGGAGGCGTGCCGCCGTCGCGGCGGCGGCCGCCGCGACGGCCCCCGCGGCCGCGACACCGATCAGCGCCGCGTCGCCGGCCGGTGGGCCCCAGGCGATGAGCGCGGCGGCGCCGCCGACGCCCAGAAGGCCGCCCGCCCCCTTCGCGCTGTAGACCAGGCCGTGGATGCGGGCCGAGCCGCGCACCCCGAAGTAGTCCTCGGCGAGGGCGCGGGTGAGCGGATAGCAGGCGCCCCCGCCGAGGCCGGCGGGCGCCGCGAACAGCGCGAGCGCGACGGGGGAGGCCGCCGCCAGCGCCCCGGCCATCCCCAGGTGGGCGAGGGCCCCGCAGGCCAGTGCCGCCGCGAGCACCCGGCGGCGGTCGCCGCGCTCGGCCCAGCGCCCGGCGGCGATGCGGCCGAGCCCGCTGGAGGCGATGAGCGCGGCCATGGCGGCGGCGACGGCGCCGGGGGCGAACCCGGAGGCGCTCAGCAGCAGGGGCAGGGCCGCCAGGTCGAACAGGGCGGCGGCCCCCGCGCCCGCGACGACGGCGTGCAGCGCCGGAAGGGCGCCGCTGCGCCAGGCCTCGGCCGGGGTGTGGTCGCGGGCGGCCGCCGGACCGGCGCGCGGGCGCAGGGCCCAGGTGCGCGGGTCGGTCTGCGGCGGCCACCAGTCGTCCGGCGGGAGGGTGAGCCGCCGGCCGCAGACCGCGCCGACCAGGGCGACGGCGGCGGCGAGCACCGCGCAGACCGCGGGCAGGGACGCGGCGCCGAGCCCGAACGGGGCGGCCGCGGCCAAGGGGACGGTGCCCAGGGCGAAGGCGGCGCCGGTGAAGGCGGTGTGCCACGTGGGGCGCTCGGGGTACCAGGCGGCGGCGAGGTGGACGCACGAGTGGTAGACCAGCCCGGCGCCGATCCCGCCCGCGACGCCGTAGCCGAGCAGCGCCCAGCCCAGGCCGGGCGCGAAGCCGAGCGTGAGCAGGGCCAGGCAGGCGAGGGCGGCCCCGATCGGGACGGCGGTCCGCGGCGGGAGCAGGCCCGCCGCGCGCAGTCGGGCGGCGGGTGCGGCGCACCCGGCCTGGACGAGCACCCACAGGGCGAACGGCAGCAGTGCCGCGCCGGGCTGCCATCCGTGCGCGGCGGCGATGGCGGGAACGGCAGTGCCGTAGCCGAACTGGAGCACCCCGACCGAGGCCAGTGCGGCGGCCGCGAAGCCGAGCAGGCGGGGGCGGTCGCACCCGGCGAGGTCCCGTGCGGCGGGTCCGACCCGGTAGCGCCGCCCGGCCCAGTCGCGGCAGACCCCGGTCGGGGGCGGGGCATAGGGCGAAGGCAGGTGGCCGCCCCGGTCGGTGAGGGGCGGCGAGGGGGTGGGGTTCATGGATCACCTCCCGTAATGCATACAGTATGCATAGCGATGGCCCTCCTGCCTAGAGGTGCGCAGGAGGCCCACGAAAAGGGGGCGGGCCGAAGGCCCGCCCCCTTTTCGTGGGCCGGTGGCCGGGTGTCTCACCCGCGGCCGGCCGTGGGGGTCACCGGCCCCCTCGCCGGCCCGTCGCCCGCCATCGTCCTCGTCGCGGAAGCTCATGCCGACCTATTGCATACTGCATACAATCTCGGTATGACTGTTCCAGGGGGGCACGACACCCGAGGAGGGGCCGGTGGACCTCTACGAACACCAAGCCAAACAGCTCTTCGGCGAGCACCGGGTGCCGCTCGCCGAGCGACAGTTGGCCCGAACCCCGGAGCAGGCGGCGGCGAGCGCCGCCCATCTGGGGGGACGGGTCGTCGTCAAGGCGCAGGTCAAGACCGGCGGCCGCGGCAAGGCCGGCGGTGTGAAGGTGGCCGACGGCCCCGAGGCCGCCCGGGCCGAGGCCGAGCGGATCCTGGGCATGGACATCAAGGGCCACACCGTGCGCAGCGTCCTGGTCGAAGAGGCCAGCGACATCGTGGCCGAGTTCTACCTGGCCGTCCTCCTCGACCGGGCCGAGCGCGCCTTCTCCGCGATCTGCTCCGCCGAGGGCGGCGTCGACATCGAGCAGGTGGCCGCCGAGCGCCCCGCCGCCGTCGTGCGTCAGCCCCTGCCCGCCGGCCGCGGGCCGGACAGCGGCGCCGCACTGGCCCTGTGCGCCAAGGCCGGGCTGCCGGCCGAGGCGCACCAGGGCGTCGCCTCGGCCCTGCTGCGCCTGTGGCGGGTGGCCCGCGAGGAGGACGCCACCCTCGTCGAGGTCAACCCGCTCGCCCTGGTGGGCGACGGCCGGGTGGTGGCCCTCGACGGCAAGGTCACCCTCGACGACAACGCCGTGTTCCGCCACCACGAGCGGCTTCCCTTCCACGAGGACGACGGGCCGCGCGACCGGGAGGCCGACGCCCGGGCCAAGGGCCTGAACTACGTCGAGCTCGACGGTCAGGTCGGCATCATCGGCAACGGCGCGGGCCTGGTC
>NZ_ANAS01000036.1:0-148301 GCF_000341205.1 Nocardiopsis baichengensis YIM 90130 | reverse complement strand
CGGTCCGGTTGCATGATCGTGAGGTTTGAGCCCGGCCTCATCGGCGATACCGCGCCTTTCACCGCCCCGACTCACCACAGCGAGCGGACTGCAAGCCGTCCGACTGGCCGGATACGGCCAATCCAAACAGGGTCACCGGCAGGCCCGGGCGTCGGGCGCGCGTCTCAGACGTCTGGCGAGCGTTGCGCCGGTCGCTGCTCGAGACGCGAACACAGCAGATACGGCGGATATACACACGCGACCGCGATCAACGCCGGAGCGCCGACCGGACGCCCCGGAGAACGTGCTGGCCGTGTGATCACCCGCCCGCGCCATTACAGGTCGACCGCAGGCGGTGTCGGCCCGTCTCTGTTTGCTGGCGCTGCAGGGACCTTCGCAGCACGGCGGCCGTGTGGTCGGCGCCGGTGGCCGCCCGATTGGCCAGCTCCTCGCGTTCGCCCAGGGGCCATAGCGCCTCGAACGGGTTGAGGTCGATGGCGTGGGCGAGCAGGTGGATCCCACTCAGCCGGTCGGTCGCCTGACCGAACGTCCACATGTCCGCAGGAGCGTCGGGGAGAGCAGCTGATCCCCAGGGGGCGTGCGTCGAATGCGGCGGACCGACTGCCTTTGACGTTGGCGATGCAGTGTCCACCGACGGTGGCGACGCTGGTGTGCAGGGCGGCGAGGGTTACCGGCGCCCCAGCCGCATCCAGGCGGGCTCCCCCAGCGAGGCGGCCGACCCGCGCCTCGGGCTGGGCCCCGGCACACGCAGTGCGGCCCCGCACCGGGCGCACGCGCCCGGCACAGGGCCGTCCCGCTGTCAGGACCCCGCCTACCCGGTCGCGCCGCTGCGGGCCCGCTTCAGCGGCACCATCGCGGCCGTGGCCTCGGCCGGGTCGTCCAGCACGAGGAGCACGCGCCCAGGGGTGCCGCCTTCGCGGTGGGCGGCGAGCATGTGGGCCTCGGCGCGCACCAGCGCCGCCTGTGTGGTGGCGGCCACGCGAACGCCGTGCGGCTCGTTGCCTTCGGTGTGGCCGAGGCGGGTGAGTGCGGCGCGGGTGGCCACGATGCTCGCCGCAGTATCGCCCCGCGCGTCGTCGAGCAGGCGGGCGACCAGGTCGGGGGCACCCGGCCCGGTGACGGTCAGGCCTCGGGAAGCCTCCACTCGCCTGCCGTCGCCGAGGTCGAGAACGGTCTCGTGCGGGGCGCCGTCGAGTGCCTTCTCCCCTGGTTCGTTCTGGCCGATAGGGGGTTGGCCGTCTTCGTGGCCGGCGTCCGGCCGTGGTTCCTCCTCGACGTGCGAGGGCGCCGGGCCCGGGCCGCCGTCAGCAGCCGGGGTCCTCGTGGTGCGCCTGCCCAGGGCGAACCCGGCCGCGGCGCCGGCCACGGCCGCCGCCGCACCGACCGGAACCGCCCCTGGTCCGCCCTTGTGTTCTTCTCCGTGGGCAGCCCGGGGTGCAGGTGCCTGCCTTTGATCAGGCGCCAGTGCAGGGCCCGCGGCTTCGGGCCTGGGTTTGTCCGGCGGGAGGAGGGTGTAGGCGATCTCGATGCGGCGCAGATCGGCGTGGTCCAGGCTGCCGTCGGCCCGGTCCTGCCCGTCGGCCATGCCCTGCGCGGTGACCTGGAAGTCCTCGCCGAGGAGTTCGCGCAGGTGGTCGGCCGCCGCCTCGGCCCGGCGCTGGGACAGCTCCTGGTTGTACTCATCGGGACCGGTGGGGTCGGTGTGGCCGGTGACGTGGACCTGTTCGGCCCCCATGGCGGCGATCAGCTCGGCAGTGTCCTGCAGGGTCCGGTGCATCGGCTCGTCCAGGTCGGCCGAGTCGAGGGCGAATCCGGCCACGGCCCTGGTGCGCTCGACCGGAGCAGCCTCCTTCGTCGCGCCTCCCCCGCCGCCGGGCTGCTCCTCGTCTCTGGTCGCCCGTTGCGCACCGTTCTGCTCTCCGGCCGCCTGCCCAGTGTCGACCGCGGGCTCGGCCGGGGCGGCGAGCGCGGGAGCGGCAACGCCGGTGGCGATCCCGCTTGCGGCCAGCAGCGCCGCCACGAGGCGCAGGGCTGCCGAGCGGGGTGCTACCCCGCGCGCCAGGCGCACCCCGTCGAGGAGGAGCACCAGGGTGAACACGCCCCATGCCGCCCAGGACACGGCGACCAGGCCCGCCATCGCCACAGGCAGGGGGACGGTCAGCCCGCGCAGGTACATCAGCACCACCGGCCAGGTCAGTCCGCTGCCCTGGAGGGGCCAGCCCACATGGACGAGGAGGGCCGGGGCGCCGAGGAAGAAGGCGATCGCGGCGGTAGCGGCGCAGGTGTCGCGGATGGGTCGCATCATCACTCCCCGAGAAGGCGGGCTGCGGACGGGGCGGGTTTCAGTCCTGGACTGCGGTGGCGCTGGCGCGGGCCTGCGCGGTGCCGCCGCCCAGCGGGAGGATCACGGTGGTGTAGGGGACTTCGGCGGTGACCACCACCCTCTGCCCGTCGATGGTTGCGCGGCCTGTGGCGCCGGAGGCGTGCAGGTGCTCCTCGGCCCTCTCCACGGCGGCGCCTTCGTCGATGCGCACGATCCCGGTCGCGGCGAGCTCGGCGGTGTCGAGTTCGCGCGCGCCGGCGCGGGCGGCCTCGTGGGCCAGGGCTTGGGCGCGGGTGGCGTCGATGAGCATGCGCCCGCCGTCCATGACCAGTCCCAGGCAGGCGGCGATGGCCGAGGCCAGGACCATGGTGAACACGAGCACGCGGCCCTCATCGCTGTTCATCGGCTCCCTCCGGTGTCTCGGAGTCCGCGGACCCGGGCTGGGCGTCGCGGTAGGGGTCGATCGGGGCGCTGGAGGTGCGTGCCAGGGTGGTGTGCCCGCCAAGGCCGAGCGGCGCCAAATCGCGCAGTGCGATACGGCAGGTGAGTGTGGCCACCGCGCTCGGGGCGCGCTCGGGGCCCAAGGTGCGCACGCTCACCCGGTGGTGCCGGCAGGCCAGCCCGCGTTCGGCCAGCGACGCCTCGGCCTGGGCCTCGGCGGCGCCCTGGCGGTGGCCTTCGGTGGCCAGGGCGGCGGCGCGGGCGGCGCTGTGCGCGGCCGAGGCGGTGTCCATGGCGGCGCTCACCTGGCGCCCGGCGGCCACCATGAGCAGGGCGGCCAGGATCAGCACCGGGGCCACCGCCATCAGCTCCACCGCCGCACTCCCCCGCTCCCGGCCGGCTTTGGGCCTCATGGGGTGAGCCGTTCGACGGGACCGCTGCGAAGCGCCCGCACACGGGGCTGCCAGCCGGGCAGCAGGCTGTGGGTGGTGCCGGTGACCGCCGCCCGCGCCTGCCCGCCCCCGCGCACCACCGACACCTTCGCCTCGTGGAGGATGCCGCCCTTGAGCTGGGCGGCCGCCTCCTCTCCCACCCGGGTTCCGGTTTCGGTGGTGGCGTCGTGGGCGCGGGCGGCGGACATGGCGCGCTCGGCGATGGCCTCGGCCCGGTGCTGGGCGTGGGCCCACAGGCCGAGCTGGAAGACCATGAGGAGCATGGTGAAGGCGATGGGCAGCACCATCACCAGCTCGGTGCTTCCCGCATCGCTCCGGCGGCGCCTCACTTGGTGATGCCCAGGTCGATGCTCTTGGCCGCGTCGGTGAAGGTCTGGGTGAGGATGGGGCCGACCACGGCGGTGATGGCCACGATGATCGTGATCCCGATGACGATCTCGGTCGTGTGCGACCCCCGGTCACCACGCCCCGCAATGCAACCCATGCGCGCAGTGATGATCGATGCCAGGACAGTGCTCATGGTGTTCTTCGCTCCCCTTTTCAGAATCCGGTGATGACGTGCACCAGGGCCGGGTAGCCCACCAGCCCCATGAAGCCGAGCACCAGGACGGTGACCGGCAGGGTCATGCGCTCGGTGTCGGCGGCGGCGCGGGCCTCGGCCGCGGCGAGTTCGGCGGTGCGCAGCGAGGAGGCCTTGGAGGCCAGCGAGGCGCGCACCCGCGCCCCGTCGGTCCCGGCCAGCTCCAGCGAGGCGGCCAGCTCCGACAGCTCCACCACCCCTGTGCGGTCGCCGAGTTCGCCCAGGCCCTGCCAGCCGGGCTCGGCCCTCACGGCGGCGGTGTGCAGGGCGGCGCGGATCTTCTCAGGCGCCCATCCGGCGCCGTGGCGCGCGGCCTGGGCCAGGGCGCCGCTGACCCCTGCTCCTCCGGCCAGGGCGATGACGGCCAGGTCGGCCAGCATCGAGGCGGCCGAGCGCAGCTGCTCGCGGCGTTTGCGCGCCTGGGCGTGTACCGCCAGGTCGGGGGCCTTCCAGCACGCCCCCGCGCACGCCGCTGCGAGCACGAGCAGCGCCAGGGGCGGAAGCAGGCTGAGCCCGGCGGCGTGCGCGCCGAGCAGGAGCAGGACGAGTGCTGAGGCGGCGATGGCGCCGCCGGCCTTCTCCGCCAGGTACTGCCGCTCGCCGGTGTCGCACAAGGCCAGGTCGGCGCGGATGGAGGCCGTGGGCAGGCCGGTGCGGCGCAGCAGGGGGACGAACGACTGCCCGGCCCGCTCGGCCGCTCCTCTCGCCGGGGCCGGTGTGTGCGCCGGGGCGGCGGGGGCGAGGAGTTCGGCCAGGGCCGGTTTGCGGCGGGCCCGGGCCAGCATCCACACCCCGGCCGCCGCGCACCCGCCGGCGATCCCGGCCCCGATGAGCGCGCTCACCCCGCACCCCCTGCCTGGGCGGCCGCGGGGCGCATGGGCCGCGGGGCGACCACGGGCGCGGCCAGACGCGCCATCCACGCGAACCCCGCCGCCCAGGTGGCCCCGACCCCGGCGAGCACGAGTTGCCCGGTGAAGGTGTCGAAGGGCTCCAGGTACTGCCGGTTGGCCACCAGCAGCCCGGTGACCATGAGCAGGGCCATGGCGGTGATGATGCGCACCGAGGAGCGCGTCCGGGCCCGGGAGGCCGAGGTGCGGGCCAGCAGCGCGGCCCGGTCGCGGGAGGCCTCGGCCAGGCGGCCCAGCAGCTCGCCGAGCTCGGCGGCATGCCGCCCTTCGGCGGTGGCCAGGGCGATGGCGACCAGGTCGGCGGTGGGGTTGTCCACCTTGGCGGCGAAGACCTCCACCGCCTCCTCCACCGTGGCGCCGGCGCGCAGGCGCTGGGCCAGCTCGCCGACCTCGGCGCGCAGCGGCTTGGGGGCGATGGGGGCGGACTTGACGATGGCCTGGTGCAGCCCGGCCGATCCGGCGATCAGGTCGCGCAGCTGCTGGGCCCATGCGGCCACCGCCTCGGCCCTGCGTGCTTCGGCGGCGCTGGCCTGATCCGGGCCGAGCAGGCGGGGCAACCACCAGGCTCCGGCTCCGGCGAGCACCCCGGCAACCGGCCAGCCGGTGACCGCTGCGGCCCCGATCCCGCAGGCCGCCGCCGCGCCCGCACGCCGGGCAACAACCGCCTTGGGAAGGCGGGCCAGGCGCTCCTGGATCCGGCCGCCGTGGGGCAGGGCCGCGTAAGCGATGCCCACCAGCCCGCCCCCGAGCAGAGCCCCTGAAATGGCCGGGGCCACATCGGTGATCGACAGACTCACCAGGCACCTCCCGCACGCGCGATGGCGGCCGAGGAGTCGAAGCCGTTCTCGGCCAGCACCGCCGAGCACGCCGGAGGCACCACCAGCTCGCCCGCCTTTCCGCTCGGGCGGGTATAGACCTCGTTCGAGATCACCTGCAGCCCTTCGGCGCCTACGACTTCGCGGATGCTGGCCACCCGCCTCCGGCCCCGGTCGGTGGCGATGTGGGCCACCAGGTGCACCGCCGAGGCGATCAACAGGTTGGTCGCCTCCAGGCTCAGCCGCTCGGGGGCCTGGGCGGTGTAGGCCGACAGCTTGGTGAAGACCCCCTGCGAGCTGCTGGCGTGGATGGTGGCCATCGACCCGTCGGTGCCCATCGACATGGCGTTCAGCAGCGCGATGGTCTCCGGCCCCCGCGTCTCCCCGACGATCACCCGGTCCGGCGACATCCGCAGGGCGTGGCGCACCAGCTCGGCCAGCCCCACCTCGCCCGCACCCTCGATGTTGGCCGGTCGGGCCTGCATCGCCACGCAGTCCGGATGCGCATCCCCGCGGTCGAGTCCGAGTTCGAGGCTGTCCTCGATGGTGATCAGCCGCTCGCCCGCGCCGATCGCCTCATCGGCCAATGCGCGAAGCAGGGTGGTCTTGCCGGCCCCGGTCGCCCCCGCGATGAGCACGTTGAGCTTGGCCCGCACCGCCGCGACCAGCAGGCCGCGGGCCAGGTCGTCGAGCATGCCCGAGCCCTGCAAGTCGTCCAGGTCCAGGGACTGCCGGGGGTGGCGGCGGATGGCCACCGACACCCGCCTGGACACGTCCATCACCGCCGACAGGCGCGAGCCGTCGCCCAGCTCCATCGACAGCAGCGGGGCGCTCGCGTCGAAGCGCCGCTCACCCGAGCCGTTGGCGGCGGCGATGCGCCGTACCAGCCCGATGAGCTCCTGCTCGCTGGAGGCCACCGGCGCCCGCTCCTCGCGCCGCCCGGCGCCGAAGTCCACCCAGGTGCGCTCGCCGTTGATGTGGATGTTCTGCACACCGGGCTCGGCCAGCAGGGGTTCCAGCGGGCCCAGCCCGCACACCCGCGCCAGAACCTGGGATCGCACCCACGCCTCGTCGGCCTCGCCCAGCACGGCGTGCCCTGACCGGACCGCCTCGGCGGCCGTGCGATCCAAGGCGCTGTCGAGCAGGCTCGCGGCGCGGCGCCGGTACTCGCCGTCGTCGCTGGACGCGCTGGCCCCGGCGGCGCGTTCGTCGCCGATGAGCAGGGCCCTGACCTCACCGGTGAGGCGGTCCACCAACTCGGCCAGCGGCGATCCCTCGACGGCCTGCTCCGGACGGTTCGGGGTGTTGATGCTGATCATGCCACCGCCTCCAGCTTCACAGCGCCGTCTTCGCCCGGCTGTCCGGGGCCGTCCGCGCGCGGGTTCCGGGGGCGGGCGGCGTCCAGGCGCTCGGCCAGGTCGCGCGCGCAGCGCAGCAGCGGCATCCAGTCCACCGGCCCCACATCGCGCCGCTCGCGCGCCCAGGAGCGGGCCCGCGCCCACACCGTGCGCCCGGCGGGCAGCTCCTCCCCGCGCAGAAAGGCCGCGCCCAGAGCATCGCGGGGGATGCGCGCCCACACGGGCAGCCCGGTCTGAGCGCAGATCTCGGCGTCGCTGAACCGGTCACCGCCCCCGGCGACAGCCAGGCCAACCCGTACGCCCGCCTCCTCCAACGCGGTGGTCAGCACCGTGCAGGCCGCCAGACGCGCAAGCTGGGCGGGGGCCTCCTCGACGGCGATGACGGCCGCGGTGCTGGCGCCCAGCAGTCCGAGCCCGGGCCCCCTGGGGGTGATGCGGCCCAGGTCGGCGACGGCGGCCCCGGCCTTCTTGAGCAGCCAGGGGCGCTGTCCCAGCTGCCAGACGGCTCCCTCGCAGTGGTGGGCCGCCGCTTCGGCCGTCACCGCGTAGAACCCGGAAGCGGTTTCGTTTGCGTACTCCAGCAGCGGGTTCACCCCGTCGGCCACATCAGGGTTGGGGCGCCTGCTGGCCGCCGCGAGCGAGGCAAGCCCCGGCTCGGCACTGAGGCGGTGCCAGGTCTTGACGTCCCCGCCCGAGGCGTCGGCCTCGACCATCACCGGGACGGTCAGCGGAGTGGAGGGCCAGGCGGCCGTCAGCGCGGCGGCCAGCGTCGTCACGCCCGGCGCCCCGGACAATGAGCACACCGAGACGATCACTTCTGCTCCCCCTCTTCTTCGCTCTCCACGGCGGGCAGGCCGGAGACCACGGCCAAGCGCAGGGACTGCGACGAGGCGGCAGAGGCCACCGCCGGGGCGTCCTCCTCGCTCACGTTCAGGTGCACCAGGGTCTCGTCCCCGCCCGGCCCGGCGCCGGTGCGCAGGGCGTGCACCCGCCCCGGAACCGCGCCACCTGCGCCTTCGCCCTCCCCGTCTTCGCCCTCGTCGGCGTCGGCTACGGGTTCGGCGGCTCCGGTGAGCACCACCTGCACCTGGGTGCCCATCTGCGCCCCGGCCGGGACCGCGGCCTCGGGCAGCGAGGCCGCCACCACCGCGCGCCCCGCACGCGGCCACTCGCCATCGCTCAGCGCACCGGCGGGAACCGGGGTGCCCTCGCGCAGCGGCACCGCCGTCCGCCGGCCCACCACCTCTTCGGCCCCGCCCTGCGGGAACCCGCTCTCCGGCAGGCCCGCCGCCTCCACGAACACCAGGTCCCGCTCACTGATCACCTGGCCTACCGGCACGTCCCGGGCCGCCACCGCGACCGGCGCCTTCTCCGTCGCGGCGGTGATGCTCCAGGCCGCCGCCAGCGCGCCGAGCGCGACCATCCCCACTCCCCCGGCCGCCCACCGCCAGGACCTCCTCACCGCGATTCGTCCTGTCATAGGATGCTTATCCGCGTTCTCGTCCCGTTTCACCCGTCCCCCTTCAACTCCCCCCGCCGGCCAGCGCTTCGGGACTCAGCCCTCGGTCACCAGCGAGTGGACCTCCACCACCTCGACCGTCCTGCTCGCCGAGGTCTCCATCGGCTCCATCGCCCCGCCCTGCCCGTTGGTGGCCGACCACTCCACCTGCCACACCAGCCGGGCCTCCACCTGATCGCGCCCGGTCCGGTTCTTCGAGGAGGCGGTGTAGACGTGGCCGCAGTCCGGCGAGCGCGTACCCGGCTCGTGCACCCCCGACCGGAAGGCCGTGCCCGGCCCCGAGCAGCGCACCGTGTTCCCGTCGCCCATGTCCCAGGCCACCTCGTTCGGGGCGGCCGTCACCTCGACCGAACCGCCGCTCACCTCGGCGCGGGCTGTACGCGGCTCCCACTGCTCCCGATCGATCCACAACCAGGTCGGGAACTGCACCACCTGCTGCCCCCCGAGCGGAGGAGCCCCACCCACGGCCGGCTTCGGCAGCACCAACTCGGCCCTGGCCTCCTCCGCCAACGCAGCGAAGTCAACCTGCGGCCCCTCCTCTCCGCTTCCCGGCCGACGCAGCATCGTCTGGCAGCGCCCTTCGCCGTTCACAGGATCAGTGCAGACCGTCTTCGGCACGGCCACTGCCCTTGCAGGATCCGCGTCTTCCCTACTGTCAGGCGAAGGCGCCGACCCACCTGCACCGCTGCGTTCCGAACGTGCGCTCAGCTCGCACGCTCCTCCTGTGCACCGGGTCCCCCCAGTGAATCCTCCGCTGATGTCCGCTGCGGCCGAGCTCACCGCTGTCACCGGAAGTCCCGCGAGGCACAGCACCAGTCCACAACTTGCGGTCAGTACTCGCATTCGCCGTAGTCACCGAGCCAGAGCTCTTCCACCTGCCATGTACCGGCTTCTTCTGTGACCGTGGCGGTGAAGGGGCGAGGCTTGCCGCCCTCCTGCCATTCGCCCACGATCGTGTCTTTGTCCTCCTCGAGGATCTGCCACTCGCTGTCGTCGACGCAGTCCTCGACAACAACGGTCGGTGGGTCGCCTTCCAAGTCGACCTCGCCGATCTCGGGAGCCATCTTCGGCTCGCCCGTGGCTCTGACTCCGAGCAGCATCTCCTGCGTCAGCTCGGCCGCCTGCCCCTTGGCGTACCAGTCGATCTCGGGGTTCTCCGTGGCCCCCTCGTGCGACCCGTCGATCAGCGCCTGCATCATCCCTTCATAGGCCTCAAGGGCACGCTCCTCGGCACCTGAAGTATCTGGCGCGCTCGTGGACGACTCCGCCTCCGGCTTCTCAGCAGGCTGCGACGAAGTGCACCCGGCCAACGCCACGAGCCCCCCAGCGACGAATACGGCAGCCGAGCGCATACCCAACCCTCATCTCGTTAAGCAATCAACCAATTACTCTCCGAAAACGTTGATGACTCTAACCCCGCCCCACAGGCCCCACAACCGGATTCCAGCGACTCACAGTGACGAAAACTGTCGCCTACACCACGGAACGTGCATGTCCAACGCCATGACCAGCACAAACGATTGGCCAATCCGACATGCACTCCACACCTGACTTGCCTGCCCTGCCCCAATACGTCTTCGGAGTGAGGGCGCCGCAAGTCGTCTGCGCCCCGCAGCAGCTACTCCCTGGCTGCGGCCGGACAGCGAACTCATAAGGTGTCTGGGGTGAATAACACCCGCTGGACAATCCACGGCGATGCCACCGGCGACTTCGTTCTTCAGGGATGGAAGGTCGACGCGGAGAAACAGCAGAGCTGCCAGGCCACAGGCCCGGTCCCGCCCCCATGAGAGCATCGTCCGGATGGCAGCCCGGATGGTCGATCCGCTGAGGGGGCCTGTGATGCGGCAGAGCGTGCCCGCGTTCGTCGACATGCTGGCGCAGTGCACGTACAGCGCCGTGCACCTGGAGATGCGCGACGCCTACGCCGTCGGGGACGAGAAGGAGGACTTCGAGGCCTGGCGGAACGGCCACCGCACTGATTGGCAGGACCGGGACGCATGGTGGCACCCCTACTACCAGGCCGTCGCCGACGCCGTAGAGCGGGGCGTGGCCGTCCGCCGGGCCCGGGTGGTCTCCGAACCGGTATCCGAGTACATCCGGTACGAGCACTACATCACCCAGGCCAACCTGATCGCGGGTGAGCAGGTCCGGTGGCTGCCGCGGAAGCGCGCCACCGATATCGCGTTCCCCGGCAACGACTTCTGGCTCTTCGACGGCCAGGTGGTGCGCGTGAACCACTTCGGTGGCGACGGGTCCATGCTGGGATGCGAGATAGTCGAGGAGGCGGCCGTGGTCAAGCTCTGCGCGGCCGCGTTCGACACGGTATGGAAGCGCGCTATCCCGCACGAGGCCTACCAGGTCTGATCCATACCACTAACGTTCTGCTCAGCCGGGGATAGAGCCCCGGCCACTTACTCCCGGGAATCCCGGGCGGCTGCAATCAGTGTTCGCGCTCTCTCGCCGTAGAGCGCCAGCGCGGCCAGTTCGGCGAAGGTGTCGGCGTACATCGCGATCTCGCTGGGCTGGGTGATGGTGAGGTGCCCCGAGACCAGCTCGACGTTGACCTGTGCGGAGTCGAAGATCCAGAAGCCTTCCACGGGCATGCGGCCCCGGTCGGCGCGCATAGGGACCACGCCCAGGCTGACGTAGGGAGGCGTGCATCCGCGCATGATGCGGGAGGACTTGGAGGGGTGCCATCCGCAGCGGGCGGCGAGTCGGTCCGCCAGAGCCTGCCGGGCCTGCTGGGCGCTTGAGGAGGCAGATTCGGCCATGATCGGTGCCGGTTAGCGGGGCCGGTACTCCTCGTGCGGGACCGCGCGGCGCCACACCGCTTCGAAGGCGTCGGCGCACAGCTTCACCGTGGCGGGGTCGTCGGTGTACTCACGCCCGTCCTCGTCCAGGTGGCCCTCGCCGGTGAAGTGGTGGAAGAGCACCTGGGCGTCGTCGAAGATCCAGAAGTCGGTGCCGGGCAGGGCGATGTCGGCCGCGTGGCGCCGGGGCAGCCACCGGACCTTCTCCCCGGCGGCGAGGTTGGTGAAGGTCAGGTCGTACTCGTAGCGGATGTAGTCGCTGATGGGTTCGGAGACGATGCGGGCGCGCCGCACGCTCACACCGCGCTCGACCGCATCGCGAACCGCGTCGTGCCACCCTCCCCACCACGAGGCCCGGTCGTCGGGGTCGAGGCGGTGCCCCCGCTGCCAGGAGATGAAGCCGCGGTCGTCCGGCATGTAGGCGTCGCGCATCTCCAGGTGCACCGCCGTGTGCTTGGCCTGCGCTAGAGCTTTACGCGCTGGTGGCTGCATGTGCGTCCTCTCCTCGGGGCGGGGTGTTTCGGGGTCCCGCGATACCTCCGGTAACGGAAGGCGGATCCACCGACCGGCCTCACCTGTGTGCCAGAGGGCGGTACGCCGCCACCAGTAGACCCGGAAACCGGGCACCGGGTTCAAATCACCCTGCGTACACATCAGCCATTCGGGATGCCCGGAACCACGGTCGGCCCGTACTCACGCCTCGTCCGCGCACGAGAGCCGTGGCTACCATGCAGGCCCCCAGCGAGAGGAGCTCTCATATGAGACTGCGCATGCTCGGCTCGACGTCCCGCGACGGCGACTGCCCCACGCTGTACGAGAACGAGAACGGCGACATCGTCGTGCAGGGCGACCAGCTCACCGACCCGGATGCCATCGCCCAGCTCAAGCACATCAAGGCCGGCGAGGCCTTCGTCGTGGTCCCCCGCGCCCTGATCACCCAGTACGCGCCCAAGGAGTGACGTGGCCCGCCTGACCGGCCCCGCCATCACCGAGTTCTTCACCGAGGGCTTCGCCCACACCGCCTGGCGCCTGGAGACCCGCGGCACCTACGGGGTGCCCTCCGAAACCGCGGAGTTCCAGGCGTGGCTGCAAGGAGAGGAACCCGAGCCCGACCTCGACCGGCCGTGGCTGGTGGCCATGCGCAAGCTCGAAGGCGAGGGCAAGCGGGTCGAGCGGGTGCGGATCATCGACGACCCGCCCACGGACTACCAGCGCTGGATGCTCTCCGAGGTCACCGACAACATCGACGCGGGCGAGGACATCCGCTACCTTCCCCGCGCCGAACAGGGTCTGCTCCCCCATGGGCCGCACTTCGACTTCTGGCTCTTCGACTCCCGAACGATCGGCGTCTTCTCATTCGACGGGGACCGCTCACTCGGGATGGAGCTACGCGAGGATGCGGAGCTGGTGCTGCGCGGGTGCCAGATCCGCGATGCGGCCTGGCACTACGCCCGACCGGCGGAGGCGTTCCTGCCCCGGTGAGCACCGATTTCCAGCAGGCCCGGCTCGCTCTCGGGACGCGGCTGCGGGAGCTGCGCACCGAGAGCGGGCTGACCGGGCGGGAGCTTGCGGCCTCGCTCGGGTGGGCGCATTCGAAGGTCTCCAAGTTGGAGAACGGGCGCCAGACCGCCGCCCAGGCCGATCTGGAGGCCTGGGCGAACGCGTGCGGCTGTTCCGAGGCGGCTGGTGAGCTGGTCTCCCTGCTGCGCACGATGGAGACGCGCTACCGGACCTGGCGGCGCCAGTTGGCCAGCGGCCACCGGGCGCGCCAGGAGGCCGGGCTTGCCGAATCGCAGCGCACTCTGGTCTTTCGCGGTTTCCAGGACTCGTGCATCCCGGGCTTGTTCCAGACGGCCGAGTACGCGCGGTGCATGTTCGCTGCCGGTTCGGCCTTCCACCGCTCCCCGCGCGACACTGACGAGGCGGTGCGGGCGCGTATCCGCCGCCAGGAGCTGTTGTACGAGCCGGGGCGGCGGTTCCGCTTCGTGCTGTGGGAAGCGGCCCTGTACATGCGGATCTGCCCGCCGGAGGTGATGGCGGGCCAGCTCGACCGCCTGACCGGGCTGCTCGGGCTGGACACGGTCGAGCTGGGCATCGTGCCCTTCTCTGCCCAGTTGCCGATCCCGATCGCCCACGGGTTCTGGATCTATGACGAGCGTCTGGTGACGGTGGAGAACCTGAACGCGGAGCTGTGGCTGGAGGATTCCGCGGACATCGAGGTGTACGAGCGCGCCTGGGATTCCTTCGCCGAGGTGGCCGTCTACGGGCACCGGGCGCACCGGCTGATCGCCGCAGCGCGCTCGGCACTGGGCCCGTACTGAGAACCCGGACGAACTCGGCCCGCCCCCTGGAGAAACTCCGAGAAACTTTCCGGTCTTCGCGAAAGCCGTCGCTCTACGGTGGTCGGCGCCCCTGGAGAGTGAGCAGAGGGCGGCCGTGTTGCCGTTTTCCCGCTGCCGGGGGCGTTGCCTACCCCCGTGTCGGAAGGAGCCTCGATGGCTGTCGCGCCCTCCCCCTCCGTTGTTTCTCGTGCCGCCGGTGACCCGGCCCCGCCCCTGTCCGCCGCCGATGTGTGGGGTGAGGGGTTCGAGCTGAACGTCCGGCTGGTCGCCGAGGCGGTCCCGCCGGACGGTCTGGTGCCCTGCGACACCTCTGATGGGTGCGGTCAGACCTGTGAGAGCGCGTGCGCCAACAGCAACGGGTGACGCCGCAGGTGTGGGCCGCCCGTCGGGGCGGCCCACACCTGCGGGGTTCTTCCTGTTCCTACGGTTGTGAGGTGGGCCGTGCCTTCGTCCTTCGTCCATGCCGGTCCGGTGCTGCTGCGGGCTGCCCGCGCCCCTGAATCGCTGGCGCCGTGTTCGTGGCCCGATCTTCCCTGCGGCGACGCCGGTGAGCTGCGCGCGTGGTCGGCTGGGGTGTGGCCGCACCATCCCGCGGCGCCCGGTGTACGTGCCGCTTCTCCTTCCTTGGCAGGTGCACTGGACGCGTTGGTGTCCGGCCGCCTTTCCGAAAAGCGGGCCCGCAAGGCGGTGACTTCGCTGGTGCGCTACCTGCTGCGGGCCCACAACCGGCCGACCCCGTTCGGGCTGTTCGCCGGATGGGCCACCGCCGCCTTCGCCGCCTCCGGGGAGGCGAAGGCCGCCTGGGGCGACGACCACCGCGTAGTGGTGCGGCCCGATGCGGCTTGGTGCTCCCGCGCCGCCCGCGAGCTGGAATCGCGCCCGGACCTGCTGGGCACGGTGGCGGTGGTGGCGGACAACACCGTGCACGCGCGCGGTGCTCGGCTCGCGCGCCAGGCGGGCGAGTCGCGTGTGGAGGTCGACGCCACCGCCCCGGTGCGGGCCGTACTCGCCGAAGCGGCCGTTCCCCTCACGGTCGATGATCTGGTCGAACGGGTCTGCGTGGTTCTCGGCGGCGCCCCGTCCGCTGCGGTGCGCAAGCTGGTCGCGGGCCTCTTGGAGGCCGGTTTCCTGGCCTCGGCTCTTCGCCCCTCGGTCGTCGGCGCCGGACCTGCGACTCAGGCCCTCGCCGTGGCCGAACGCGCTGATCACGGCGAGGGCACTCCAGGGCAGGGCGGTGCGCTGCGCGCGGTGATGGAGGTGGCCGGAGAGCACACCGTCGAACAGGCCGGAGCGCACGCCGCCTCCACCTCCGGGGCGCTGGTGCTGGACTTGGGCTTGGACTGCGATGTGCGCATTCCCCGGCGGGTGGCCGAAGAGGCCGAGGCCGCAGCCGGGGCGCTGCTGCGCCTTTCTCCCCAACCGCGCGGGCACCCGGTCTGGCGCGACTTCTACGAGCAGTTCATGCACCGCTACGGCTCCGGGGTCCTGGTTCCGCTGGCCGACCTGGTGCACCCGGACAGCGGAATCGGGATGCCGGCGGGCTACCCCGGCAGCCTTCGGCCGGTGCCGGCCTCGGATCCGCCCGAGCGCGAGGAGCGCCTTCTCTCGCTGGCCCAGCGCGCCGTGGCCCGCGGGGACAGGGAGGTGGTCCTGGACGATGCAGCGGTCGAGGACCTGGCGGTGGGAGGACCGGTCGCGGCCCCGCCGCCGCACCTGGAGATCGCCGCCCAGGTGCGCGCGTCCTCGATGGAGGCGATCGAGAGCGGCGAGTTCACCGTTCGGGTGCGCCCCAGCCGCGCCATCGGCACGATGACCGGCCGCTTCACCGCCCCTGATTCGGACCTGGCCCGCCTGCTCGGCGACCTCCCACCCGCGGTGGAGGGGGCGGTGGGTGCGCAAGTGCTGTTCCACCCGCTCTCAGCCGGCGCCGCCAACGTCGCGCGCACCCCTCGGTTCTGTGACCACATCATCCCCGTGGGGGCACACCCGGACCTGAACCGGCACGGTGTGATCGAGCCGGGGGAGCTGGCGGTGCTGGCCGACGAACGCCGACTGCACCTGGTGCACCCCCCGACCGGCCGTGTCATCGAGCCGCAGGTCCTTCACGGGGTCGCCTTGGACGTTCAGGCGCCGCCGCTGGCCAGGTTCCTGGCGAACCTGCCGTGGGGGTGCTCGGCGCAGCTGACCCGGTTCGAGTGGGGGCAGGCTCGCCGCCTGCCTTTCCTTCCCCGCGTGCGCTATGGCCGGGCGATGCTGTCCCCGGCGCGCTGGCGCCTGGAGTCCGCCGACCTGCCCGCCCCCGGTGCGCCGTGGTCCGACTGGGCGGCAGCGCTGGAGGTGTGGCGGCGCACCTGGGGCCTCCCCCGTCTGGTGGAGCTGGCCGAGGGCGACCAGGCGCTCCGGGTGGACCTGGACCGGCCCGCTCACGCCGACCTGATGCGCAGGAGGGTGGAGCGCCACGGCAACGCGCTGCTCACCGAGACCCACGAACAAGAGGACACCGGATGGGTGGGCGGCCACGCCCACGAGGTCATCATCCCGCTGGTGGGCACCAAAGCGCCGTCGCCTTCGCCCCTGGACGGCACGCCGGTGCCGGCCACGACCGACCGCGAGCGCGGGCACCTCCCAGCGGGCCCTGGGGGCGGGTGGTTGTACGCCAAGGTCTACGCCCACCCCGAGCGGCACCGCGACATCATCGCCGACCACCTCCCCCGCCTTCTCGACGACCTCGGAGGTCCGGAGTGGTGGTTCATCCGCTTCCGGGCCCCGGGCGATCCCGACCATGTGCGGCTGCGCCTGCGCGTCGACGGCCCAGAGCAGGCGGGCAGGTTCGCCGGCGTCCTGGGCGCCTGGGCCGAAGGGCTGCGCTCGCAGGGTGTGGCGACCCGGCTCGCCTTCGACACCTATTTCCCCGAGATCGGCCGGTACGGCCAGGGCCCGCTCCTGCAGGCGGCCGAGAAGGTGTTCGCCGCCGACTCGGCGGCCGTGGCGGCCCGCCTGCGCACCGAGGGCGGGGGTGATCTGCGGGCCATGGCGGCGGCGGGGATGATCCGCCTGGCCGAAGGGCTCTGCGGCAGCGCCGAGGCCGGAACGCGGTGGTTCATCGACCGGCCGCACGATCCGCGCGCCCAGGCCCCGCACCGCCCGCCAGGCCGCCCTGTCCCGGGCCGCGCGCCACCAGGAGGGTCGATGAGGGGGCTGACGCAGGACGAGGCCGACGTCCTGAGCGCGCCCCCTGAGCAGGATCCGGCTCCGGCGTGGGGCCAGTCGCTGGCTGCAGGCGCCCTCGGTCCCGCCCTCTTCCACCTGCTGTGCGGCGACAGGAAGACGGCGCAGGCCTGGCTGGCGGCCGCCACCCGGTCGCCCGTGTCCCGCCACCCCGAGGCGGGGCTGTTCTGCGGGGCGCCCGCGCTGGCCTTCGTCCTGCACACCGCCGGGGCCCCGGTGCCCGCAGGAGTGGAGGAGGCCGTGGAGGAGCTGGCGCTGCGCCGGGTCGGGGATGCCCACGACCGCATCGACGCCGGCCTGCTGCCCCGCATGCGCGAATACGACCTGATCGCCGGGTTGACCGGGATCGGCGCCCTGCTGCTGGCGCGCCGCCCGACCGGGGCGGCCACAACGGCCGTCCTGAACTACCTGCTGCGCCTGACCGAACCGGTGCGCCACGCAGGCGAAGAGGTGCCCGGATGGTGGACCCTCGACGCCCCCTCCGGCCACCCCGCCGATCACTACCCCGGCGGGCACGGCAACCTCGGCCTGGCCCACGGGATCTGCGGCCCCCTCGCCCTGTTGGGGACCGCCCTGCGCCGGGGCGTGCACATCCCACACGCGCGGGAAGCGATCGGCAGGATCACCGGCTTCGCCGACACCTGGCGCACGCCGGGAACCGGCCCCGAGGGGTGGCCGCGGTGGGTGGGGCGAGCCCAGTACGGCGCCGGGGGCGGGACCGAGGCGAACCCGAAACCGCTGTCCTGGTGCTACGGGGCAGCCGGGCAGGCCCGCGCCCGCCAGATCGCCGCGATCGCCACCGGCGACGAGGCGGGCCGCCGCTGCGCCGAGGACGCACTCGTGGCCTGCGCGCTCGCCACCGACGGCATCGACCACTTGGACGGCTCCCTGTGCCACGGGCGGGCCGGGCTCCTGCAGGTCCTGCGGCGCGCCGCCCAGGACGCCCCCGCGACCAGACTCACCGCCCTCCTGCCCGACCTGGAAGGCCGGGTCCGCACCGGTTCCTGCACCGGCTCCGGGCTGTTGGAGGGCTCCTCTGGCAAGGCGCTCACGCTCTGCTCTACCACCCGGAACAGTGCGTGGGACGCCTGCCTGCTCACCGCTTAGCCGACCGTCAGCGACCAAGGAGAATGAGGAGAGAGTTGGCTTCTACCGAAAGCGCCGCCCAGATGCGGCAGCGACTCGTCGACCGGATCCGCGAGGGCGGATGGGCCACCGGCCCCGGGGTGGAGGAGGCGCTGCGCACCATCGAGCGCCACCTGTTCCTCCCCGACGCCGACCTGGGAGAGGCCTACGCCGACAAGAACGTGCCCACCAAGCTCGGTCCGGACGGGGAGTGCCTGAGTTCGGCGTCGACCTCGACCATCGTCGCGATGATGCTGGACCAGCTCGACGTGCAGCCCGGCGCGCGCGTCCTCGAAATCGGGGCCGGCACCGGCTACAACGCCGCCCTGCTCACCGCGATGGGCGCCCGCGTGACCACGATCGACATCGATCACGACGCCGTGGCCCACAGCCGCAAGGCCCTGGAGCGGGCCGGGATCGAGGGCGTGCGCCTGGTGGAGGGCGACGGCGAGGAGGGGGCGCCCGATACGGCTCCGTTCGACCGCATCATCGTGACCGCCGGAAGCTGGGACATCCCGGGGGCGTGGTTCGACCAGCTCGCCGAGGGCGGCGTGCTGGTGGTGCCGCTGCGGTTCCGCGGCACCACCCGCTCCTTCGCCCTGGAGGAGGAGAGCAACGGGGCGATGCGCAGTCGCGACGTGCAGCTCTGCGGGTTCATCGCCATGCGCAACGACGACGGCGAGATCGACATCGACCTCGGCGGCGGAGTCACCCTGCGGTGCGACGACGACCAGGGCATCACCGCCGAGAAACTCAAGGGCGTGCTGGAGACTCCGCGCAGTGAGGCCTGGTCCGGAACGCAGATCGACTCCGAGCCCCTGCACGGGATCTGGGGGCGCCTGGCCGTCCACGACGCCGGAACCTGCCGCATCACCGCCACATCCGAGGCCGTGGACAGCGGGCGGGCCGAACCGGTCATCCCCATGCTCACCCCCGCCCTGGCCGAGGGGGCCTCACTGGCCTACCTCGCCCACCGGCCACTCGACGCCCCTCAGGAGGGCAAGCGCACCGAGCTCGGAGCGATCGGCCACGGCCCGGCCGCCCAGGAGCTGTGCGCACGCCTTGTCGAGAACATCCGGGCCTGGGGCCGCGATCGCGGCGACTGGCTCACCGCGACGGTGGCCAAAAGCACCGTGGACGCGCCTTCCGCCCAAGGGCGGCGGATCGACAAGCACCAGAGCGTGCTGTACCTGGACTGGAGCCGGTGAAGCGGCATCCGAAGCGGGAGAGGGAGGAACGCCTAGGGGAAGGCGGTAATACCGGGCAGGCACGACGCCCTCTGACGTGAATGGCCTGGTCTGGTCGCACGTTGGGCTGACTCCTCTGGCAGTGAGGGGTAACGTCGCGTCTGCAGCATCGGCCCCACACCAGGTCCGCGGGTGTGGGGCCGAGCCTGTACCCAAGAGGTGAAGGCGTGGTGGTCTAGAGCTCCCGCTCCTTGAGGGCGCTCAGGAAAGACCACCAAACACTTGCGGGGAATTCCAGCTGGTCACCGCTGGGGTTCTTGGAGTCGCGGACCTGCGCCGTCTCCCCCACGGAACGGCACTCCACGCAGTTCCCACCGCCGCCGGTGCTGTAGCTGGACTTGGTCCAGGAGTTCTTCATCATCTGGCGTACTCTTCCATGATCTTCCGGATGTAGTCCTGCGATGCCTCACCGGGTAGTGCTGCACCTCGCAGATCTCCAAAGACGCGGGCGTAGTCGTTGGTCGTTGCGCTGTCCTCCACAGGTGTTCCTGACGCGCGCGTCTCGGTGTATACCACCTGGCCCCTCTCGGGCACCGTGATAAGGAGGAACGAACCGTCGAGCCCTGGGTGGTTGCGCGTTCCGTAGGGTATGACCTGCACTGAGACGTTGGGCTGTCGGGCTACCGCCAGGAGGCGTTCGAGCTGCCGGGCCATGATCTCAGGATCGCCGACGACGTGGCGCAGCACCGCCTCGTCCAGGACGAGGGCATAGATCGTATGGGACTTCTCCGCGTCCAGAACACTCTGGCGTCCGATGCGGGCCCTGACAGCCTCCTCGACCTGCTCGCTTGATGCCGCCGGGCGGCCAACGCGGATGAACGCGCGAGCGTACTCCTCTGTCTGCAGAAGCCCTGGAAGAGCGCACAAGCGGTACTCACGGATCTCCGACGCCTCGCGCTCTAGAACCGCGATGTCTCGGTAGTAAGCACTCAGCCCATTCGGACTGAAGAGGGAGTCCCATAGCGACAGCAGCGACTCTTTGGTGTTAAGGGCCGCGTCTACCAAGACCACTTTGTCTCGTTTCGGAGCCTTCTCTCCGCGCTCAATGGCTCCGATGAACGCCTGCGAGAGGTTCGCCCTCCGACCAAGCTGTGTCTGCGTTATCCCAGCTAGATCGCGTTGCCGGCGAACTTCGTTACCGAAGCGCTTCCGCGCCAGTTGGGGGGATAGAACCATGGGAAAACTATGTAGCACTTCTCAAGCACTGTAAACCCCTACCGCTTTCAGAAGTTTGCTTTAAGGGAGCATTCATAGACGCTGTAGGAACGGAAGCGCCATCGTCGTAACACACGGAACCCCCGCGGTGACGGCGACCACCCGGGGGCACGGACCCACCTGCACACGAGGTGAGAAGCCTTGGAATCTACCCCCAACCCGACCTGTCAGGGCAGCCCTTCGGACGAACCCGGCGGCATCTACACGATCTGCCGCCGGTTCAAGCTCGACCACCCGGGATGGAACCTGGACCACGACCCCAGCGCCCCCGACTACCGTGCCTTCGTGGCCACCCGCGCTATTCCCCTCACCGAGGAGGAGCGGGCCGCCGGCCTGCAGGACACCATCAAGGCCGAGTCCCCCGTCGCCGCCGCGGCCCTGGTGCGCGTAGAGCGATCCGAAAAGGACCTGCGGGCGCAGGGGAACGCCGCTCCGGCCGGAGGTGTGGCGTGAACGAGCCGCTGCTGGACGAGGCGTTCACCGAGGCGGCGCAGCGAGCCGAGCGGGCGGGGCTGCGGCTCACCCGCCTGCCGGTTCCTACCGGGAACGAGTACCGGCTCTTCCGGGGCGGGCGGTGCATCCGCCGGTACCGCTTCCTGTCCGGCGTGCAGGCGTACCTGCGGAGTCCTCGGCGATGAGTGTCCCGGGACCGTGCTCGGCGTGGATCGAGCGGAACATCCGTCCCTGTAACCGCCCCCTGGGTGGGCAGTGGGCCGAGCTCACCGCCCTCGTCCGCACCTGGCTGGCGCTTCACCCCCAGGCTCCCGCAGTCACTGCGGAGCAGTGGCCTTTGGACACCTTCGCCGCCGGCACCCAACGCGCGGTGGTGGAGGAAGGCGGCGCGGCGTTGGGGGACGCCGCGCCCCGGCCCGGGGGTGAGGGGCCCCGGGCCGCCCACGCTCCCGCCCGGCCCCGGTCGACCGCCACCGACCCGTCCCGGGTTCGGGCGGGCACCACCACCCGACGGAGCTTGCGATGTGCGCCGCCGACCTGATCCGCGCTCTGCACCGGCACCTGGTGCGGCATGGAGCCCGTTGCCGGATCGTGGCCGAGCCCCGCCCCGAGGGCGCGCTCATCCTCTTCGACGAGCCGTACCTGGTCGTGGTCGCCTGCCCGCCGCTCGTGCGGTACCCGACCCGCCAGGGGTGGGCCTACATCGACACCGGAGACCCCGGCCGTGACCCCTCTGACCTGGAATCCGCGGCGGTGCAGATCCTCGGCCACCTGAGCCGCCTCACCGACCCCCTCGACGCGGCCCGGCCCGCCCACGCATCCGCCCAGTGAAGCCCCCGTCCCCCCTTTTCCTTGAGGCCCCTATGAGCAACGACGTCGGACCGGTGGACGGCATCGCCGTGCAGGCCGGGAGCATCAACGGTCCGGTCACCATCACCACCGCCCCCACAACCGGGCCTGTGGTGCCGCGCCAGCTCCCCCGGCGCCCACCGGTCCTGGTGAACCGGACCGAGGTGCTCGACCGGCTGGAGGAGTTGCACGCCCGCCCCCGCTCGGAGGTGCCGGTGCTGCTGCTCACGGGACTGGGCGGGGTGGGCAAGACCGCGACGGCCGTCGAGTTCGCCCACCGCATCCAAGGCTCCTACCCGGACGGGCAGGTCTTCGCGGACCTCGGCGGGACCGCGCGCCCGGCCCCGCCGGGCGACGTGCTGGGGGCGGCACTGCGCGCCCTTGGAATCCCCGGATCGGCCCTTCCCGCCTCGGCGGCGGAGCGGGCCGCGGTGTGGAGGACGGCCGCCGCCGACCGGCGCCTCCTCGTCGTCGCGGACGGCGCGACCAGCGCCCGCCAGCTCCGCCCGCTCATCCCCTCCGGCCGACAGTGCCTTCTGCTGGCCACCTCCCGCCTCCACCTGCCCGACCTGGCCCTGGACGGCGCGGCCCAGGTGCGCCTGGGCCCGCTGTCGGCCCGGCACGCAGCCGAGCTGCTCGGCCGCCTGCTCCACGGCCGCGCACCCGCCGACCTGTCCCTGGTGGCCGGGTGCGCCGGGATGCCGCTGGCCGTGGCGGCCGTGGCCGGGCGGCTGCTGCTGCGCCCCGCCGACGCCTTCCAGATCGCCCCGCCTCGCACGTTCCGCTTCCTGACCGAGACCGAGGAGGCCGCCATGGCCGAGAGGATCACCGAGACCGTCCAGGCCCTCCCGGACGGAGCCCGCGCACTCTTCGCGCTGCTTGGGGTGCACCCGGCCGCGCGCTCGCGCATCGGGGCCGCCGATGCCGCGGCGCTCGCCGGGACCCGCGAGGACCTGGCGCACCAGCACCTGGAGGTTCTGGCCGCCGCGCACCTGGTCGAACCCGGCCCCACCGCCTCGTGGCGGATGCCAGAGCCGGTGGCCGCGTGCGCGAGGCGCGCCGCCGGCGAGCTGGCCCCGGGCGCCGCCGGGGCGGCTTTGGCCCGTCTGGCCGAGTGGACGGCCTCCACGGCCACCGCGGCCGACACCGCCGCCAACCCCCACCGCACCCTGCGGCTGTGCGCCGGCACCGTGCAGGTCCCCACCGGCCTATTCCACGGCAGGGACGAGGGGCTGTCCTGGTTCGACGAGAACGAAGCCCTCGTGGAGGGGGTCCTGAGGGCCGCGCACGAGGCCGGGCTGCACGCCCAGGTGTGCGCGATCGCCGAGGCACTCAAGACCTGGCTGCACGCCCGCCGCCCGGTCCGCCTGTGGGAGCTGGCCTGCTCGGTGGGGGCGGCCTCGGCCAACGCGCTGGGCTCGCCGGGGCCGCAGGCGGCCGTGGCGCTGATGGACCACGTCCGGCTCATGGCCAGGGGCGACTTCGATGCGGCGGCCGATGCCGCCCGCCGCGCCCTGGGATACGCGCACGAGGCCGATAGCCGACTCGCTGAGGCGAGTGCCTGGCAGAACCTGGGCTCGGCGCTGCGCGAGCTGGGGCTCACCGGGGCGGCGGTGGAGTGCTGCCAGGAGGCGGTCTCCCTGTGCCAGGCCGCCCCCGGAAGCACCCGCGAACTCGGCGTGCAGCGAAGGTTCCTCGGCGAAGCCCTGGCAGCCGACGGCCGTGCCGAAGCCGCCGTCGATGCCTACGGCCTGGCGCTGGCCGCCGTGGAGGAGGCGGGTGACACCACCCAGCAAGCCCACGTCCTCATCGGGACCGCCCAGGCGCACCTCGACCTTGAACAGCCCGACCAGGCACGCCGGGCCGCACAGCAGGCGCTGGGCATCGCCGAGGAGACCGGGCACGTCCACCAGCTCGTGGCCGCGCACCGCGAACTGGGCCGCGCCGCCCACGCACAGCACGACGCCTCAGCGGGCGAGCACCTGCGCTCAGCGCTGGAGCTGGCCGAAGCGGCCCACATGCGCCCCGAGGCCGAGGAGCTGCGCGAAGCGCTCGCCGGACTCGACCAGCGCTGAGCACCAAGACTCCCGCCCCTTTCTCTCTTCCCCGAGGGGCGGGCCCCTTCCCCACACCCCACGAAGGACCCCTCCAATGACCCCTGACTGCCTTGATCCCGCAGCCCTGCGGTGGAGCGGGCACGGCCGCGCGGCCGTGCTGCACCTGGACCGCGCCGGCACCGCCCTGCACCTTCCCGCCGAGCCCGCGAGCCTTCCCGTGCTCGAAGTGCTCGCGCGCAGCGCGCTGCGCGAGTTCCCCCTGCTCGATCCCCGCACCCCGTGTGCGGAATGGATCCACGGCTTCACCGACCAGCTCCTGGGTGCGATGTCCGCGGTGAGAACCGGCGGCCTCCCCGACACTCCCCACTGGCCCCACCGTGCCCACCTCCTGCACGAGAACGCGACCGCCCCATGAGCGCAGCCACCGACCGCGACACCGCGCTGCTGTGCCACCCGATGGTTCCGCCCCTGACCGTGGCCATGGCGGCCGCCCTGCTCGACCACTCCGACACTGAGGCCGCCCGCCTGCTCGCCGGGCTGGAACAGGCCGGGAGCATGCGCCGCACCCGCCACGGGGTGTGGAAGCCGGCAGGCCGCCGCCCCGTGCGTCCCCTGGACCTGGCCGACCTGCTCTCCGGGCTCGCACGGGTCGCCGACCACCTCAACGGGTGCGCCCTGGAGCACAACGCCGCCGTGGAGCAGGCCTGGGGCAGGGGCGATCCCGACGAGGCGGGGCGCGCCTTCGCCGAAGCGCTCGACTGGTTCGATGCCCGCCCCCACGCCGACGCGCTGCTGCGGTGCGCCCCGGCCATCGCCGACGAGGAGCATTTCCGGCGGATCGTCATCGAGGCCGCCGAGGAGTGGGCCCACTACTTAACCGTGGCGGGCCGCTGGCAGGACGCCGCCCACCTGGCCACCGCCGGCCTCAGGGCAGCCGAACGCAGGAACTGCGCCGCCTCGGCCGACAGGTGCCGGAACTCACTGGCCTATGCCTACTGGGCCGGCGGAGACGACGACTCAGCCGAGCAGGCCCTGGGCTTCAACGATCCATAGCCCCCCGCCGCGACGACCGACGGCTCTTCCCACCAGCCCCCACAACCCGCCAAGGAACACTCACCCCTGCCCCCTGGAGGATCCTTTGCACGACGAGCTTCAGACCACCGCCGAGCGGCTGCCCGAAGGCGCGCGGACCGCCTTCGCCCGCCTGGGGCTGCACCCGCTGCCCCGCTACTCCCTGCCCGCGGTGCGCGCCCTGGCCGGAACCGACGACACCGGCGCCCACCGGACCATCGACCACCTTGCCGATGCCCGCCTGCTGGGACCGGACGGCCCCGGGGTGTGGCGGATGGGCCCCGACGCACACCGCCTGGCGCGCGAACGCGCGGGCGACCTGGCCCAGGTCGAAGCCGACGCCGCCACCGACCGGCTCCTACAGGCCTACCTTCTGGCTACGGCCGCTGCCGACGCCGACCTCGACCCGTGGCGGTGGCGCTGGGCGAGCGAGGTCTTCGATCGCGCCGAGCCCACCGGGGCGGATCCGGAGCCGGTCCTTGCCTGGTGGGCGGGTGAGGGGGAGACGGTGCGGGCGCTGGTGCGGCTGGCCGGCCGCACCGGACGCCACCGGGCGGTGGTGGAGTTCGCCGACACCTGCACCGCATGGTTCCTACAGGCAATGCCGGTGCGGGCCTGGGAGGAGATCCTTGCGCTCGCCACGCACTCGGCGAACGTCCTTGGCGATGCGGACGCGGCGGCCTACATCCGGCTGCTCCAGGCCCAGCGGCACACGGCCGCCCACCAGTGGGACCAGGCCGCCGAAGCGGCCCGCGCGGCCCTGGAGCACTGGCGCACCACCGACCACACCCAGGGCGCCGCCACAGCGCTGGGGGTGCTGGCCGAGGCTCTCACCGCCGCCGGGCACCCCGCCGAGGCTCTTCCGCACGCCGCCGAGGCCCTCGACCTGCACACCGAACTCGGCAACCAGCACACACGCGCACTCCAACTCTGCTCCCAGGCCCGGATCCTCACCGCGCTCGGGCGCCACCACCAGGCCCTGCGCGGATTCACCGAGGCCCTGGACACCTTCACCGAGCACGGCGACACCTACCAGCAGGCCCAGGTACTCATCGGCCGCGTGCCCGCGCTGATCGCCACCGGCCGCATCCACCAGGGCGCCGAGGGCGCCTTCCTGGCCCTGGCCTCGGCCCGCACCCACGGCCGCCTCCCCCAGCAGGCCCAGGCCCTGCAAGCCCTCGCCGAGATCGCCGGCGCCCGCGGCGAGACAGAGCCCCGGTGCCGGCACCTGGAAGAGGCCCACAAGATCCTGGCCGGTCTCGGCTCGCCCGACGCCGACCGGGTGGCCGACCAGCTCGCACGGGAGGTGCGGTGAGCACGGACCGGATGGAGCACTTGGAGGACGACCTCCGCACCGCACTGGGGCTCCTGGCCCTCTACCCCGGGTGGGTCCCGCCCGCGGTCAGCTCCCTGCTCCTGGACACCAGCCGTGCCCGCCGCTCGCTGCTCCTGCAGGAGCTGAGGACCATGGGGCTGCTTCGGATGAGGGGGCAGGAGGTCATGGTCCCGCCTGACCTGCGCGCCCGCGCCGCCGGGATGCTCCCGAAACCGGCACGGGAGGCGTCCCGGTCCCGGCTGGCCCGGCGGTTCCTGCGCACCGCCGAGCTGTGCGCGTGGGCCACCGCGCCGGGCCGGGGCGGGCCCACCGGCCGCATCGACCACGATGCCGCCTGGAACTGGATGCAGCACCACGCCCGCGCCCTGGTCGAGCTGGGCCGCGCCCTGTCGGCCCAGGGCGACCATGCGGCGGTGTGGCGCCTGGCCGGCGCGGTGGGGCCGCACCTGCACCGCACCGGCCTTGCCGCCGAGCTGGGACAGGCGGCCGAAGACGGGCTGGCCGCCGCCCAGGCGCTGGGCGATGGGCGCATCGAGCTGGCGATGCTCGCCCTGGCCGCCGAGGCCGAGACCGCGAACGGGGAGTCCGCAGGGCAGGCCGCCGACCGCCTCCAGCACGCGGCCGAGCAGGCCGGGGCCGAGCGGGAGACCGCTATCGGGCTGCGGCTGCGCGGGCAGGCAGCCGCTCAGCGAGGCGACCACGCCACCGCGCTGCGCCGCCTGCGCCGCGCCCACAGCGCACTCGCGGAGTTGGACGACGAGCGCCAGCAGCACCTGGCCCTGCGCCTGCTGGGCCAGGCGCAGGCCGCCAACGGCCACCCCCGAGAGGCCCTGGAGTCCGCCGGCCCAGCGGTCGGGTTCTTCGCCCGGCTCGGCGATCGCGCCGAGATGCTCGCCGCCCTGGCCGTCCGCGCCGGCGCACTGGTCAGCCTCGGCCGAAGCGGCGAGGCCCGAGGCATCGCCGAAGACGCCCTGCAACACGCCCGGCGGCTACGGCTCGGACCAGTGGTGGCCAGCCTGCACACCACGTTGGCGGGCATTCAGGCTCCTGCCGAACACACGCGGGCATGAGGGCCGCCCCCGAAACCGGGGGGCGACCCCGCGGCGGACTCGCCGGCCTTCCCCGCCGCCCTGGCCCGGCCGGCGAGACACCTCGGCTCCCGGGCCCTTGGGGTCTCAATGCCAGTCCGGAGAGAGCATGTTTCTCCTGCTCAAAGATCTCTTTCCGGAGTCGCTCAGCACGCCGGGGTGAGGCAAGCTCCTGGCTGCCGCAACAGCGAAAGCCAGGAGGCCCAGATGACCATCGGCGAAGCCACGACACCATCACCGCCGCAAACGGCCACACCATCACCCTCACCCTGGACACCGGGAACACCGTGACCGGGACCGTGGACGGTTTCGGCGCCTCCTTCTTCGACCTGGCCGAAGTGGACGGCGACACCACCGACCTGCGCGCCACCTCGGACGGGGTGCGCATCGGCTTCCACCAGGTGGATTCCGTAGCGTAAGCGGGAGATCACTAATCAGCTACGCCGCGAAGAAATTCAGCAGGCCGCCCGACGACATCCAGGGCGGCCTCATCGCCTCACAGCGCGTTCCCCGCCCCAAACATCCTCCACTCTTCGGGCTTTGACATCCTTCGGACCGCGTCAAGAAGAAGTTGCGCTACGCCAACCGGATGTTCTTATGCCCTTCGGGCTTTGACGTCCTGCGGACCGTGGCGAACCGCTACCGACGTATCGTGTTCATCGGGTTCTTATTCCCTTCGGGCTTTGACGTCCTGCGGACCAAGCTGACGGCACGCCGCTCCGTCGTCCTGTCGGGTTCTTATGCCCTTCGGGCTTTGACGTCCTGCGGACCGCTGATCTTCTGCGGCTGCTGTACTGCGTGATAGTTCTTATGCCCTTCGGGCTTTGACGTCCTGCGGACCTCTTGCCGGATTCTACGGCATCTGACCTGCGCTGACGATGTCCGATTGCACGGCACCACCTGCCCGACACCGACAACCATGGTGACGCACACCATATTGCAGTGTTTCGGCTTCTTGAGCTACGACGACGCCGTGCACGCGATCATGCTCTTCGACCGGTCCCCGGGCATGGCTGTACACACCCGCTCACAGGATCCAGAAGTCATCGCGCTCCTCCAGCCGCCTGTTGCCCAGAACGGTGACCTTGTCCAGGTCGGGGACCCGCAGCGGGTAGATGCGGACCTGGTCCTCGTCCTGCTCGATCAGCCCGCGCAGGCACCGGGTGAGTTCGTCGTAGGCCTCCGGCCCGGTCACCGCGGCCTCGAACACGCTGTACTGCACGCGCGGACCATAGCCCGACAGCAGGTCGGAGACCTCTTCACGGCGGTCGTCATCAGCGATGTCGTAGCAGACCAGGTAGAAGCGGCGCCGGTGCGGGTGCGTCCCCATCCCCGCCTCACCGCCACGCCAGCGGACGGTAGGCCTGCTCTTCGCCGGCGATGACCGCGGCCAGCAGCCGGGCCTGAGCCACCAGCGCCGTCCGGTACGACACCCGCCGCCCCAGTCCGGGATGGCGTGCCAGGGTGAGCATGCGGGTCTCGTAGGCGGCCAGGAAGGTCTTCAACGCATCGGGTTTCATACGGCAGCCGCGCTCGGCCTGTGGGGTTTCGAAGTCGGCGGGGGTCAGCTTGGCGCCCAGCAGCAGGCGGGCGACGACGGCATCGACGATCAGCGGACGGAACTCCTCGATCAGGTCCAGGGCGAGGCTGGCGCGGCCGCGGCGCAGGGTGTGCAGGAACCCGCCCTCGGGGTCCAGGCCGGCGATATGGCAGGCCACCACCGCATCGTTGAGCAGCAGTGTGTACCCCAGGGACAGCATCGCGTTGACGGGGTCGGGCGGCGGGCGCCGCCGCCGGTGGGTGAACCCCCATTCGGCGGGCAGCAACCGCCCCAGAAGGCCGAAGTACTCGCGTGCGGCCGCCCCCTCGGTCCCCAGGAGTTCGTTCATCCCGGGCGTCTCCAGCGCCGTGGACCGGGCGTGCGCGAGGTGCTCGGCCGCAGGTGCGATATCGAGGGTCCGGGCTCCGCGTTGGCGCGATGCGCGCAGCAGGCCGGTGCGCAGGTTGGCGATCTTCCCGGCCACGAACACGCGCGCCAATTCCATGGCGCGGGCGCCGTCCAGCGCGGCCTCGTACTGGGCGGCGCGCACATGGACGTCTCCGCCCAGGGCTGCCGACAGGCGCCCCTGGAAGCGGCCGAGATCGTCCAGGAGTACGAGTTCGACGCCTTGGCGCAGGGCCCTGTGCAGGAACGGGGTGCTGAATCCGACCCGGCCGATGCCCACCACCTGGCGCACCCGCTTGAGGTTGACCGACAGCAGGATGGTGTCGTTGTGTTCCACCCGGACCCGGTCGCCCCGGCTGCGCACCAGTGCCCCGGGCCGGGTGATGTACATGGTGGCCTCCAGGGGACTGGCCCGCTCACCGGGAGGGGCCTTGCTCTGGCCTCCCACGGTGCGGCCCAGGAAGCGCACGCCTTCGTCGAAGGAGACGATCTGCGACTTGGCCGCGTTGAGTTCCAGGCCCCACTCGCGGGCGGCCTCGGTGGCCTGGGCCAGAGCCTGCTCGGCGGCGTGGCGGGACTCGGAGGGGACGGCGAAGTCGTCCCCGTAGCGCAGGACCTGGCGGCCGCGCTGGAGCAGGGCGCGGTCGAAGGAGTCCAGGTAGAGGTTGCTCAGCAACGGGGACAAGGCGCTGCCCTGGTGCAGGCCCCGTCCGCTGCCCGGGCGCAGGCGGCGGGCGCCGGGCCCGCGGGACTTGCGCTGGATGAAGTGCTGGACCAGTAGGCACAGCTCCGCGTCGGGCACCAGTTCGTGCAGGCGGGTGATGACCGGCCACCGGGGGATGGTCTCGAAGCAGTCGGCGAAGTCGGCGCGCAGCACCCACGTACTGCCGCTCTCACGGGCCTCGGCCAGTGCCTGCACCGCGTCGGGAACACCCAGTCCCTTGCGGTAGGCAAAGCTCCACGGGAGCAGGACCGGGTCGATGCAGGGTTCGATCACCGCGAGCACGGCACGCTCCACGACACGGTCGCCGACCGTCCCGATGCCAAGCAGCCGCGCCTCGCCGGAGGGTTTGGGAACTTCGAAGGCGGTCACGGGCTCGGGGGCGTAGGTCCCCTCGCGCAGCTGCTCGCTGATGTCAAGGAGGCGCCGTAGGGCGCCCTTCTCGAATTCCTGGACGGCAGTGCTCTTCACACCGTCGTCGAGGTCGTTTTCGCGCACTTCATGCCAGGCGGCGGACAGCGACTCCTCGGAAGCAACTCGGTGGAGCAGGGTTCCCATTGGAACTCCCAGTTTGAAGTTCTTCTACATTTGAGGATTGCCGCCCTTCGGGCTTTGACGTCCTTCGGACCCCGTGATCGGTGTCGCGTTCATCGCGCTCATCTTGTTCTTATGCCCTTCGGGCTCTGACGTCCTTCGGACCACGCCGTCCAGCCCGCAAGCACCGCGACGACGTCCGTTCTTATGCCCTTCGGGCTTTGACGTCCTTCGGACCACGCCGGCTGAGGTTGCCGACATCTTCCGTGTTGACGTTCTTATGCCCTTCGGGCTTTGACGTCCTTCGGACCTCTTGCCGGATTCTACGGCACCTGACCTGCACTGACGATGTCCGATTGCACGCGACCTCCCGACCACCCACTCGAACCCGCGTGACGCGCACCACAAGCTGCCAGCGCGGTGTCTAGACCAGCGAAAACGCGCTGCACGCGAACTCCCGTTCCAGCGCCCCGGCGGGTGCCCCTGTACACGCCCGCGCTGCGGCCCGGTGCCGCCCTCCCCTGAAGACAGCAGGCCCACCGGCCCCTGGCCCGCCCTCGTCCCGGGCGCGCGGACTACTGCCACTGCGGATCGGCCTCGCCTTTCATGCCCTCCACCCATCGTCGGCTCAGCTCCACCACGTCGCAATCTCTGATCTCGACCGGCCCGCGACGCTTATAGGTCTCAACGAGCGGGGGGTTACCGGGCAGGAAGCGGTCGTGGAAGGCGAAGGAGAACAGGTGCCACTGGCCGCCCTGATCGGCCACGGGGCGCAGCCACAGCGGGGACGCGCGGCGCTCACCGACCCGCCCGCCGTTGGCATAGACCACGGGCAGGCCGAGCGCGCCCAGCGGGAACAGCGGGTGGGTCGGCGGCGCGGCCCCGGCAGCGTCGTCCCCGGCCGCCTGTCCCTGCTGGGGGGTGGTGTGCACGGTGGCCGGTGTTGCGGCGACGCTGGCGCGGAAGCGGGAGAAGCAGGTACCGGTGTGCGCGAGCAGGCCCTCCCACGTGCGATTGGAGGCGACGCTGAGTCCGGCGCAGGTGCGCGCCCGGCTCAACACCGGGTAGGTGGGAACCTCGTCGTCGTTCCAGGGGCGCGCGAAGACCCCCGGTTTCTCAAGGTCGACCAGCTCGGGCAGGTGGGCGGCGCATTCGCGCAGTTCGGGGGTGGCGGTCCACAGCCGGGTGAGGTCGCGGTAGTGGTCAAAGCCAGGGCTGCGCAGGCTCTCCGCGGTCCAGGGGATTGCCTTCAAGTGCTCGGCGCCGTCGCTGACCCCTTCGATGGACAGGCCGCCGAAGCCGCGGCGCACGCGGGCGCCGACCCCGCCGTAGGCGCACAGCAGCCACAGGGCCGCCAGGGCGAGCGCGTCGACGGCGGGATTCCCGGACAGTCCTATGCGCAGGGGGAACAGACCCGCCTGTTCCGGTGCCACGTAGGGACGCATGAGGCGGTAGCGGCCGCCGACGATGGAGCCCATGCCCTGGCCCAGGAGATAGCCCAGTCCGGGACCCTTTTCGCCGTTGTCGCCGTATTCGAGCCATTGCGGCCTCTGCTCCCATTCGACGGGCAGGGGCCGGGCCAGGCGCACCGCGATGGGCGAGGGAGCGCCCATCGCGCCGAACACGCTCTCCTCCATGCGGCGCAGGGTGTCCACGTCAGGTCCGGCCACCGTGCCTGCCAGGGCGCGAAACCAGAAGGCCATGGGACCGCGCAGGGAGGCCGGGCGCAGCCCGGCTCCGTCGTCGCCGTTGAAGATCGGGGTGCGCACCCGCATGCGCAGGGTGATCCAGTGCATGGGTTCCGCTCCGTTTCCGTCTCAGGGGTGGGTGGCCGAACGCCACTCCAGGTGGGCCAGCGGGGCGGTGATGGAGCGGTCCTCCCACAGGATCTGGGAGAGCACGCCGACCGTCAGGCACCAGGCCGAGGCCAAAAGGAGGGCGGCAAGGGGGTCTGCGGCGGCCTGGCCGCCCAGGCCCGGCGGCCGGGGTCCCTCGCCCTGCTCGGCGAAGGCCGGCGCGAGCACGACCAGGCCCACGAGGCTGACCAGCCCTGCGTGGACCCAGCCCACCGCGGCCACGACCAGGGCACGGCCCAGGGCAGCGCCGCGGGCAAGCCCGTGGGTGCAGGCCTCCACGACGAGGTAGCCGTAGGCGATCGCGAGCAGCAGCGCGGCGGCCTGCACGGCATCCGAGGGGGGCAGGAGCTCCAGGCGGGAACGCTGCCACCAGTCGGGCAGCGCGATGAGCACGGTCAGCCCGAGTGCGGAAGCCGCGGGAAGGCGCAGCAGCCACTGGGCGGCCCAGATGCGGCCCAACCACAATGTGCCCCCTCCAATGGCCAGGTAGGTGGCGGTGGCAAAGGCGGCCCCCAGGGCGAAGTGGTGTGCCAGGGCCAGCCCCAGGGCGGCCGCGGCGAGTGCCGTGACGATTCCGACGACGACGGAGCCCAGGGCGGTGGAGAACGGGTCGGCCAGGGCGGCCACGCGCCCTAGGCGGAAGCGGGGCAGGAGGTGGTGCTGGGTGACGTCCCAGATGAGGGCTTCGTCTTCGCCGTCGTCGAGGTCGGATTTGGTGAGGGGGACGTCGGCCATCACCAGCCGGGCCGCAGAGAAATGGAGGGCGGTCCTGGTGAGCAGGTCGAGTTCGGTCTCCACGGCCGTGGGCGGGGACTGGGCCAGGATCGGGTGGTCCTGGCGGGCCGTGAGGGCTCCGTACCACTCGCAGCGGGCCTGGCGGGCGCGTTCGAGGAACCGGTGCCACTGGCCGGGGCCGAAGATGCGCCCGGCCGGGCCGTAGATGTCGCCGCCGTCGGTGTCGACGACGGTGGGGATCCATACCGAGGCCGGATCGGTGCCGGGGGCCGCGCCGGGGGCGGGGGCGGCGCCGCGGTGGCGCAGGGGTTCGCTGAGCAGCAGGAAGCGGGTGCGGGCGGCCGCGGGGAGCAGCCGGGCGCGCTCGCCGGTGGTGGTGGACAGGTGGCGCCAGAGGGCCTCGGCCGCCAGGCAGGCCCGCTGGTGGACGGTGGCGGGATCGGGGTCGGGGGTGGCCGCTTGGGCGCGGTGCAGCAGCTCCTCGGGGTCGAGTGACAGGTCCTCGATCTGGGAGGTGGCCGCGGTGGCCGGGTCGGCCAGGTGGGCGGCGAAGGCGGCGAGGGCCCGCTCCAGCTCCTCTGCCGAGCGCGGGCCCGGTGTGTCGGCCGTGGCGGGCCGCTCCGGCCGCCCCCTGGGGCGCGGGGCGGGGTCGGGCAGGCCCCACAGGCGGTGCAGGTGGGGTTCGAGCCCGTCCCAGGCTCCGGTCCGGGCCTGGGGGGCGTTCCGGGCCTGGGGGCCGGTATGGGTGCGCAGGTGGCCACCGATGCCGCCGGTGAGGCGTTCGAGCAGGGGTTCCAGTGCCTGCGGCAGGGGCGCAGTGCCGTCGGAGACAGAGGCAGCGGACGTCATCGCTTGGGCACCACACCGATCAGTTCGAGCAGCCCTTCACCGAAGGGGGTGAGGTACAGGTTCTCCTGGGGGCGGCCGGTGGTGCTTTCGTAGGCGTAGCCGTAGAGCGTGCCGTGCCCGTTTCCTGGCCGCATGGTGCGGCGGCGCCCGGCCGCACGCGGCTTGTCCTTGTCCACGTTGGCCAGTTCGGCCCTGACCGTCTGCCAGGCCAGGCGCCGCAGCGGCACGCTGATCAGCTTTTCGGCGGTCTCCTCGTGCAGGATGTGGGCCTGCACGGAGGAGACCAGTCCCAGCGGGTGCTCTTCGTCGGCCATGTCGGTCAGGCCGCGCATGCCCTCGGCCAGTCCGATGAAGTAGGGCAGGGCGGCCTTGTAGCCGCCGGAGAGGTGGAAGACGTAGTCGCCGCCCGCCCCGCACACCTCACGGATCAGACGCTTGCCGAGGACGCCGAGGTGGGACATGGCGTCGGTGAATTCCTCGGCCGAGGATGCGTCCAGGCCGGGGACGGGGGCGATGAGCACCGCCGCGTCCTGGGCGCCGGTGCGGGCGCCGCTCTTCACGTCGAGCAGCCCCACCCGCCGTGCATCTCCGTCGGCCAGGGCGAGGCCGTTCCACAGGGCCGAGATCAGCCCGGCCGCGGTGTCGGTGCCGGCCAGGACCGCGGTGTCGCCGCGCCGCAGCTTGGTGGCTGTTCTGGTCTTGAACAGCCCCTGCCGTTTGGGCTTTCCTTCGGCGAAGCGGGTGATGGCGGTCATCTCGGCACTGATGCGCTGGGTCCACAGGTCGGGGCGGAAGCGTTTGACCTGGTCCTCGAGCCCCGAACCCGCGGGGTCGTTCAGGGCCGTGCTCACCTCTGCGCGGGCCTGCTCCTTGTCGTCGCTGTTCGGGTACAGCCGGGACCTCAAGCTGAAGGGGTCCTTCTCCCTCGGGTCGACGAGTGCGCGGACCACCCCGCGGTCTTCGCGGGTGAGCAGGGATTCGCGGCGGTCGGGGTCGGGGTCGGCCTTGGCGAGGTTCTCGCGCAGGCTCACCCCGACCGGCAGGATATGGATCATGGCAGGACCAATTCGTCGACGGTGGTGTAGCCGTAGCCCGCTGCGGTGCGCGCCCCCAGGCCCTGTTCGGTGGCGGCGGCGGTGAGCCAGTCGGCGGCCTTGCGGGTGGCCGCCGGTTCGTCGCCGACCAGATCGGCGGTGAAGGCGCCGCTGAGGGAGAGGAAGGGTTGGGGGTTGGGGGGCTCGTGCTCGCCGGGCGGGGTCTGGGGGCCGTCCTTCTGGGTGCGGTAGGGCTGCTGGTGCGGGGTGATGACGTCGCGGTGCACGACCGGCCCGTGGCCGTCGGCAACGGCGCTCTCGGGCAGGGCGTCCAGGAAGCGCACCCCGCCCGGGGCCGGGCTCTCCCCTGTGTCGTCTCTGTCGGCGGGCTCGTCGGTGCTTTCAGTCGTCTCGTCCTGGAGGCCGGTCGGCGGCGGGTCGCCGAAGACCGCGCGGTACTCCTCCAGCGGGGCTTCGGCGCGGCGTGCCCAGGCGGCCGCGGCGCCTTTGAGACCGGAGCCGCGCAGCAGCGGCCACCCGTGGGTGCCGTGCAGGTGCAGCCCGAACTCGTGGTCGGCCAAGGGTTCGCCCAGGCCGATGACCAGCCGCCATTCGGTGGCCAGGCGCAGCCGCAGGACGTGCTTGCCGCTCTCGCGCAGGCACCGCAGGAGGTGGTCGCGGCGGGCCTGCAGCGCTTCGGCCCGCTCGGGGTCATAGCCCAGCCGGTGCTCCCGGGCCCATTCGAGGGCGGGCTCCTCGGGGCGGGCCTTTTCGTTGGCCTCGCCCACCAGTGCCAGGCGGCGCAGGAGGATCAGGGCGTTGGCTCCGGCCTTGAGCCGCTCACCGTCGAGCTCGAAGCCGGCGGTGCGCCGCGGGCGGCGCCCCTTGACCGGCTTGGCCGGCTTGAGGCTATTGCCGTCATGGTCGGTGACCTGGTGTTCCAGCCGGACTCGGCCCTCGATGAGGCGCCCGGCGGGACCGGCGGCCGGCCAGTGGCCGACATCCCGGAGGGTGAAACGCGGGTGCGGGTGCCGGCCGGGGTTGTGCTGGGAGGGGCTCATGCCTGCTCCTGGGAGGGGGCGTCCTCGGCGCTTTCACCGGCGCCGCCGGTGGTGTCGGCGGGTCGGGCAGCCTGGTAGCGGGCATCGGCGATGCGGGACATCCACCCCGCGACCAGGTCGGCCTCCACGCAGATGCGGGCGTAGGCGGTGGCATCGGCCTGGCTGAGCGCGCGCAGGAACTCCGCGGGCGCGGTATCAGACGTGACGTCTTCGAGCAGCTCCTCCTCGGCGATCCGGCCGATGAGCAGGTCGCGCAGGTCGCGGTAGGCGCGGGCCACGGCGGTGGTGTCGCCGGACTTGGAGTGGATGAAGGCGAAGGCCGCGACGAAGCCGGTGGAGCGCAGCCGCAGGGGGAGCTGGCGCATGCGGGTGCGCAGGGTCTTGGCGGCCTCCACGTCGGTGCCGGTGTCGGGGAGGATGCGGGCGGCTTGGGCCGCCATGGCCTGGTCCAGGCGCGGCGCGCGGGGCTGGGGCTGCGGGGGTTCACCCATCGTGGTGCTCCTGCGGGGTCGCGGGGTCGACGAGGCGGGCCCACATCAGCCCTTTGCCGGTGCTCTCCTGCCCGCCGATGCGCAGGGGCTTGCCGTCGAGCAGGGTGTGCAGCCGCTGCAGGTGGGCGGAGGCCTCGGACCGGATCAGCGGGGTGTCGGTGCGCAGGGTGATCAGGGCCGCCAGCAGTGTCTCGGCGGGCAGGTACTCGCTGGTGAACATCTGCTGGACGGTCTTGGTCTGGCGCCCCAGTTGGACGCGGACGGCGAACTCGGTGCACTCGCGCAGCAGGGTGCGCATCACGGTCTCGTCCAGGGCCACCAGGTCGGTGCTGAACTTCTTCGCGAACGGGGCCAGGTGGTCGCCGGCCAGGGCCGTCCTGGACAGGTGGGCGGCCCAGGCCCGGACCGGGTTGGCGGCATCGGCCTCCAGGGCGGGGATGTCCACGACGCAGGGGCCCAGCACCTCGCCGCGGGGCCCGGACCAGAACTCATCGGCCGCGGCCGCCTCGGCGTCCTCCAACTCGACCGGGGCGGGAGGGTCGATCTCCATCAGGGCGTGCTTGCGGGCCAGGCGGGCCAGGGCCAGCGGGGAGGTGGCCCAGGCGAAGGAGCGGCGCAGCGTGGGCACTGGCAGCGCGACCAGTTGGGCATCGCCCACCATCAGCGACCCCGGGGTGGTGGCCTCGTCGGTGTCCTCCCCCTGGCCGCCCCCGGCCTGCTGTCCGTCCCCGTTGTCGGCGATGTCGGAGCCGAACACCGCGGTCACCGCCTCTAGGTCCCAGCCGGCCTCCCCGGCGGCCTGGCGCAGGGCCCCTTTGAGGCTCTGACCCCAGACGAGGGGGTAGCCGGTGGCGGCCTCCCGCTGGATGGGCAGGTCCAGGACCCCGTCGGCGGCGGCCGCCCCCGCGTGCACGGGGGATTCGGCGTAGAGGTAGAGCAGCAGGGACGTGGTCGTCATGTCCAGACTCCTGTGAGCACGATGCCGAACCCGGCCGAGTGCAGTGCGGCCTGCTCGGGCGGTCCGGGTGTGCCGCCGGGGTGGTCGGCGGCCCAGTCGGCGGCGGGCGTGAGGGGGCGGTTGTGCCAGCGGGCGGCGAAGGAGGCGGCCGTGCCGGCAGGTAGTTGCAGCCAGTAGACCGAGCCGGGCGGCACCGCCCAGCGCAGCATGCGGGTGGCGCCGAAACCCCGCCGGGAAGAAGCGGTGGCCACCGGCATCGGCTCCCCCACAGCCGCAGCCACCAGGGACGCCTGCTCCGGCAGCGGCGGGCACCACCCATCGGGCCACAGGGCCGGGGTGGCCACGTACAGCAAGAGCCGGTCCTGCGGGAACTCCTCGGGCCGCTGGGGCCAGACCCCCTCCGGGCCGACGGGGGCGGCCTCCGTGGTCACGTCGGCCATGCGCGTCTGCCCGCCGAACGGCACCGGGCTCCTCAGCTGCAGGGGGTGGCCGCCGGGCGCGGCGGTCTGGGCCAGCAGGGCCCAGCCGGGCCGGGGCCGCAGGTGGGTGGCCTGGTACAGGTAGCCGATGCGCACCTGTCGACCGCGCCGGGCCACCCCGATGCGCGGCTCAGCGGCCCACGGGGGTTCGGCGGCCGGCTCCAGACGGCCCAGCGCAACGGGCTCCCCCGGCGTGGTGAACAGTTCCCCGCGCAGGTAGGAGCCCAGCGCATGGGCGTGGACCAGCCCTGCGAGGGGCTGAGCGCCCCAGGCGTCGGCGGGCTCCTGGAGCAGTCTCCGCGGCGCTGCCGGGGCGCCGGTGCCCATCGCACCCAGGTCGCTCGCGGAGGAATCGGCCCCGGGCGCCAGGCGGTAGGCCGAGCGCCCGCCCGCATCGACCACCACGTCCAGGGGCGCGGGAAAATGGGGCTGCCAGGGGCCGTCCTGCCGGTCGCGCCGGGCGGCGACCGGCCCGCGCACATAGGCGAGTTCGCCGCCGTGGGCCCGGCCCAGCGCCCCGGCCACGGTGCTGGGCCCGGGGGTGATGGTCTCGGCCACGGCGGCGCCGTCGTCACCGGCCTCGAACCGGCGCCCGTCGCGTACCAGAACGGTGTCGTGGGGCTCGATCACCGCCCACGTCGCAGGTCCGGCCCCGGCGTCGGGTTCCTGACCGTCTGCCGGGGCGGCGGCCGTCGCAGGGGTGGTCCTCACATGCACTCCTTGGCAACGAAGGTTCCCACTCGCACCGCGTCGGCCAGCGCCCCGCCGCCCCGCCAGGGCGGGGCCGCCCCGGCCAGGATCCGCAGCCGCTTGGCGGTGTGCGAGGCGAACTCCTCCCGTGCCGCCTTGGTGGATCCGGAGGTGTGGCGCAGCACCAGGCGCCGCAGCTCGTGCTCGTAGTCGTCCTGGTCGGCATCGCGCAGCTCGGCCAGGGCATCGCGGTCGCGCTCCACATCGGCCAGCAGCCGCGGCGAGAGCACGCGCGGCCGGACCTGCTCCCCCTGTGCTTCGCGGCCTTCGGGGGGAGGCGCGGGCAGGAAGACCGCCATGTCGTCGGCGGCCAGCGCCGCCCCGGGACCGGTCTCGGGCCGCCAGGGGTGAACGGTTGCCCCTCGGGCGCCGGAGCGGCGGATGTAGCCCACCGACAGTGCGTGCTTACCGGGCATGCGCTTGGCATCGGCCAGCACCTGGCGCACCGTCTCCAGCACCGCGTGCAACGGGTAGCGGTGGTGGAAGAACAGCACGGCACTGGAGGCGGAAGGCAGTTGCGCCTTCGCCGTGGCCGGTGCGCCGTAGCAGGCGACCGCGGCCGCCAGGGCGGTGGCGGCCGGGGTGAAGGCGAGCAGGTCGTCGCCGCCGGCGTAGACCGCATCGCCCAGGAGCTCGGGGGCGCGCAGCAGGTCGGTCTGTGCGCTAGCCACCGCATCGAGCTGGGCCGAGACCTGCCGGTGGCCCTGGGGCGTGGGGGTCCGGCCCAGGTGCGCGCCCATGTCGTCGAGGTCTTGTGCGAGCACGGCCAGATGCGGGACCGGCGGGGCCACCCCGCGCTCGCCCATCAGCCTCTCCAGCTCGCTCGCGGCCATGCGTCCCAAGGCGCAGTGCTCGGCGAACGCGGCGAAGCCCGGCCCGGTGGTGGCCAGCCCGAATTCTCGGGCCAGCGTGGCCGCCTCCCAGGTCTTCGGGTAGACCCAGCGCCCGCCGCGCCCCCACAGCCAGCGCAGGGCTTCCCCTTCCGGGCGCTCCAGCCCGGGCACCGGTGTCTCGGGGGTGTCCAGTACCGGTGTGCCGGCAGGGACACCGTTCGGGCGGTGCGCGACCATGGCGTGCAGGTCGACCACCGCCCCAGCCACATCGGAGTCGGTGGCTGCGTGCTCCAGGACGGCGCGCCGGTAGAAGGCCGAGGCGAAGCCGCTGGTCGAGGCGATGCCCTGGCTGCGGTGGGGCGAGTCGCGTGCGGCGCTGCGGCCGCGCTGGCGCTTGACCCAGTTCGCTGCGGCCAGCGTGTCGTCCTCGTGCTTGGGCATGCGCTTCTCGGGGCGCGGGTCCACGGGCCAGCGCGGGCTCAGCGTGCACACCCGGGTTCGGGGCCAGGCCTGGGCCCGGAAGTCCTGAACGCGTTTGCGCGCGGCCAGCATCTGCTGGGCCCGCTGCCACTGGCCCTGGTAGCCGTCGTCGGAGGCAGGCGCGCACACCCACACCACCCGCGGCATCCCCGGCGTGGCAGGTGCCCCGCCTGCACCCTTGTAGACCTCTTCGACGGAATCGGACCACTGCTTGTGCACGGCGGCGGCGGCCAGCGCGGCGATGTCGGCTCCTTCGCCGGCCGGGGCCAGGGCGACGATGCGGTTGGGGGCGCCGGTGGAGGGCGTGGCCGAGGGCAGCACCAGGCGGGCGCGGTGGGCGGCGCAGGTGTGCGCGGCGGTCTCGGCCAGCTCGGACATGATCCGGCTGGCCGCGCGCAGGTCGGCGGTCGAGCGCGACTCGGTGATGAAGCGCTGCACCCCCGACAGGGCGACGATGATCAGGTCTTCTCCGGCCTCGGGCCCGGTCCCGGGCGCCGCCTGCTGTTCCATGTTCGCGCCTGATTCGTTCCCCTGCCCCGTCACCGGGCCGCCCCCGTCCGCCGGGGCGGCGCGCTACGAGCGCCGTGGTCGGCACCGCGGCGGCGGGAGCGGGATGCTCCGGC
Organism: Nocardiopsis baichengensis YIM 90130; assembly: GCF_000341205.1. Taxonomy (NCBI): domain Bacteria; kingdom Bacillati; phylum Actinomycetota; class Actinomycetes; order Streptosporangiales; family Nocardiopsidaceae; genus Nocardiopsis; species Nocardiopsis halophila. The sequence goes on along the minus strand of NZ_ANAS01000036.1, from coordinate 107,735 downwards.
CGAGGGGGGATCCTCCCCCGGGTAGACGGTGACCTGGCCGAGTCCGTGGGTGGTGTGGGCGCCGACCCCGCTGAAGGAGGCGAAGCGCCACAACGCGGCCAGCCACCGCCGCAGCGCCAGCGGCGCCTGCGCCGAGAGCCCGAAGGTGGCCGTTCCCACGAACCCGGCCCGGCCCTGGCCGCGAAGCTCCAGGGGCACGGTGCGCACCTCGTGACGCGCCACGTACACCGAGGCGAGCAGTTCCGCCGCCTGGGGCTCGGGAACGACCAGCGGGCTGAAGGCGTTCCACCGCCGCAGCAGACCGGACATCAGTAGTTCGGGCTCGGGCAGCGGGAGGTTGCGCCCGCCGCGGCGCACCAGCGCCGGCGCCTCGAACACCACCCCGACCCGGGACACCGCCGCACACGTGGCCAGATCGGCGTAGGAGGCAGTTTCCTGCTCCACAGCGCGCACCTGCACCGGCCGCGCCCCCAACCGTGTCTCCTTCTGGTGCCAGGACTCCCAGGCCGGGACGCGCTCGTCATCGAGCCAGCCGATCACCAGCGAGCCGGCCGACTCGCCGCGGGAGGGGGACGGTGTACCGATCCCCTGCAGCGCGAACGGCTTCACCGGCGCGTGATGGTCACGGTCCTCATCCTCCACCAGGGCGCACGCAAGCCCGTGCGCCTGTGCGGCCGTGACGCCGCCCGCTCCTGCGGCCGCGCCGTGCACGTGGACCTGTAACCGACTCGGCACGTGCCCCTCCTCCCGCCTAGGGTCGCTGCGGTCTTTGCACCGTCAAAGACGCGGCTCCGCACCCCCTGGGGGTGCGGGGAAGGTGAACGCTAGCAACCTGGGCTCTGCGTGCGGGGCGAAAGCGCAAAAACATGGCCACAACCGGCGCGAGCATGGACACCGGTACCCGCCGGCGCGACAATCCCGCAGGTGAAGGCATGCCGGGTTCGGCCGTGTACAACAGGTGCGGACACCGCCCCAGAACCCATGATCGCGTGCACGGCGTTTTCGCAGGTAGAACCCCCACAAGCCGACTTTGAGACGTGCATCACCCGACTCCGAAGCATCTGTGGAATGGTCGCGTGCAATCGGACACCATCACCGCAGGTCAGGTACTGCGAAATCCCGCAAGGGGTCCGAAGGACGTCAAAGCCCGAAGGGCATAAGAACACACTCCTGGTCGATTGACGCTGGACAGAGACTGGTCCGAAGGACGTCAAAGCCCGAAGGGCATAAGAACACACTCCTGGTCGATTGACGCTGGACAGAGACTGGTCCGAAGGACGTCAAAGCCCGAAGGGCATAAGAACTTGAGCCCGCCGTCGCGCAGCTTCTGGAGTTCCTCCATCGGTCCGAAGGACGTCAACGCCCGAAAGGCGCCGCCCCTCCACGGGCCACTCGGTGGACACGAGGGAGCGGCGGACGAGTTCGGTTTCTTCGTCACCCTTGGTGGGCGCCTGGCTGATGAGCACGCTGCGGATTTCGTCGGGTCCGCGGAAGCGGGGGATGTTCCCATGGTCGCCTGCGGCGAGTTCGATGACAGGCTCGCCGCGGTGGTCGAGGAGGTCGGTGAGCCGGTCGCCGGTGTCGGGGCCCAGACTCATAGGGCGACGCCGGAGATGAGAACGGCCCGATTGCCCCACATTGGTAGGGCCGACCTAGATTTGCTGGCCTGCCGGGCATTCACCTCGTCGCTCTCAGGGACGCCGCGCTCCCATGAAGCGTGGGCTGTAGTAGCCCGAGGCCACCGGCTCGACGCGGATGTCCTTGCCGGTCCTGGGGGCGTTGACCATCTGGCCGTCGCCGACGTACATCGTGACGTGGGTGGGCGGGGGCCCTGGGGCGTCGGTCTTGTAGAAGAGCAGATCTCCGGGCTCAAGCTCGTCGAGGGAGACGGCTTCACCGTTCCGGTACTGCTGGGTGGTGACGCGGCCGATGTCGGCCCCGGCGTGGGCCCAGGCCTTCATGGTCAGCCCGGAGCAGTCGAAGGCGTTCGGGCCGGTGCCGCCCCAGGCGTAGGGCTTGCCGACCTGGGCCAGCGCCCACTCGGCCGCCGCCCGGCCCTGCTCGCTCCCACCGCCGGCCACGCCCACGGCTGGTATTCCCATGGCGGTGTAGCGGTCGATCTCGGCCATGACCTCCTCGACATACCAGGTGGCCGGGTTGTAGCGGAAGAGGGCGTCTTCGAGCTGGGCGCGGTCGGTGAAGTCGACCCCGCCGGGGCCACTGGTACACAGTTCGACGGCGGTGGACAGGGTGGCGTCGTAGGCGTTGTGCGGGTCGGCCTTGTCGTCGTTGTTGCCGTCGCGGCCGTAGCGGGCCCAGTTGGCGGGCAGGTGCTGGGTGATACCGACGGCGCGGTCGTACTCGGTGTCGCGGTCCCACTTCCCGCCGTCGGTGTCGTAGTGCGGGGTGAGGTTGCCCCCGTTCCCGCTGCCGTCGAGCCGGGGGCCGATCACGGGCGGGGCGACATCGCCGTCGGGGCCGATGTCGCGCCCGTAGGCGTGGTCGGATTCGACTTTGGCGATGCCAGCGATGTGGGCCCAGGTCAGGCCGGTGCACTCCGGATGCGACTCCGAAAAGCCGTTGGCGGCTCGGGTGTAGGCGTCCAGCAGGACCGGGTGGATGCCGTCAACTGAGGCGGGAGCGCCTCCGCTTCCGGCGGCGCCTGCGGCGATGGCGGTGATGACGACCGGCAGCGAGAGCACTCCGGCCACGCCTGCCAGAGCGGCCTTGAGCACAGCAGCGCCCCCTCTTTCCAGCGACGGTGTCGTGTCCTAGTGGCCGGTGCGCTCAGGTGGCGATGTCGGCGATCTGGATGCGGCGGTCGCTTCCGGCCGGGCGCCAGATGGCCGAGGCCGCTCCGCTGGCGGCCATCAGGTCCGGGGCGGTGACCACGAGGAGGGCTTGGCGGCAGGTGAGCTCGTAGCGGTGCTGGACGCCCTCGAGGAAGTCGGCGTGGTCCTGCGCGGCCCGGGCCAGCGCCGGGTCGGGCGCCTCGGCGGCGTTGTCGCGTAGCAGCGAGGTGTAGGGGGCCAGGTCGAGCGGGCGGGCCTGGATGAGGACCTGCACGGGGTGGGCCAGCGAGTCGAGCACGGCGGCGAAGGCCCCCACGATCGCCTCCTGCTCCCGGTTCGAGGCGAGGTGGAAGTTGACCGAGGAGCAGGCGACCACCACGGCCTGCCGGCCTTCGCCCAGGGTGATGACCCCGTCGTCTCCGATGGCCGATGCCGGCAGCCGCAGCGGCGCCAACCGCACCCGGCTCCCCCGCACCCGCGGCGCCCACCCCGGCAGGCGCCCGGTGCGCCCTTCCAGGGCGCCGATGCGACGCTTGGGCGAGCGCCACCACACCAGCCCGGCGGCGAGGTAGGCGTCCAGGCCCATGCCGTCGCGCTCGCCCAGCGCCAGCCCCAAAACCAGCCCGCCCATGGCCACGGCGACGGCGATCTGCGCCCACACAGGAACCCGGTCTCCGGCGACCAGGTAGCCGACCCACAGTCCCAGGGCGGCCGGGGCGATGAGCAGGAGCTGCCGTCCGGTCAGGCCGAAGGCGACCGGTTCGGGTCGGTCGATGTCGGCGGGGATCCGCGCCCGCCACCGCGATGCCTCATCAGCCATCGCTGGCTCACCTCATTTCCTGTTGAAGCCGACGCGGTCGAGCGGAAGGCGGCGCTGGACCCAGTGCTTCTTGGGGTTGGCGAACAAAGGCACCTGCCCCCTGGGCGGGCGGACCGGCCGCTCGGGCCCCTTGACGGGTGCGTCGAAGACCTCGCCCAGGCGCTTTGCGCCGCGCCGCCCCGGGGCTCGCTCGGGCGGCGGAATCGGCAGCACCCCCTGGCGCCACCGCCTCCTGTGCCCGGAGGCCTCGGACTTCTTCGTTGGCGGCGGGGCGGGGCGGAAGAGCTCTTGCTGCTCGCTCCGTGGCCGCTTCGGGGTGGAGCCGTCGCCCAGGCGGCCCCGGGCGGGGTTGGTGCCGTGCGGGCGGGGCGGCGGCGGGCCGCCCAGGCCGCGCGGCCCCGGCAACCCGCGCGGTACGTCACCGGGAGGCAGTTCCTTGCGGCCGGTGCCCAGCTCGCCCGCCGCCCCACGGTGTTCGGGGCGGGGCCGGTACCACCAGATGCTCGGCCGCACCCGGTCCACCCCGCCAGAAGGCCCACTTGGGCCGCTCGGGCCGGGCGGCAGCGGCCCGCCCGGGGCGCCGGCCGCGCCCGGTCCGCCGAGGCGGGGCAGGCGCCGGCGCAGCGGCGTCAGGTGCGCCCGCAGCATCCCCGAGCCGCCCGGCGGCCCCAGGCCGGTGGACGGCTTGCGAGTGAAGGACAGGTTGCGCAGGGTCTTGAACAGCAGCACCGCCGCGGCCGCCTTGGCGGCGGTCATGACCGGCGAGGAGCCCGGGTGGGGCGACCAGACCAGCTTCATCACCCAGAACGGCACCCGGATCTGGATGTAGACCACGACCAGGAACAACACCAGGTCGTACAGCGCCGTCCCGCCGGCCTCGGAGTCCCCCTCCTCCGGGCGGGCATCACCGGTCGGGGCGCCCAGCAGCGCGACGGCATCCGGCACGTCGGGGACCATGTGGCCGTACAGGCTCATCTGGCCCTCGAAGAAGAGCTTCATCATCACGATGAAGGCCAGGCACTGGGCGATCGGCATCGCGCACAGCCCGGCCATCGAGCGCCACCACAGGGCGGCCAGCCGGTTGGTCTGCGGCAGGGCGTGGAAGCACAGCAGCAGCGGGGCCGCGATGACCAGCACGATCGACATGACCGTGCGCACCACGTCGGCGATCACCCACACCACCAGCCCCACCACCAGGGCCACAAGGAGCAGGACGGTGAAGGCCACGCCCTCCATGAGCAGGACCTGCATGCGCTCGCGCATGTTCTCGGCCGCCTCGACCGGATCCAGGCCCAGGGCGCCGATGCCCCGGGAGATGCCGTTGGCCGCGGTGAACAACTCCTTGGCGATCCAAAGCGAGGCGTTGCAGGCGATGAACGCGAACACCAAGCGGCCGAGCACTTCGCCCAGGCCGTAACGGGTCTGGACCGTGTGGTGGCCCATGAGCAGGCCGCCGCCTGCCAGCACCAGCAGCACGAACAGAAGGTTCGCCACAGTGAGCACCCCGGCCCACAGCCCCTCCACCCCCTCCGAAGGCAGCGGGACGCGGAAGGCCACCGAGGCCACCCAGGCGAACAGGGGGTTCAGGGCGCCGACCACCAGGTCGGCGAACCACGCCGAGACGTGGCAGCCCACATCGCCGAAGCCGCACTCGATCGGCGACTCCAACTCCCCGCTGCCGGCCCCGGACCCGGTGCCGGGTTCGGGCACCGAGTCGGGGTCGGGCGGAGGCGGGCCCGGGGACGGGTTCGGCTCGGGCAGCGCTTCGTCCTGCGGTGCCCCGTCGCCGGTCCCCTCCTCACCGGTGTCCGGCTCCGGTTCCGGTCCGGATCCGCTCGGCGGCGCGGGCTCCGGTCCTGGCGCGGCCGGTTCGGGTTCGGGCTGGGCCGGGAGCACGCTCAGGCCTCCGGCCCGGCGACCACGTAGTCCAGGACCGCCATCAGCACCGTCGCCAGAACAGCGATGCCGTACCCGATGCCCGCCCCCGACAGGGACTTCTTGGCCGCGTCCACCTGCGAGGGGTCCCCGCCGGCCATCAGCCACCGGATCCCGGCCACCGTCAGGAACAGGGTGCCGATCGCCGAGGCCAGTGCGACGATGACCTCGCGCAGGCGGTCGATGACTTCGCGGATGTCGGCGGTGGACTCCATTGCCGGACCGGCCCCCTGCGCCCAGGCGGCCTCAGCCCCCATGGCCACGAGCGCGACGGCGGCCATCACCGCCCCGGCTCCCCCGGCGAAGGCGAGCGTTCCGGCCCTGAGTTCTGCTTCGTGCCGCCTTGCGGCCTCCGAGCGGCCCTGTCGGTCTCCTCGTGTCGCCATGCCCGCATCCCCTCCCTGGTCCGGCTCGCCTGCGGAAGGTCCGGGCGCACACCCCGAAGGGGGTGTGGGGAGGGCGGGCTCCCCCTCTCCTGATCCGGTGGCGGTAGTCGCTCGTGCCAGGGCGAGTAGCACGGTAAGCAGGCCCCGCACCCCCGGGTGTGTGCGCCCGAACTACCCGTTAAAGAGCCAGCGCCCAGGCGCCCTTGGACAGCACCGGCGAAACCGAATCCACCACCAAGCCGCGCGGCCACCTCTCAAGGAGGGTCTCGGGGTCGAGGCGACCGTCGCGGATCGCGGTTGCCAGGCGCTCCTCGGCCCGCGAGCGGCGTTTGGCCAGCGCCCAGTACCCCTCACCGGACCGGTCGGCGACCTCGCGAAGCGGGGCCCCCTCAAGCCGGGTGGTGCCGATCAGCTCGGCCTCGGCCGCCGTGAGCACCCCGAGGGTGACGGCGCGCTGCAAGACCTCGTCCGCGCTGCCGACCGCCTCGGCCCCCTCGCCAGCCGGGTCGGTCTCGGTGTCCAGAGGGGCGGGGTCGGCCAGCACCCGGAGCCGGGCCCGCAGTCCGGCGCGCTGGGCGCGGCAGCGCAGGTACCACGACAGCTGGGCATAACCGGTGTTGATGCGCCGCACCTCGGCGATGAAGGCCGCGGCGACCTCCGACTCCACCTCGGCTGCCTGCTCGGCGGTCAGGCCCCGGGAGCACCGGCGGCCCACTGCCCCCAGGGCGGGCATGGCCAGCCCCAACGCGCCGGTCATCCACTCAGACGAGACGCGGGCGCGGGCGATGACCACCCGCCACACCGCATCCTTCGCGCTCCTGCTGGTGCCCGGTTCCAGGAGCAGGTCGCGGACGGCGAGCAGCCCCATCACCGGCTCGGGCAGCCCGGCGTCGACGTCGCGGGCCTCAAGGTGGAGCGGGTCGGGGACCAGGCGGTAGAACTCGCGCTCGGCGGCCTGCAAAGCGGTGGTGGTCATGTCGGCGTCTCCCCCGTACGGCGTTCCTTCTCGGACAGCGCCCAGGCAAGACACCTCCGCGATCACGGGGGCTTCACCGCGCACTCAAGCCGCGATCAGCGCACCTTCACAGCGCGCTCGTCCACAAGAAAATCCCGCCCCGCCGCAAACGGCGGAGCGGGGCTCTCCGTCAGGTCGCCGCGCGCCGCGATGACACCGTGAATACGGTCTGACCTGCATGATCATCTCTTCAGAAGCGCGGGCGCCGTCCCTGCCCGACACGCTCCGAGGTGTTCACGGCGCCATCACGGCGTGGCCGCCGAAAAAATTCCGGACCGCCGTCAGAACCCAGGGCATCAGGCCGCCGTGGGGGCCCGCAGCAAGGCGGCCAGCTCGTCCACCAGGCGCCGGGCCGCCCCCTGCGCATCCGCCCACGGGTGGGTGCGCTGGGCGCCGTCGGCGCCGCGCCAGCAGAACGCCCCGCCGCGTACCCACACGGTGATCCCGCCCGGGAGTGACACCACCGACACCCGGGCGTCCACCGACCCGAACACCCGCCCCACCCCGGCGGCCCGCACCGCTGCGAACAGCGCCTGCGCGGCCCCCGCAGCATCGCCCTGACACCGATCCAGGGGCCGATGGCCCGCCCGGGGCGCGGGAACCCCTGCAGGGGCGCCAGTCGCGCGTTGGCGGCCGCCAAACGCCCGCGCGGGCCCGGTCGCCCCGCGCGGGCGGGGCCGCACCAGCCCCAGCGGCCCGGCGGTGCCCCGAACGGTCTCGGTAGCGGTGGTGGTCGGCATGGACGCCCCTCCCATGGCCCGGCGCCGCCGCACGCGGCGCGATCACCACCGATGGACCCTCACCTCGACGAGAACCTTCAATACAGGGCAGCAAAGTACCTCGAGAATCTCGCATTGCAGACCTGAAGTCACTGCGCTCGCGCCCTGCCCTGTGGCCCTTCGACCGAACTGCTCCTTCCCTGGGCGGGGAAGCACGTCGTCGTCCGCGGGAGTAAGCCCCGCCGACCGGGGCGCCCCGTGTGGCAGCAACCGCCATCGCTGGAGCCCACGCTCGCCCGCCCCGAGTTCATCGTTGCGATCCTCGGCCGCCGCTGAGGGCGACCGCCACCGTCGTCATGGGCGGGGCGCTGCTCGACCTCCCAGGGTTGCGATCCTCGGCCGCCGCTGACGGCGACCGCCACCGGGCTCCTGCTGCAGGTGGTACAGCTCGTTGACGTCGTTGCGATCCTCGGCCGCCGCTGAGGGCGACCGCCACCCCGGGGAGCGCTCGCGCGCAACCCGCCCCGGAGCGTTGCGATCCTCGGCCGCCGCTGAGGGCGACCGCCACACCGTGAGCAGACGACGCGGTCGGTGCAGGTGTACCTGTTGCGATCCTCGGCCGCCGCTGAGGGCGACCGCCACGACCCGGACCTGACCCATCGGGGCTACCTCACCTGGTTGCGATCCTCGGCCGCCGCTGAGGGCGACCGCCACCCCGGGGCCCGCCACCACCAGACCACCGCGACCTAGTTGCGATCCTCGGCCGCCGCTGAGGGCGACCGCCACGCCCAGACAGGCCGTGTAGTGGCCACCACCGACCTGTTGCGATCCTCGGCCGCCGCTGAGGGCGACCGCCACCTGGTGCGTTCGGCGCCGATGTGGGTGGGCAGGGTGTTGCGATCCTCGGCCGCCGCTGAGGGCGACCGCCACGATGGCGCCCGGCCCCCTCAGCCGGACGCGGGAGGGGTTGCGATCCTCGGCCGCCGCTGAGGGCGACCGCCACACCACGGGCCCGAAGGTGTCCTGGTCGTCCATCGAGTTGCGATCCTCGGCCGCCGCTGAGGGCGACCGCCACCCGGGGCGCCCGCCCCCGCCGTTCGTGAGGGAGGGGTTGCGATCCTCGGCCGCCGCTGAGGGCGACCGCCACACTTCTCCAGCGACCCGAACCCGGCCCGGCCGTAGCTGTTGCGATCCTCGGCCGCCGCTGAGGGCGACCGCCACGAGCAGGGCGTTTTACCCCATCTACCCGATCACGGTGTTGCGATCCTCGGCCGCCGCTGAGGGCGACCGCCACTCGATGGCGACCTGGCCCGGCTGGCCCAGGTCCGCGCGTTGCGATCCTCGGCCGCCGCTGAGGGCGACCGCCACGGTCCACGGCCGCCAGGGCCTCGCACAGACGCTGGTTGCGATCCTCGGCCGCCGCTGAGGGCGACCGCCACCACTCCGCCCGGAACGCATCCCGCACATCGGGCTGAGAGTTGCGATCCTCGGCCGCCGCTGAGGGCGACCGCCACTCGATGGCGACCTGGCCCGGCTGGCCCAGGTCCGCGCGTTGCGATCCTCGGCCGCCGCTGAGGGCGACCGCCACGGTCCACGGCCGCCAGGGCCTCGCACAGACGCTGGTTGCGATCCTCGGCCGCCGCTGAGGGCGACCGCCACCACTCCGCCCGGAACACATCCAGCACATCGGGCTGAGAGTTGCGATCCTCGGCCGCCGCTGAGGGCGACCGCCACCTCTCCGCCCGGAACACATCCAGCACATCGGGCTGAGAGTTGCGATCCTCGGCCGCCGCTGAGGGCGACCGCCACGCCCTGCAGGAGCAGGTGCGCACCGCCAAGGAGATGTTGCGATCCTCGGCCGCCGCTGAGGGCGACCGCCACCACTGGGGTTAGATCCGATCATCGGATCTCCGTGAGTTGCGATCCTCGGCCGCCGCTGAGGGCGACCGCCACTACTACCCCGCCGACCGGAGCGAGATCGGGTTCTCGTTGCGATCCTCGGCCGCCGCTGAGGGCGACCGCCACGCGGATGCCTGGCGGCGGTAGTAGGCATCCGCCGAGTTGCGATCCTCGGCCGCCGCTGAGGGCGACCGCCACGGCGCCTGAAATGGGGAAACACCCCGGTCCGCGACGGTAAAACCGACGCGCGAACCGGACTCTCCTCCACGAAAAGGCGCAAACCTCATTGAGAACCTCCCCGGGATTCCATGGGCACCGGAGGTTCCCAACTACAGCACCAGCGCATCATCATGCGGCAGCGCACGAGCCCTCCCCATCGTCGCCACCGCCTTGAACGACCCGCGGTTCATCCGGTACACCCGGATGCTGTCCTCTTCCTCGTCGATGATACGCGCCAGCTGGTCGTTCAACCGCACCAGGTCCGCCTCGCCGCACACGACCTCGAAGACCGACTTCTGCACCCGCATCCCGAACCCCTCGCACAGCTTGGCCACCCGGCGCAGGCGTTGGGCGCCCTCCGGGGTCGTGGTGGCCACGTCGTAGGTGATGAGCAGTTCCATTCACACCGTCCAAGGAACATAGCCCGGCAGCTCGTCGCGCAGGTGGCGCGCCATCAGGCGGGCCTGCACCGAAGGCATCAGCGCGTGCTGCACTCTGCGTCCCAGCACCCGGTGCGACTGGTCCTTCTGGCGGTGCTGCTGCCACTGGGAGAGCACGACCTTGCGCCCCTCCTCGGTCAGCTGCACCGCCCCGCCGGGCAGGGTCTCGAAGTGGTCGGGGTTCACCTGGCGCCGGTTGACCAGGGTCAGGGCGAGCCGGTCGGCGATGACGGCCCGGAACTCCTCCATCATGTCCAGCGCCAGCGCCGGTTTCCCGGGGCGGATGCCGTGCAGGAACCCCACGTAGGGGTCCAGCCCCACCTGCTCGCAGGCGCCGTGGACCGTGGAGCGCACCAGCCCGTAGAGGAAGGACAGCAGGGCGTTGACCGGGTCGGTCGGCGGGCGCTTGATGCGCCCGGGGAAGGTGAACCCGCTCTCCGGGCGCACCATCAGCGCGAAGGCCTCGAAGTAGGCCCGTGCCGCCGCTCCTTCGGCCCCGAACAGCTCGCCGATGTCGGCCGCCTCGGCCGCCGTCTCCAGGCAGCCTTCCAGCGCGGCGGCCTTGTCCCGCAGCTCCTGCTTGTGCGTCGTGGAGTCGCGGGCGCCCCTGAGCAGGACCTGCCTGCTGTTCTGGATCTTGCCGGCCACGCAGGCCCGCGCGATCTCCAGCCGCTTGGCCTCATCCGCATGGGCCAAGTGCTGGCAGTGGCGCAGCAGCACGTTCCCTCGGGTGGGCCCTTCGACGCGGTAGCGGTACCTGCCGCCGCGGGTCATCCACACGATGGGGCGCCCGTCCTGGGCGCAGCGGTCCTGCAGGGGCGAGGTGACGTGCACCTCCCCCATGGCCACGATCGATTCCAGTCTCAGCAGCGGCAGCGTTGTCCGGCCCTCGGTCTCGGGCAGGACGATGCGGACCGTGTCGCCGTCCAGGTGCAGGGAGGCTCCCGGGGTCTGGACATAGAGGGTGTTGAGGAGTTCAGTCATCCCACTCGGTCTCCTCGGCGGGCCGGTACAGGGCGGCCAGGTGGCGCTGGTAGCGGGCCTGTCCGGCCAGGACTTTGGGCATGCAGGAGGTGTTCATCGAGCAGCGCCGACAGCGGGCGTCGGCGGCCGGGGGCGGCAGGACCGAGCCGCTCATGATCGCGCGCACCTGCTCGACGGCCGAGCGAACGCGCCCGCGCAATTCCTCGTCGACCGCGACGGTGTGGCGGCGCCGGTCGGCCATGGAGTAGACGGCCGCATCGGCGATGCGGGTGTCCATGCGCTCCTCCAGGCACATCGCCTGCGCCCCCACCTGGACATCGGCGGCCCCGCCCGGCTTGTAGGCCCCGGACTTGTACTCCACCGGAAGGACGGTGCCGTCGGAGAGGAGCTCCACCACGTCGCACACCCCGGTCATCCCCAGGCCGTGGTGCCACACGGGCAGGGCCCGCAGGGTGCGCACCCTGGGTCGGGACTCCTGTCCGGGGTCGTGGACCCGGTGGTGGGCCAGAGTGCCGCGCACGGTGGCGGCGTCGTCGGCGAAGCCGTCCTCCAGGAGGATGAGCCCGGCCTGGCGGGGGCAGTAGTCGTAGTGCTCCAGCGCGGACAGCGGCACCGGCAGCGGCTCCTGCACCCCGCCTGCGGTGCTCATCCGGCGAGCAGCGGCGTCAGCGTGATGCCCTCGGGCAGGCCGCTCTCCTCGGCGGTGATCTTGTAGTCGCTGAAGGAGCGCACCGGCCGCTGCTGGTGCTCGTCGACCAGGCCGGCGCGCACCCGGTCGAAGAGGGTGTGGGCCGGGGCGCGGCCGAAGGCGTCGTCGTGGGTGAACACGTACAGCCCGCGCATGGCCATCTCCCCGCGGGAGGAGGCGCGGTCGTGCTCGAACATCATGGCCATGGCCCGCCAGAAGGCCTCCATGTCGTCGGCGGTGACGCCGGTGCGCTTGGCCAGAGGGGCGCTGAAGTGGCCGAAGCCCTGGTAGAGCCCGTAGGGCACGGTGTGCTTGTTGCCCATCTCGGTGGACTCGCCCTTGTCGATGTCGGCGGTGCGGGTCTGGGTGATGCGGGTGATGCCGTGCTCCTGTTGCAGCACCGGGTGCAGGGAGCGGGAGAAGGTGAGCTGGAGCGGGCCCTGGACGCGCCCGGCGGGCTTGTCGCCGGTGCTCATCACCGCGCCGAACATGCGCACGTCGAAGAAGGTCTGGCACATCCAGTCGCGGGCGCGGGGCTGGTTGCCGGCGGTCTGCTTCTTGTCGTTCTTGTCGCCCTTGAGGCCCAGCTCGGTGTAGGCGCGCTCGTGCTGGGAGTTGAGGGAGACCCCGGCCTCGACGTAGATATCGAAGCCGGGCTGGCCCTGCTTGAACAGGGGGATGGTGTTGCGGATCTTGCGCTTGAGGGCCACGTCGGTGACCAGGCCCTGGCCGGTGTCGGGGTCCGTGCGCGGGGCGCCTGCGGCGTCCGGGTCGCCGTTGGGGTTGCCGTCGCGCACGTCGAAGAAGAAGACGAAGTCGTGCTTGCGCTCGGGGTCGAGGTGGGCGGGCGTGGTGGTCATCGCTGCTCTTCCTGGTCGGTGCCGCCGTTGGCGTGGGCGCGGCGCTGGCGCTGGTCGTGGGAGTGCTGCTGGTAGTAGCCCAGGCTGAACAGGGACTGGCCCTCCTGGTCGAGGGTGTCGGGCAGCGGGCCCTCCAGCAGGTCGTGCAGGGTGCAGATGGTGGTGAAGTAGGCGTGCTGGGCGGCCTGGTCCTTGGGCTTGCCCGAGGCGCGCAGGCGGCGCAGGTGGGCCTGGGACTTGTCCAGCAGCGGCTCCATCCGGGAGCGCGGGGTGGCCTTGGCCGCCGAGAGCCACTTGTCGGCGATGGTGCTGTTGGGGCCCTCGTTGGTCTCCGGGTCGCGCAGGGCCCGGTACTGCAGGGACTCCAGAACAGCGAAAAGGCGCCCGGCCACGTAGGCCGGGTCGGTGCGGTCCTCTTTGAGCACGGGCGGCACCTTTCCGTGGTCGGTTGCGAATGTGCGGTTGAACAACAGGCGCAGCAGGGCGGCACGGGGGTGGTCGATGCGCCCATCGGCGCCGATGCGCTGGTTGAGGTGGGACAGCAGGGAGCGGGGCGGCACGGTGTCGTTGAGGGCGGCCAGCATGAGCTGGCGCTGGGCCCCGTCGGGTGCGGTGTCGGGCAGGTAGCGCCACCCCTCGGCGGTGTCCCGTCCACGCCCCAGCGATGCGGCCATGCGCCAGACCGGGACGGGCCGCGGGCCGTCGCTGCGCCAGTCCTGGACCTGGTGGTCGTCGAACCAGGAGGCCAGGTGGTCCAGTTCCTGGCGCAGGGCCACGTCGATCCATTCACGCACGATGACGCGGCTCTGGTTGACCGACAGGATCAGGGCGTGGAAGCGGTTGGCGTCGATGTCCTGGGCGCCGCTGGTCCCGCGCGGCTTGTCGAGTTCAGCGAAGACGTGCGCGACGTCCTGGGCCTCAGTGGCCTCGAACAGGTCCATCACCGAGACGGCGGCGGGCTCCTTGAGCCACCAGGTGATGACCGAGTCGGGCATGCGGTAGCGGTGCCGGCGGTCGGCCAGGAGCGCGTTGAGCACGGCGGCCGAGCGGGCCCCGCAGGCTTCGCACACGGGGATGTCGGAGAGCTGGATACGGCCCCCGCGCCCTTGGGCCGAGGTGTTGACCGACACCAGCTGGGCGTCGCGTCCCCGGTTGGAGCCGGTCGGGATCAGCCCGGCCTTGACGGGTTCGGGAAGCGAGTCCAGCAGGGGGCGGTCCTTCCCGCAGGACAGGCACTGCCCCTGCCCGGCGCGGCCGCTCTTGCGGGCGGTGACGGTGGCCTGCCAGGCCTGCTGGGCGGCCGGTTGCAGGTGCGGCCAGGGCTGCCCGGACACGTCCACCGCGACCAGGTCCGAGGGTTTGGCCTTGCCGGGATCGACCGCGCGGTGGTGGCCGCCTTCGAAGCAGGCCAGTACAGCGCGGGCCGTGGCGTCGTCTTCGGCGGCCTGTGCCCACTGCCTGAGCAGGTCGATGTAGGCCTCGTTGCGGCGCCGGGCCTCTGTGCGGGCCTTCTCGGTGTCGGTCTTGGGGACGCCGAGCACGTACTCCAGGGTGTCGACCAGCAGGACGGGCGGGGGTTTGGCCCCGGAGCGGTAGACGTAGGGGGCGTTGAGCTCGATGCCCGTGGGGTGGTCGGCACCGGCGAGGTCGAGGAGCTCCGGGGACGGCCGGCCCTGGGCGTCCAGCTTCAGGCACCAGCGGATGGTGCGGGGGCGGTAGTGGGCCGGCGGCAGGTCCTCGATGTGGGGGGCGTGGTCGGCCAGGGCTTTGAGCAGCACCGCTTCATCCCCTCCCGCCGGTGCGCCCGGCCGGCGAGCCGGGCAGCTCGCCGCCGCGCTCGGGGACGTGCAGGACCCCCTCGGCCATGGCGGCGTGGAACCAGCGGTAGGCCTCGCGCTTGGCGCTGTAGTCGATGCTGTGCAGCATCACCCCCAGGTCCTCGCTCTCGGGAATGGGCGCGCGGTCGGTGGGTTTGAAGAAGGAGGCGGAGAATTCGCGGGTGCCCAGGAACGGCTGGCTGAAGCAGGCCCCGCGTTCGACGCGGCGGCGGAACTGGTCGCGGTACTTGGCCGGGTGGGCGTCGGCGTGGTCGCGCAGCCTGATGTGGGCGTGGATCCGGTAGGCCACGTCGCGCAGGGCCTTCATGTGGCGCTGGTCGCGGTGGGCTTCGACGTCGAACCGCTCGGCCGGGTCGTCCATGGCCTTGCGCACCCAGTCGGCGGAGGTGGTCTGGTCGACCTCGTTGCGCCGCACCGAGACCCACCGGATGGGTTTGAGGACCTCGATGCGCTCGATGCGGTAGGAGAACTCGGGCTTCCAGAAGATCGCTTCGAGGACGCCTTTGGCGGCCGAGGGGGTCATGACCGGGTAGCTGAACCGCTCGGTCTTGAGCTCGGGGCGGGTGAAGCAGGCGAAGGGGCCCTCGACCTCCACCGCCAGAGGTGGGGGCCCGGGGGGTGGGCTGGTCAAAACACGTACTCCTTGGTGTCGGCGATCACGATGCCGCGCTCGTCGTCGTAGTCGCCGAGCCACTCGTACAGGTCGCCTACGACAGGGGCGAGCAATCCGGCGGCCTTGCGCTCGGCCAGGCCTCGGGGAAGCGTGGCGGTGAAGGGGCGCAGCTCGCGCAGCAGGTGGCCGGGCGGGACGCCCTGGCGCAACAGGCTGAGCATCTCGCGGACGCGTTCGGCGTCTTCGGCGTAGCGCTCGGGAACGGCCACGACCGGGATGCTCACCTCTTTGATCATCGTGAACAGGCGGTCAGCCTCGGGGAAGTCGCCGTCGCGGCGGGCATCCTGGATCTTCTGGCCGTCGTTTTCGACGTTGGTGTACTTGAACCGGTCCTTGTAATAGGCGTCCATGACGTCAGGGGAATCGGGCCAGGCCTTTCCAGGGCCGAAATGCTCCCGGGTGGCCTCCAGCGCGGCCCCGTAGATGAACTCCCCGCCGCTGGAGACCTTTCCGTCGTCGCCGGTCAGGTCGAACACGACCACCCGGCCCTGCTCCAGGCGCCCGGAACGGTTGCAGCGGCCCGCGGCCTGCTGCAGCGATTCGGCCGGGGCGAAGGCGCGGAAGACCTCGGGAAAGTCCAGGTCCACCCCGGCCTCGACGAGCTGGGTGGACACGACCGCTGCCGGGGCTCCCGCCTTGTTCAGTTCGGTGATCTTCGCCAGGACGTCCTGGCGGTGGCGGGCCACCATGCGGGTGGACAAGTGCAGCACCGGACCGTCGTCCTGCCGGTGCTTGCTGATTCCTTCGTGGAGTTCCTGGGCCTGGGTGGTGGTGTTGCACACCACCAGCACCGAGGGCGAGGCGGCCGCGCGTTCGGCCAGCTCCTCGCGGGTGGGGGCCGGGTCGGTCCACCACGAGTAGGTCACCCGTGCCAGGCGCCGGTACAGCGGCGCCGGGTCCTCGATCACATCGCGGGCGGGCACGTCTTGGAAGGGCGAGAGGTCGAAGAAGGCCGGCTGGGTGGCCGAGGCCAGCAGCACGGTGACCCCGAAGTGCTCAGTCAGCGTGCGCAGCATCGACAGGATCGGCACCAGCAGTCGGTCGGGAAGCGCCTGCACCTCGTCCAGCACCAGCACCGAACCGGCTAGGCGGTGCAGGCGCCGCATCGCCTCGGGCTTGTGGGAGAACAGGGACTCGAACAGGCGCACCGTGGTGGTCACCACGAACGGGGCGTCCCAGTTCTCCGAGGCGAGCTTGGCCCACCGGTTCCCCGGGGCTTTGTCGGCGTCCAGATCGATGCCGCTGTGGTGCTCCAGCACCACCGGCTCCTGCCCGGGGGCCTCCAGCAGGTCCCGGTACTCCTTCGCGTTCTGTTCGGTGATCGTGGTGAAGGGGACGGCCACGATCACCCGGCCCAGCCCGTGGCGGCGGGCGTGGTGCAGCCCGAAGGCGCCCGCGGCATAGGTCTTGCCCGAACCGGTGGGCGCGGGCATCCGGTAGATGCCCTGTGGTCCTTCGGCGGCGGCCACGGCCTGCTCGTAGAGCCGGGCGCGGTCGGCGTCCACCGGCGACGGCGCCCGCCCCTCCAGCCGGGCCAGGCGGGACTGCTCGTAGCGCTCGACCAGGTCTCCGGCGGCCACCGGGTGGTCGGGGCGCGCGATGGCGTCCATGTGCTCGGCGGTGTCGAGGCGGTCGGCGTCCACCACCGCGCTGAAGACCATGCGCACCAGCACGTCTGTGACCAGCGGGGCGGAGGTGAAGGCGTCTTGGACCCAGGAGGGGAGGCCGGGCCCCTCTAAGATCTCGGGCACCACCTGGGAGACCCGGTCGATGGCCTCGTCGACCGACGCCTTGTGCTCAGTGCGGGCCTCTTGCAGTGCTCTCTTGAGTTCGGGGCGGCACTGCAGGCCGCCGTGGTGCCCGAACACCACGTTCGCGAGGGGCCCGAGTCCGGCCTTGAAGGCGAGGTGGGTGCCGGCGTGCTTGTGCGGGATCCCCACGCGCCCGCCCGAGGCCTCGGCCCGCAGGAGCCCGTTCTGCCAGGCGCAGCTCCCCTTGCCGACGTCGTGGACCCGCCCGAGGTACCCGGCGAGTTCACCTGCATGGAACCGGGCACCGTAGCGCCGGGCCCGCTCCTCGGTCCCGCGAAGATGATCAGCAAGGGTGTGACGCTCACCGGCGTCGTTGGCACTGTGGCCCCAGATCCCCATGCAACCGTCCCGAAGAAAAGCCGTCTGACTGGAATGCTCGGAACGCTAGCCCACCCCACCGACACCCGCCGGGGTTTCTATAAAAATCACTCACAAGCAGCCGAAATGCCGCGTACCCCCTATCGAACCGCAAACGCCTGGCGAGGCCGGGCCGCCACAGGGCGGCCCGGCGCTCACCACAAGCAGTGGATCTTCACCTCATGAAGTCCAGCCAACAAGTTGCGATCCTCAGCCGCCATCAAGGGCGACCGCCATGTCGTTCAACACCACGCTACTGGGCAGTGCGATTTTGGTGCGATCCTCGGCCGCCGCTGACGGCGACCGCCACTGCACCGTGTCCGGGCTGTACCACCGCCACTGCGGGGTTGCGATCCTCGGCCGCCGCTGACGGCGACCGCCACGCCCATCCTTCCTGCCAACCAGGCCGGTGCCGGTACCCGTTGCGATCCTCGGCCGCCGCTGACGGCGACCGCCACCGCCTACGACCTGGCCGCCTGACGGCCCCATGAAGTTGCGATCCTCGGCCGCCGCTGACGGCGACCGCCACCTCCCCGGCACCGGCACCGCCCGCCGCCGCGCGGAGTTGCGATCCTCGGCCGCCGCTGACGGCGACCGCCACCCCCGTCTCGCTCGGATCCGGTCGGCGCTTGGCGTGTTGCGATCCTCGGCCGCCGCTGACGGCGACCGCCACTTTTCGGAGGTGTCAGCTATGGCCGGTAATCCGGCGTTGCGATCCTCGGCCGCCGCTGACGGCGACCGCCACTCCGACGCCGTCCACGTGGGCGGTGGCGTCCTGGCGGTTGCGATCCTCGGCCGCCGCTGACGGCGACCGCCACCACCAGCCGCAAGACCACCAAGACGACGCCGGAGGGTTGCGATCCTCGGCCGCCGCTGACGGCGACCGCCACCAGCTGGTGCGCCTGCACGGCGAGCGCGCCCCGGCCTGTTGCGATCCTCGGCCGCCGCTGACGGCGACCGCCACGGCGTCTGAACAGGTAGGACGGCCCGGGAACGGAGCGCTGACCGGCACCTGGAACCTGCCACCAGACACCAAAACCACCCATACCCTTTTGAGAACCTCCCCGGGATTCCATGGGCACCGAGGGTTCCCAAGCGACAGACACCGCCCACCCGCGAACGCCAGCCGAAGGATAGCCCACACCACCCACACGAACCCCGGCGACGACTGAAAAGGCAGGCCCAGCCCGCCGTCCACCCTCGCGGGTGCACCGACCCCGCACAGGTGGTCCACCCTGAGGGTGCACCACTGGGAAAGCATCCCGGAGCAACCCGGCACACCCTGGACGACGCCTCCCCCTTCGCCTGCACATTCTCGAATTCATGCAGGTCAGAGCCCTGACCCTGGGGCATTCGATTCCCGTCATCCGCTCCATTCGCAAGAAAGCCCTGACCTGCAATGACACATCGAACAGGCAGGGCTTTTCTGCTGTCGGAGGTGAATGCGGGGAGCCGGCGCCCGAACACCTGAAGCCGTTCCCCTACCCGAGGCACCGCGCGACCGCCACGACTCCCTGGTCATCGGGCCGATCGTCGCCTGCAAGGTGCGATCCTCGGTCGCCGGCGGACACCACCCCGCGAAGACGCATGCGGGTCCCTCGGTCACCGCACTGCTGTGGGCCTGTGCGAGCCTGCCCCCCCCGGGTCCGTATGGGCGCGTGACCGAACGCTCGGTGCGGCCCGGGCTTCGGGTTCCAGTCTGTATGGGGGCGGCAAATGAGTTCGGCATTGGTGCTGGTCATCGTCATCTTCGGGACTCTGGCCATTCTCGCCGGCGTGGCCTTGCTGATCTTCTTCGTCCTCCGGGCCACCCGGGCCGCCCGCCCGCCTGAGGCGCAGCAGCTCCGACCCGCGATCGAGCAGTGCGGGTGGGCGTTCTCCGAGCGCGACGACACGCTCATCGAGCTGTACAACCGCCAGTTCGACCGGCGGGACCGGCGTACGCCGCTGGCGGGTCCCCCCAGAGCCACGGCGGCACATGACGTCGTCTCAGGAACCCACCGGGGGCGGCGCTTCCTCGCGTCCACCTTCGACGTGACCTACCAGGGGAACCACCAACGTGAGCGGGCCATCTGGGTCGCGACCCCGTCCCCCCATCCGATCCTGAACATCACGCGCGTCCCGCGGCTCCAGAACTCCGCCAACCAGGCCATCGGCCGTGGCGGGACATCGATCGGGCTCCCGGAGTTCGACGGCCAGTTCGAGGTGACGACCGAAGACGACGACTTCGCGCGGGCCGTACTGCAACCGGATGTCGTCAACCTCCTGCTGGCCGATCCGCGCGCTCCCCGCGGAATCCACTTCCGCGGGGAGTTCCTTGACGCGATCGACTCGATCAACGACCACCGGGACCCCCGGGAGCTGCTGCCCGCCCTCGACCTTCGGTGCGACATCCTGGACCGCATCCCGAATTGGAGGTAGGGCGCCGTACCACCGGGACTCGACGGAGGCACCGGGCACGGACCCGCCGGGATCGTATACACCACCAGTACTGCGACCGGGCGAGGAGATGCGCGCACGTCGACCACACGCCGGAGGGACGATGGCAATGGGCGAATGCGCGCCGCCGGAGGTGTCCGGACCGCCGGCGGTGGGATGGTGAGCACATACCTGGAGAGCTTCAAGCGCCTTGAGAGCGAAGCGGCGCCGCTGGACTGAGGGAGGACCATGCCCAAGCGGATCGACCACTACGACGACCCGCAGGCCCCGCCCGCCAACAGCCTCGTCCCCTCGGTCAACGTGATCGTCGTCAACGAGAGGGACGAGGTGCTGATGATCTGCCGCACCGACAACGGCAACTGGGCCGTGCCGGGCGGCGCGATCGATCTCGGAGAGTCCCTGACCGAGGCGGCGGTGCGCGAGACGCAGGAGGAGACCGGCATTACCTGCGAGATCACGGGAATCTCGGGGACCTACACCGACCCGAAGCACGTCATCCACTACACGAGCGATGACGAGGTTCGTCAGGAGTTCTCGATCGTGCTGACGGCGCTACCGGTCTCGGGGGAGGCGACACCGAGCAGCGAGTCCCGCGAAGTCCGCTGGATCCCGAAGGCGGAGTTGGAGGGATACCGGATGGACCGGTCGATGAAGCTCCGGCTCAGCCACTACGTGGAAGGCCGGGTCAGGCCCTACATCGGGTGAGGTCCGGCCCCTCCCGACCTCGGTCGATTCACCGGCCGGGATCAAGGGGCGTGCCCTCTGCGGTCCCGACCGTCTGCCCCGCCTTGTCGGCCCGCCTCAGAACACCTCGCTCTCGAGCCTCTGGTAGGCCTCCTGGCCCCGGGCGCTCATGGTCATGTCGGCGTCGTCCACGTAATTGATCACCGCCGTCAAGGTCGTGCTCCCGTCGGGCGCGGCGGCCGCCAGCGCGGCGTAACCCGGGACACCGCCATTGTGGTTGATGACGGTGCCGCTCTCCGTCTCCTGGACGAACACCCCGAGGCCGTAGTCCATCGACGGGATCCCCGTGGACCGCGGCGTGCACATCTCGACCACCAGCTCGGGCGGCAGGAGCTGGCCGCCCAACAGTGCGGACAGGAACACGGCCAGGTCCTCGGTGGTCGAGATCATGTCGCCGCCGGTGGAGAGCCAGGAGGGGTTCTGGCGAGTGATGTCGACCGTCTCCTGCACGCCGTCCTTCTCGTAGCGGAAGTAGGCACGGGCGTGCGGCGCGGGGATCTCCGGCGAGTCCTCCGGCAGCACGGTGCCCGTCAGTCCGAGCGGCCCCAGGATCTGCCGCTGCATCTCCTCAGGGAACGTGCGGCCGGTGACGCTCTCGACCAGCAGCCGGGCCAGCACATAGTTGGTGTTGGAGTAGCTCCATTCGGCCCCCGGCTCGAACCGCGGCGGCTTGGAGAGCGCCGGCCGCACCAGGTCCTCAGGGCGGTGGCTCGCCAGCCGACCGTCCAGCCACTCTTCGGTCGTCGCGCCGTAGGGCGTGGTGACGCCCGGGATCAGTGTCCCCTCGGCGTCGAACTCGCCCGTGAAATTGAAGACGCCGCTGGTGTGCTGCAGCAGCATCCGCACCGTGATCCGCTCGTCCAGACCGAACCCCGGCAAGTGGTCCGCTGCCGGGGCGTCCAGCCCGATCCGCCCCTCGGCCACCGTCCGCAGCACCAGGGCGGCGGCGAAGGTCTTGGTCGTGCTGCCGATCCGCGTGAAGGCGTCCGTCGCCGGCGCTGCGGTCCCGCCCAGCTCGGCCCGTCCGGCGCTGCCGGCCCACTCGCCCCGCTGGTCACGTACGCGCAGCGACACCCCGAGGAAGCCGGATTCGACGATCTCCTCGATCGCCCTCTGCAGCTCCGGGCGGTCCTGCCCGGCGGCATCCGTTCCGGGGGTGTCCGCTCCGGTGGTGCCGGCCGGCGGAGCGCTCTCGTGTCGGTCCTCGTGCCGACCGGAAAGGGGTGTGGTCATCGTGGCCCGCTCCTTCGAATCCGTCGTGCGCGGTCGGCACTGTGCCGTTGTGCCCGTTGTGCCGCTGTGCCTCTATGAGGAGCCTGGCCCTTGCCCTAAGGTCAACCTCAAGCGTGACCTACGCCACACGGACTCGGAGCACCCTCAGCGCATGGTCTCCGCACAGAAGGAAGGCGTCGCGCCGATGACGGACGGACTCACGATCGGCCAGGTGGCCTCCTTCGCCGAAGTGACGGTCAAGGCCGTCCGCCACTACCACCGGGTCGGACTGCTCGCCGAGCCCCCGCGCGACGCCTCCGGCTACCGCCGCTACGGCGCGGCCGAGGTACTGCGGCTGGTCCGGATCCGCACGCTGGCCGCCGCCGGAGTGCCCCTGGCCGAGATCGGCACCATGCTCGAATACGGCCCCGAGCGCTTCGCCGCGGCCCTCGACGACGTCGAGACGCGCTTGAACCGGCGGATCGAGGAGATGACCGCCCAGCGCACCAAGCTGCGCCGCCTGGCCGACGGCGACCAGGCCCTGCTCCCCGACCGCGCCGCGGTCCTGCTGGAACAGGGGCGCGCCTCCGGGCTCACCCCGGAGGAGGTGGCCGCCACCCGGGAGGGCATGGTCCTGGCCCGGGCGCTGGACCCCGATGCCTTCGACGAATACCTCGACAACGTGGAGGCCGCCCTGGGCGATCCGCACGTCATCGACCTGCACAAGCGTGCGGGGGAGGCCCTCGCCTGGGAGCCGGACGACCCCCGCGTCGAAGAGGTCGCCACCGACCTGGCCGAGTACGTCCTGGCCCACCCCGCGATGCTGAAGGTCGTGACCAGCTTTCAGAACGCCCGCACCTCGCCCGCGACCCGCTACCGGCTCATCAGCCGCTTCGGCAACCGGTCACCGGCCGGGGCCCGGCTTCTCGACCTCATCGAGGCCCGGCTCCGCTCCGCAGGCGTGTTCATCCCGTGAGGCCCGCCGGTTCCGCTCCTTAGGGGCACTCGACGCAGGTTCGAGCCCGCGTTCGCGTCCCCGGCCGACACCGACGGCCCGGAGGCGGCCTACCGGAACGTCCCTGACCTTCCTTGATGAGCCCGACAGGTCGAGGACGCGATACGCGAACGCGGCGGTCTCCCCGCGCCGAGAGGTCAGCGGCGCCTTCCAGGCGGGTCAGCAGCCCTTGAAGCGTTCGTCGGCCGACCAGCCGGTGTCGGCCCATTCGTCGGGCTCTGCCGGGGTGAACCCCGGGTAGGCGTCGCTCAGCTCTTCAAGCAGCCACTGGGTGAACCGCGCGGCGCCCTGGGGGCAGGTGTGGATTCCGTCCTCACTGCGGTCGGGTTCGCCGTCGCGCGCCCTCTGGTACTCGTCGCCCCACACCTCACCGGCGTCGAGAAGTCTCGCATCGCCCGAGGAATCCGCGACCTGCCCTGCGATCTCTGACGTTCGCTCCAGCTGGTCCATGTGCGGCCGGTAGAAGTCATCGGGCTTGATCGGCGGCATGGTCACGAACACCAGGTCCGCGCCCTGGTCGGTCACCGTGGTGAGCAGCTTCCCGTACCCCTCCCGCTGCTCGTCGGCGGTCCCCCAGTCGTAGGTGGTGACCTGGTAGACGACCAGGTCAGGGTCGGCGTCGGCGATCCGGTCGGGCAGCTCCTCCCAGTTCTTCTCGGAGAAGGGCCCGACGACGTTGCCCCCGCCGTCCGAGGCCTCCGACACGAACTCGACACCGCTCGCGTCGAACGCCTCCGCCATGGGGAGCGCCTGGCCCGCGGCCACCGAGTCCCCGAGCAGGAGGACCTCGGAGAGCCCGGGACCGGCCGAGGCGTCAGCACCTTCGGGCGCGCCCGCGTCCTCGGACGCGGAGCTCCCTCCGGAGCAGCCGACGGACAGGAGAAGGGGCCCGACCAGGCCCGCGATGAGGATCGGTCTGTTGATCATGTCCCCGACGGTGCCTGCCGCATGTCCCGGCCCCTCCGCCACCGTGTCCCGGTCGTGTCGCAGTCCCCCGCGCCTGCGGGCCCGGCGGCCGGCCGTTGCGCATACTTGGAGCGATGGCTGCGATTCTGCTGATCGAGGACGATCCCCTGGTCCGGCGCGGCCTCCAGCTCGCCCTCTCCCGGCACGGCCACGGGGTCGGCGCCGCGGACACCGGCGAGCGGGGCCTGCGGGAACTGGAGTCGGCCGCGTACGAGCTGGTGGTGCTCGACCTGATGCTCCCGGGCATCAGCGGTCTGGAGGTGTGCCGCCGCATCCGCGCGTCCGGCGGGGTCCCGGTGATCATGCTGACCGCCCGCGGCGACGACTTCGACATCGTCAGCGGGTTGGAGGCGGGCGCGGACGACTACGTCGTCAAACCGGCCCGGCCCACCGTGCTGGACGCGCGCATCCGCGCCGTGCTGCGCCGCAGCACCCCGTCCGACGGCCTGCGCGTGCACCGCGACCTGAGCATCGACACCTCGGCCCTGACGGTGGCGCTGCACGGCGATCCGGTGGCCCTGACGCCGACGGAGCTGCGACTGCTGCTGACCCTGTCCCGGGCGCCCGGCCGGGTGTTCAGCAGGCAGCAGCTGCTGGAGGAGGTCTGGGAGCACGACTACCTGGGCGACTCCCGCCTGGTCGACAACTGCGTGCAGCGGCTGCGCGCCAAGATCGAGGCGCGCCCCTCCGCGCCGGAGTACGTGCAGACGGTCCGCGGGTTCGGCTACCGCTTCGGGCCGGTGTGAGCCCCGTGCTCGGACGGCTGCGGCCGCGCGGGCTGCGCCCCCGGCTGGTGGTCGCCTTCGTCCTGGTGACCGTGCTCGGGGCCGCCGCGACGGCGTGGGCCGGCGCGGGTTCGGCCGCGACCGCCCTGGTCGACGGCGCCCAGGAGCGGATCACCGGGGAGGTCGCCGACCGGGTGGGTGCCGCCGCCCCCGAGCTGGCCTACCCCCCGGACCAGGACGCCCTCGACCGCCTGCGCCGGGATGTGGGCCCGAACACCCTGGTGACCTACGAGGACATGCGCTCCGCCGACGACACCGGCCCCCGCCTGGTCACCGACGCGCTGCGCGGGGCCGTGCGCGAGCGCTACCGGATCACCGTCCAGCGGGTCGCGGCCGACGGCCGCCCGTGGCTCCTCGTCGGGGTGCCGCTCATGATCACGGCCCCGGACGGCGGGCGCACCCCGTCCGGCATCGAGGTGTACGCCGTGCGCGACCTGTCGGGCGTGCAGGACCAGGTCGACGCGCTCACCCGGGCGGCGGCCGGCGCCTCCGCGCTGGCCCTGGTCCCGGCGGTGCTCCTGGCCCTGCTGGCCGCGCGCGGCGTCCTGCGCCCCGTGCGCGATCTCCGCGACACCGCGCGCCGGCTCGCCGGCGGCGACCTCGGCGCCCGGACCGCGCCACAGGGCGCCGACGAACTGGCCGAACTGACCGCCACCGTCAACGAGATGGCCGAATCCGTCCAGACGTCGATGGCGGAGATGGAGCGGATGCGGGCCGACGCCCGCCGGTTCGCCTCGGACGTCTCCCATGAGCTCAGGACGCCCCTGAGCACGCTCACCGCGGTGGTCGAGGTCCTGGCGACCGCGTCCGACCGCATGGAGCCGGACGACCGCGAGTCGGTCGAGTTGGCGGTCACCGAGACCCGGCGCCTGGTCGGGCTCGTGGAGGACCTCATGGAGGTGTCGCGCTTCGACGCCGGTTCGGTCCGGCTCCGGGTGGAGGAGTTCGACGCGGTCGGCGCGGTACGCGACTGCCTGCGCGCGCGTGGCTGGCTCGACCGGGTCGAGCTGGAGGGGGTCGAGGGGATCACGCTGCGGGCCGACCGGCGCCGCCTGGACGTCGTGGTGGCCAACCTGGTCGGCAACGCGCTGCGGCACGGGGAGCCGCCCGTGCGGGTGCGCGTCACGGCGACACCTGAGGAGGTGCGGATCGAGGTGACCGACGACGGACCGGGCCTGCCGGAGGAGGTGCGGCCGCACGTGTTCGACCGCTTCTACAAGGCCGACACGGCCCGCGCCCGCACCCCCGGCAGCGGGCTCGGCCTGGCGATCGCCGCGGAGAACGCCCGCCTGCACGGCGGCGGCATCACCGCGGAGAACGCCGGCGGCGGCGGTGCGCGGTTCGTGCTGCGGCTGCCGAGGGACCCGGGCGGGCAGGAGAAGCAGGAGGAGGGGTCGTGAGGCCGGCACAGGCGGTGCGGACGCGGTCGGCCGCGCGGGTCCTGCTCGGGCTGTGCGCGCTCGTGGCCTCGGTCCTGCTGTCCTCGGGCTGCGGGCTGCACCCCACCGGCCCGACCGACGGCGGTCGGGCCCCGACCGGCGTGGCGCCCGGCATGACCCTCTACTTCGTCGACGGCGACGGCGAACTCACAGCGCAGCAGCGCGAAAGCGGCCGCCTGGGATCGGTCTCGGACGCGGTGTCCTTGCTCCTGACCGGCCCCGGGCCCACGTCCGGCCTGCGCACGGAGATCGCCCCGGTCCCCACGACACGGGTCGCCGTGACCACCGCGCCCGACGTGCTCACGGTGGTGGTGCCCCTGTCGGTCGACGAGGTGACCCCGCGGGGCATCGACCAGATCGTGTGCACCGCGCTGGGCGCCCACGTGCAGCAAGGGGGATCGACGGAGACGAAGGTCCAGGTCCGCTTCACCCTGGGCACCGCGGAATCGGAGGAGCACCGGACCTGCCCGCTGATCGGGTGACGCGCCATGGACGGTGGAAGGCGTCGCCGGTCACTCCAGTTTCGCGATGTCGACGGCGGGCGGGGCCGGGGCCGGCAGCACGACCCACAGGACGGCGAGTCCCACCATGGCCCCCGCGAACGCCCACGCCCCGCTGCGCCCGCGCGCCCACCGGGCGCGGAACCGGATCGGGTCCTCGACCAGGTACTTCGACAGGGCGGCCAGGGCGACGGCCGCGGCCGCCACGACCGCGGTCCAGGCCCACCCCTCCAGGCCGGTGCGCTCGGGCGAGAGCAGCACGATGACCGGCCAGTGCCACAGGTACAGGCTGTAGGAGACCAGGCCCAGCCAGCGCAGCGGCCGCCAGGACAGCGCGCGGGAGAGGCGCGTCCGCGGGGCCCGGACGCACAGGCCGATCAGCAGGGCCGAGGCCAGTGAGTGTGCGAAGAGCCCGCCGGTGAACAGCCACCTCGTGTCCGCGCCGTCCGCGAGCAGCCAGATGACGGCGATTGCGGCGGCCGTCGCCGCCGCGGCCGCGCCCGCCCACCGGCCGACGGCGGCCGCGAGGAGGGCGCGGGCCGGGCGCGTGGCGGCCGCGGCGCCCAGGAGCAGCGAGAACGCGCGGGTATCGGTGCCCATGTAGACGCGGGACGTCCCGTCGGCGCCGACGAGGAGGACCATCAGCACCAGCGAGGCGGCGGAGACGGCGACGGACGCCACCGCGATCCGGCGGTCCACCGGCCGTTCCGGGTGCCCGCGCCGTCCCGGGCGCCGTGCGGATCGGGCCGCGGCCAGCAGGACCAGCGGCCACACCAGGTAGAACTGCTCCTCGACCGCGATGCTCCACAGGTGCTCGAAGACCCGTTCCGCTCCGAAGCGGTCCCAGTACCCGGCCGACTCGGCGAGCAGGTGCCAGTTGACCAGGTTCACCTGCACCCACGGCCCGTCGGAGAGCATCGTGCGCACCGTGTCCGGCGGCCCGAGGGCCCAGACCAGTACGGCGACGGAGGCGAGCATCGCCGCCAGGGCGGGGAACAGGCGGCGGATCCGCCGACCCCAGAAGGCGGCGAGGGAGACCGATCCGCTCGCCGCGACCTCGCGCAGCAGCAGATCGGTGATGAGGTAGCCGGAGAGGGCGAAGAACAGGTCCACGCCGAGGAAGCCCCCGGGGAGGCGGTCGGTGTGGAACAGCAGCACCCCGAGGATCGCGACCCCCCGCAACCCGTCCAGGGCGGGAACGTACGGTGCGCGCCCGGAGGCGCCGTCGGCGGCCCGGACGGCCCGGTTCGGCTCGGCTTGCGTCATGGAAGCGAGGCTGCCGTGCCCGGGTCCGAGCCCCGTCGCCGCCGGGTCGCAGTCCTGTCGCAGCCTGCCGTCCGGCCCCGCGCCCAGGGAGCGGAGGGCCAGGCGGGCTCAGCGGCGCCGGAGCCCCAGCTCGGTGAGGTGCGGCGGGGAGTAGAAGACCGGGTCGCGGACCACGTCGGTGCCCGGTGGGACGATCGCGTCGATCCGGTCGAGGACGTCGTCGTCCAGCCGCACGTCCGAGCCCCGCAGCAGGTCGTCCAGCTGCTCCCGGGTGCGCGGGCCGATGATCACCGACGACACGGCGGGGTGGCTGCGAACGAACGCGGTCGCCAGGTGCGGCAGGGACAGGCCGGCCTCCGCCGCCACCTGATGCAGCTCGTCCACCGCTTCGAGCTTGGCGCGGTTGCCCGGCACGGACAGGTCGTACATCCCGGACAGGAACGCGCTGCGGTGGGCCGTCGCGGGGTCAGCGCCGCTCCCTCCGCCGTACTTGCCCGACAGCCAGCCCGCACTCAGCGGGCTCCAGGTCAGCACCCCCATCCCATGGCGCTGCGCCGTCGGGAGGACGTCCCGCTCGATCCCCCGCGCCAGGATCGAGTACGGCGGCTGCTCGCTCCGGAACCTGATGTGGCCGCCCGCCGAGGCCGCCCACTGCGCCTCGACGATCTCCTCGGCAGGGAAGGCCGACGTGCCGATCGCCCTCACCTTGCCCTGGCGGACCAGGTCCGACAGGGCGGACAGGGTCTCGTCGATGTCGGTCTCCGGGTCGGGGCGGTGCACCTGGTACAGGTCGATCCGGTCGGTGTCCAGCCGCCGCAGGCTGTCCTCCACCGCCCGCATGATCCACCGGCGCGAGTTGCCGCGCTGGTTGGCGTCTGGGCCCATCGGGTTGTGGAACTTGGTCGCCAGGACCACGTCGTCGCGCCGGCCCTTGAGCGCCTTTCCGACGACGGCCTCGGACTCGCCATCGGAGTACATGTCGGCGGTGTCGATCGTGTTGACCCCGGCGTCCAGCGCGGCGTGGACCATGGCGACCGCGTCGCCGTGGTCGGTGTTGCCCCACGCGCCCAGCATCATGGTGCCGAGAGTCAATTCGCTGACGGAGATCCCGGTCCTGCCCAGTGTCCGGCGTTCCATGTCGGTAGTGTCCTTTCGCCCCTGCCTGCGGACCGTCCTGTCGATCCGGCCTCTGGGACAGCACCCTGTCCCTCTCAGGAAGACCGAGCCAGGCCCGCCGCAACCTGGTTCTCCGAGTACCAGGTCGGCTAGATTCCCGGCCATGGCCCAATCGCCCTCCGACCTCAGCCGCTTCCTCAAGTCCCGCCGCGCAGCCGTCGACCCCGCGCAGACCGACGTGCCCCGCACGGCCAACCGCCGCCGCGTTGCGGGGCTGCGCCGGGAAGAGGTCGCCCAGCTGGCGGGGGTGAGCGTGGACTACTACACGCGCATCGAGCAGGGCCGCGCCGGAGAGGTCTCTGAGGAGATCCTGGACGCCCTTGCCCGCGCGCTGCGCTTGACCGGGGACGAGCGCTCGTACCTGGTCAACCTCGTCCGCCATGCGCGTCCTCAAGGCGCGAAGGGATCCGGCGGCCACGACGAGCGCCGCGTTCCCCCGACGGCGCCGCGCCAGCGCGTGCGCCCGGAGCTGCGCAATCTGCTGAACTCGATGGGCGGCGTCCCGGCCGCGATCCTCGGTAGCGGGCTGGACCTTCTGGCATGGAACCGGCCGCTCTCCCTCATCTGGCCGGGGGTGGACGACCTTCCGGAGGCGGAGCTCAATCTGCCCCGGATGGTGTTCCTGAACCCGGTCACCGGCGACCTTCATAGGGACGCCGAGACGGTCCGCCAGGACATCGTGGCCGGCCTGAGGGCCGCGGTCGGCCGGACCCCGGACGAACCGCGCCTGTGCGCCGTGGTGGTCGACCTGCGCCGGGGCAGCGCCCGGTTCCGTGAACTATGGGACAGCCAGCTGGTCGCCGAGCGTGTGCACGGCACCCACACCTTCCACCACCCCGAAGCCGGTGAACTCCGCCTGCGCTATGAGAAGCTCCCGATGCCCGCAGACCCGCAGCAGGTTCTGCTCCTGTACTCGGCGGCACCGGGATCACCGACAGAGGACCGACTGCGCAGGCTGCGCGAGGCGCACCCTGTCGGCGCGGCGCATCCCTGATGAGACCGGCTACCCTCCCGCTTCCCCAGAGCGCAGGCGGGGAAGAACGGCGAGGACGAACACGGCACCTGCCATGAGCACGAGGCCGCCGATCTGGAACGCGAACCCGTAGCCGCCCGCCAGCGCTTCGGGAGCGGACCGGCCCGCCGTGTACGACGCCGCCACCGTGGACAGCACGGCGAGCCCCAGCGCTCCACCGACGGTGCGCGCGGTGTTGACCAGGCCCGAGACGAGCCCCGCGTCCTCCGGTGCCGCGCCCGAGGTGGCCGACGACGTCAGGGGCGTCGCCGCCAGCCCCGATCCGAGCGCCATCAGGATCCCGGGGCCGAGGACCGTGGCGACGTATCCGCCGCCGGCCGGGATCCCCCACCCGGCCCACAGGAAGCCGGCGCCGCTGACGGCGATCCCCGCCATCGCCACGTACTTCCCGTCGAGGGCCCGCATCACCACCGGGGCGACCTTGGAGCCGAGGATGATGCTCACCGTCTGCGCGAGGAACCCCAGACCGGCTTGGAGCGGGCTGAAGTGCAGGACGTTCTGCATGTACAGCGACATGAAGTACCACATCGACACCATGGCGGCACCGCATACGAACATCGCGGCGTTCGCGGCCGATACCGGGCGCGACGCGAACAGCCGCAGCGGCACCAGCGGGGCCTCCGTCCGCGCCTCCACGAGGACGAACGCCCCCAGCATCACGAGCCCGCCGATCAGCGGTCCGAAGGCGCCCGGGGCGCCCCAGCCCTGCGTCTCGGTCTGCACCACCCCGTAGACCAGCGTCACCAGGCCGAGGGTGACCAGCAGGGCACCCGGCACGTCGAGCCGGGGCGGCGCGCCCTCCCGGTCGTCCCGCCGCTCGGTGACCCACAGAGCGGCCGCGACGACGGCCAGCATCCCGATGGGCACGTTGATGAGCAGCACCCAGCGCCAGGACAACAGCTCGGTCAGCGCGCCGCCGATGATCCCGCCGGCCGCCCCGCCTCCGGCGCCGACGGCCGTCCACGTGGCGATGGCCCGGGTCCGCGCCGCCCCCGGAGGGAAGGACGTGGTGAGGATCGTCAGCGTCGCCGGGGCGAGCACAGCGGCCCCGATCCCCTGCACCGTGCGCGCGCCGAGCAGCTGCCACGGCTCCTGGGCGAGGCCGCCGACCAGGCTGGCGACGATGAAGGTACCGAGGCCGAGGAGGAACATCCTCTTCCGGCCGAAGACGTCGACGGCCCTGCCTCCGAGCAGCATGAGTCCGGCGAAGGCGATGGTGTAGAGGTTGACCACCCATTGCAGGCCGGTGGCGCTCAGGCCGAGGTCGCTCCGCATCGCGGGGAGCGCGACGTTGACGACCGACACGTCGAGGACGACCAGGAACTGCCCGGCACAGGCGGCGAGCACCACGGCCCACAGCCGCGGGGAGCGGCCGCCCGCCGTATCGGGGTGGGCGGGTGATGTGACCACGTGACCGGCCATTCGTCGTCCAATCGGGGTGGGCCGCACAGGGCGGCGGCGGGCGGCGGCGGGCGGCGCCGATCCGGACCGACGGGATTCGGGGCCGAGGGAGCCGGGGGCCGACAGGGGCGGGGTCGGCGGCGCCGGGATCAGTCGGTCGTGAGGTTCCGGTCGAGCAGCGGGACGAGGTCCTTCCAGTGCCGGTCGAGGCCGGAGGGGCTGAACGCGGAGGTGTCGGCCATCGTGAAGCCGTGGACGGTGCCCGGGTACACCTCGGAGGCGCAGGTGACGCCCGCCTCGTCCATGGCGTCGTCCCAGCGCGCGATGTCCTCGGGCTTCATGCCGTCGTCGTGCTCGGCGAAGCCGAAGTAGAGCTCGGCCGCGATGTCGGAGGCGAGCCGGTGCGGGCTGTCCGGGGCGTCGGTGACCAGGGAGCCGGGGTGGAAGCCCGCCGCGGCGGCGACCTGGCCGGGCCGGGCGGCGGCCGTGCGCACGGCCAGCACGGCGCCGAAGCAGTAGCCGACGGTCCCGACCGGCCCCGGCCGGACCTCCGGCCGCGCCGCGAGGAAGTCGAGGTAGGCGCCGGCGTCGGCGAGCGCGCGCTCGACGGTGTGCTCGTGCAGCAGGGGCAGGGCCTCCCGGAAGAAGGCCTCGCGGTTCTCGGGCACCGTCAGGTCGGGGACCTCGACCACCGGGGCGGGGCCGTGGCGGTAGAAGAGGTTGGGGACGAGGACGTGGTAGCCGTGCGAGGCGAGCCGCTCGGCCATCTCGTGGATCACCGGGCGCGGCCCGATGACGTCCGGGTACAGGAGCACCCCCGGGTGCCGCTCCCCGTCGTCGGGGGACGCGACGACGGCGTCGGCGGTGCCGTCGGGCGTGGGGACCTGGACCGAACGTGTCGACATGTGCGGGTTCCTCTCTGGACGTCGTCAGGTGCGCCGCAGGCGCACGCGCCCATCCTCCGCCATGGGCCGCGCTTCCCGCTCCGAACGCACCTCCCGGACGCACGAACGACCCTAGAACCTCAAGCTCACTGGAGGTCAATGGGGACCGCGGATCTGTCACCTTCCCTGCGTGCGCGGCAGATCCCCGTCCTGACCTCCCCGCGCCGCCCCGAAACGGCCGACCCCTACTCGGCCTCCGGATCCCCGAACGCCCTGCGCAGAGACGCCGCCGCGTCGCCACCGATCGCCTCCCCGACCAGGGGGAAAAGACACTGCTTGGCGATCTGCGGATGCCTGGCGGGGTCGGGGCACATGAAGACGGCCATGATCCTCATGATCAGGATCGGATCGCTCAAGTTCACGAGCAGGACCGCTTTTACACAGAGAACAGCGAGGTCCTTCTGACTCTCGTCAAGGAAAGGATGCCCCTCCTCAGAGAGCCCCTCTGCGAATTCCAGTGGAGCATCCCCCACGTCGGCGACCTTGTCCAAGGCTCCTGACATCTCGGCTAGAAGGGAACACCAAAAATGGCCGAGTGTCCGCCTCTCCGGATCGGCCTCCCTCCCCTGCACGGGGGGCTGCTTCTTGGCGATCTCCATTGCTTCGGCCCGCACGGCCCCGGACAGGTGTTCTCCGAGCCGCGCTACCTGCTCCAGGAGCCTGTCGTCGACGGCGACCACATCAACGAGCTCGGCCGTGGCCTTCTTGACCGCCGCCCCCTTCATCTTGAGAGTCGGCTCCTTTAAGTGCTTACCACCTTGGAGCGCCGAACCCCACTCTTCGCCTGCAGCTCGGTGGCGTTCATTTCGATCCGCAGCCGAACCTCGGGCGAGATCCTGGAAACCCGGCCACCCGTGGAGGGCTCCGCCGCACCCCCCGCACTTGCACCCTGGACGCTTGGCACTCGCGCAATTCATGTTATGGGCCATGAGAACTCCGAGCCTGTGACGGGGGCAGGGTTGGAACAGAACAGGTCCACCAACGTCATTCCATCCCTCACCAGGAAGGAAAAACCCTCCGACAGGCACAGGATTCTGACCTTCAAGAAAGCAGGGTATTCCTGATCGGAGATGCTTGGCCTCGACACATCTCCGCGACGGCGCGGAGAGCTGGGACTCCTCGCAAGCTACGGGACCGCGCCGTTCCCGCGACAGCGGCCGGATGAGGACAGCAGTGCAACAACCCGCCGCACTCATCCGGCCACAGAGGAAGCGACTACGCCAGCTCGTAGACTCGGCCGGTGTGGGCTCCTTCCAGGGAGCGGATGTAGGCCTGGGCCACCTCCGCGAGGGGGACCGGGGGGACACCCGGGAAGAAATCGCCGTACTTCTCCAGGCTCTCGGTGAAGACCGTGGGGCTGACCGCGTTGATGCGCTGCGGAGCGATCTCGATGGACGCCGCCCGGACGAACGCCTCGACCGCGCCGTTGGCCATCGCGGCCGCGCTGGAGGTCGGGATGGGATCGCGGGACAGGACGCCGGTGATCAGAGTGAACGACCCGCGTTCGGCCACGCGGGTCAGGCCCTGGCGGACCAGGTCGATCTGGGCGAGCACCTTTCCGTGGAAGGCGGAGGTGTAATCCTCCGGTTCCATGTCGGCGACCGGCTTGTAGAGGACGTCGCCCGCGGCGCTGGCCACCGCGTCGAGGGGGCCGGCCCGGCGGGCCTCGCTGTACATCGCCGCCACTTGGGCCGGGTCGGTGATGTCGTACCGGAGGTCGCCGCTCGACCTGCCGACGGTGGTGATGTCGTGCCCGCGCTCCACCAGTGCCTGCTCCACCGCCGTGCCGAGCTTGCCGGCGGCCCCGATCAGAAGAATCCTCATGGCAAGGACGGTAGGCCGCCGGTACCGGTTCGGGGAAATGCCGATCGTGCAGGATTTATGATCGGGACGCATGAATGTGGAACTGCGCCATCTGCGCGCGCTGGCCGCGATCGGGGACGAGGGGACGCTCACCGGAGCCGCGGAGGTCCTGCACATCGGCCAGCCCGCGCTGTCGCGGACGCTGGTCCAGCTGGAGGGCCGGGTCGGCACGCGGCTCGTCGAACGCACCACGCGCAGCCTCGCACTCACCGAGGCCGGGCGGCGCCTGTACGAGCACGCGCACCGCATCCTCAACCAGCTCGACGACGCGCTCCTTGAGGTCCGCGCCGGCACGCGGCCGCTGCGGCTGGGCTTCGCCCATACGGTCCTCGGCGCGCTCACCGTTCCCCTGCTGCAGGACTGGCGCGACACCCGGCCCGACACTCCCGTTCGGGTCCACCGCCGCGGCGACCCGGTGGAGGCGCTGCGGCGGGGCGACATCGACGCCGCTCTGCTGCGCACGGAGCCGCCGACCGCTCCCGACCTGCGCGTTCTCGCCCTGATGCGTGAGCGCCGCGTCGCCGCGCTCCCCGACGGGGACCCGCTGGCGGCCTCCGGCTCCTTGCGCCTGGAGGACCTCGCCGACCGCGACGTCGCCCTCTGCACCACCGCCGCGAGCACGGGCCCCGGCCTCTGGCCCGAGGGCCGCCGCCCCCGCACCGTCGAGGTCGCCGACGTCGACGAGTGGCTCGCCGCGATCGCCACCGGGGAGGCCGTCGGCGTCACCGCCGAGGGCACGGTGCACGGCCACCCCTACCCCGGCGTGCGCTACGTCCCGATCTCCGATGCGCCCCCGGTGACCGTCCACCTGGTGTGGCCGGAGGTCCCGACGCACCCGGCGACCGGCGCCTTCGCCGAGCACTGCACAGGAGCACTCGAAACGAACGGCCCCCTCTCCCCGGGGACGTCTGGACAATGAGCCTCGGCCCTTTCTGCATCCGCATGGCCGGCAGGGACCAGCAGCAATTGCAGTTCCTCCAGAAGTGAGCGGTGGTAGACGGCTCGAGAACTCAGGAGCATGTGCTGGACTTTCCCGACGGGGATCTCCAAACCAACACTCACCGTGAACATTCGCAACCTACAGCAAGAAGTTCCCGTTGCGGCTGTCGCGCTTTCCGTTCAACACATTACAAAGCCCTGTGTTTCCGCCTTGCCTTCCATGCTCCCCATCCCCGGACCACCGTGGTGGTCGGGCAACGGGAAGGGACACCGCTTCACGCCGCGGGCGGCGGACGTCCGCACACAGCCATGGCGATGGCCGGTACCGGCCGGGGGTGACAACGGTCTCGGTGTGCCTGTCGCCCCCTGCACAGCATCGGCAAGCCGTGCCACCTTCTCTTCCACCAGCACGGATTCACTCCGGAGACGTCCTCCGCCCCCTGCGTCGCCCGCGTCCGAGGCCCGCCGCCCTCAGGAAACAGCGGCTCAGGGGGCTCTTCGTAGGACACATGGGGTCGTTACCGTGATGCAGACGTTCGCGCCCTTGACAGGGCGATGTTCACCCCCTGACGCTTCGCCCGTTCTGTGGAGACTCGGTGCGGCAGCGGAATCCGGAGACGTGGAATGCACTGGGTATGGCGCGCTGAGCACGGCGGATTCAAAGTCGAATACGGTGCCTTGATCCTCTTGGTGGCGACGGTCGTCGCCGCGGTCTTCGCCTTCGGCCTCCCGACCGATGTCCAGCGCCTCTACGCCGTCGGCATGTGCCGCGTGCAAGGCGAGGAGAACTGCGACGAACTCGCCGGTGACGGAAGCCCCGGCCAAGACGGCGCGGCCGATGACGGGGAGGGGGCCCCGGAGGAGGACGGCTCGGACGGCCGCGCCGATGAGGACGCGCCCGGCACGGACGGCCCCGAGGGGAACGGCGACGGCGGAGAGGACGGTCAGGGCTCCGACGACGGTCCCGTGTCCTGGGAGGGCGTCTACAACCCCGATCTCGCGCAGGATTTGGAGGACGCGGAGAGCGAGCTCGATGATGCCGAGGCGGCGCTCGCCGATACCGGCTACGACGAGGTCTACGACGAACTGCTGGAGGTCGTCGCCGACATCGTCGGGTGGACGGATGCCAAGGCGTGCATCACCGAGGGCGACATCATCGCCTGCCTGACCACCATCGTGGGCTTCACCCCGTGGGGGAAGGGCGCCAAGCTCATCTCCAAGTCACCCAAGATCATCAAACTGTGGAACCGCTTCCGCAAGGCCAAGAAGGCCCGTGACGAGGCGAAGACGCGGGTCGACGACGCGAAGGGCAAACGCGACGACGCCGCGCGGGCCTGCAACGGCAATCGGCCGCGCGCGGTGCACCCCGCCACGGAGACCATGGTGCTCTCCGACGGTGCGACCGTCGTCCTCGACTGGTCGGAAGGCGAAGGCGACGCCCGGCTCAATCCGGGACACCCCCCTGAGGCGTCCGCTCCGGTCGGCGGCACGGAGGCTTGGGCGGATGAGCCCTCGCAGACGGTGATCGTTCCCGCGCAGTCGTCGAACGGCCAGGGCGACACCTGCGACATCGGGAACGACTACGACAAGGACGACCCCTACCTTGAGCAGGACCTGGAGGAGGACGCCGCACTGATCGCGCGGCACTCCAACAGGGCGGAAGAGCTCGGCTTCGAGAACCAGGACGAGTTGACCGACTACATCCAGAAGACGATCGACCCGCGGAACCCGCCCGGTTCGATCGTCAAGAAGCCAACGCTGAAGAACGGACGGATCGCCTGGTATGACGAGGACACCGGGGTGATCATCATCCGGAACGCCAACAACCCGGCCAGAAGCACGGTGTACAAGGGGACGCTTGATGAGTTCCTCAGACTCAGCTGAGAACGGGCCGCCTCAGGACGGCGCCCCTCCGCCCGCCGATCTCGCCGACCTGGTG
This sequence comes from Nocardiopsis baichengensis YIM 90130, assembly GCF_000341205.1. Classification (NCBI taxonomy): domain Bacteria; kingdom Bacillati; phylum Actinomycetota; class Actinomycetes; order Streptosporangiales; family Nocardiopsidaceae; genus Nocardiopsis; species Nocardiopsis halophila. The sequence goes on along the minus strand of NZ_ANAS01000036.1, from coordinate 70,638 downwards.
AGGAGCGATCGGGCCACCGACGACGACTTCCGCAGCGCGTTCGCGGCCATCGATCGCCACGAGACCCCGGACGAGGCGGCCGGGGAACTGATCAACGCCATCGCCCGGTCGCCACTGGCAACTGAACGACTTCCCGAGCTGAGCCGCTCGTTGCGGGAGACACGCAGCCCAGGCCGGGCCATCCTGCTCATCAGGGCGCTCAGACGGCACGGCGGGCTCCCTGGGATCGTGCCCGACCTGATCCGGATCTCCGAAGGCTCCGAGGCCTCCGACTGGGACCCAGAGCGCCAGGCATGGGCGGTGGCCGTGAACACCCTCGCCCAGCACGCCGGCGCCACGGGCGACACTGTGCTGCTGGAACGGCTCGGCGCTCTAGCGGAGGACCCCGGCCTCACGGACGACGACGTCGCCTGGGTACGGAAGTGCCTCGCCAAGGCCGAACCGGGAGCCGGGCGCTGAGTCCGGGGCGGGCGGCCTGTCACACGACGCCGACTCGCGCCTGACGATCGGCCGGAGCGGAGGCCGCACCCGTGCCGTCCTAGGGCTTCGGCGGCATGGGCGGAACGGGAAGGTCGACAAGGCGGGCGAGGGCGGCCGTGACGGGAGCACAGTGGCCGGGCAGGTGCCTGGACGACCAATCGGCCGCCCGCGTGAGGAAGTCGGCCAGGTCACGCTCGACACCGGTGAGCAGGTGGCGGAGCTCGGCCACGCGCAGCTCGACCACCGGACTGTCACTCTGCTCGGCGTTGACAGTGAGCCGGACCGTGTCGCCGAAGCGCTCTGCGGTCGGTGATACAGGGGGTGGCCGAATCCGAGCAGGCCGCCGTCCTCGACAAGCCGGTGCCAGTCGCGCCACTCCTCCAGGCCATCACAGCAATCGGGCAGGAAGGTGACGCCTGTCGAGTGGTCGGTGGCCCGCAGGCCGACGGGTGCGATGAGGTCGTCGCACGTCAGCAGTCCGCAGAGGAACGAGGCGAGTGCGGCGGTCGGTTGAGGCGACCGATCCCGTCGGGGTCGATGTCGTTGTCGTCGGCGATGCGCATCATGGCCGCCCCGACCTCGGCCGGTGAGAGCTCACCACTGAGGGGCAGGAAGTCGAACGGCTCGATCTCGGCGATCGGCCAGAGGTCGAAGCCGTCAGGCGTGTACATCTCCAAGACGGGCTGCATCACGATCACACGGCGAAGTGTCCCGTATCCCGTGCCCGTACCGCCTCCCGTTTTCGCCCGGCACGGCTAAAGCGTCAGCGGGCGGCGGTAGGAGGCGTCGACGGGGCCCCTCGAGGGGTGGAGGGGGTGGGGTTCGGGGAGGAGGTACGGGCGCCTCCTGGGGCGGTTGTACCGGTCGGTCCTGCGGTACCACTCGTTGTCGCCGGCCATCCAGGTCTTCAGGGCTTCCACATGCCTGTGGACGGCCTCTCGGGTCGGGGCGTCGAAGGACGTCCGGTCGAGGGCCGACGGCAGGTCGGCCTCCGCGCTGCGGAAGTCGGCCACGCGCTCGGTGAACAGGGCGTAGGCCAGGTCGACCGCCTCCTGCACCGTGCAGTCGAGGAAGCGCCGGATCGCCACCACCCCGTTGGCGGCCCCGTCCTCCTCTTCGGTCTCCTTGCGGTAGGAGTGGACGTCGTTGCGGATCCCCACCGTGTCGGCGAACGCCGCGTGCAAGGGGTGGAGAAGGGCCGATCCGAGCAGGGCCTGGAGGCCTGAGGAATGGGACCCCTCAGCGGAGGCGTGCAGCATCAGGGCGATGGAAAGGTCCGCCCTGGACGTCGTGCGGCGCGTTTCGAGGTGGTCCACGGGATCGAGCGTCCGTACCCGGATCATGTCGTCCAACTCCCACAGGTGGGATCGGGCGAAGGCGACGACGCCGGAGCGGAACCGTCGCCGCAGGGCCTCCGGCATGTCGGAGGAGGTCGTGCGCCACAGATCGGCGACGGCGGCTTCGATCCGGTCGCGACGGTTGCGGGGCGGAGCAGGCACGCGAGACGCGCAGGGCACGTCTGTGAGGGGCATGAGGGCGGGCAGGCGGCTGACGAACGCGCGCGCGGCGGCGAGCTCCCCCTCGTCGTTCAGCGCCGGTCCGGTGGCCGAAGCGAAATGGTCGTCGACGGCCATGAGGCAGACGTTCCAGAGCGCCGCGCGGCACAGCCGCTCCTCGGTCGCATCGGGAAGCGTCAGGGCGGCCAGGAGGGGGACGTCGTCGGCGGTGAAGGTGTGCTCGGTCCAGACGGGTGCCGTCGACGCGTCCGTGCCCGTGGAGATGAGGCCGACCCCGCGCGCCCACCGGCGGGCCCTCTTCCGTGCGGCTTCGACGTGCGGGTTGATCCGGTGCGCCCACGGCAGGTCGAAGGGCGGGAGCCGGAACGGGTGGCCTAGAGAGGACGGGGGAAAGGTCGGCGGCCGGGCGGCTGAAGGGGCGGCAGGGCGGAGGGTGAGGACGGCGGCCGCTCCCTGCCCCGTCTGCCTCGCCTGCGTCATCGATGCGCGGTACCGGCCCGACCTCTGGTGCCACTCGACGATCCCGGCCTGCCAGTCCTGCAGGCCCCTGAGGTAGTCCGCGATCGCCGCGCACTCCCCCGGGGACAGGTCGTGGTCGGCCAGCCAGGCCGGCGCTTCGGACGCCGACATCTCCTCGAAGCGCCGCATCCTCGCGGTGCGCAGCCCGTTCACCCGCTCGGCCGCCTCCTGCGGCGGGACGCCGAGGGCGTACTCCAGCGCCGACACGGCGTTGTCCAGCGCCCCCTCGTCCTCGGTCTCCCTGCGATAGGAGTAGAGGTCGTTCACCAGGTGCGCCGCGTCCGAGAAGCATGCGCGCAGGGAGGCGAACCGCCGCGCCCCCAGCACCCGGCCGGGCGGCGCCTCAGGGCAGGTGACAGCGACCAGCTGCATCGCCCATACCGCGGCGCCCGATTCCCTCCGCCGGGACAACAGCCGCAATGGGTGGGGAGCCGATACGCCCGGCATCCCTTGCAGGCCGGACTCGGAGACGATGAGCGCGCGCGTCGCCGCGGCGAAGCCGTCGAGCAGGTGTTCCGGGGCGGTCGCCGCCGTGCGCGGCCAGAGATCGGCGAGCCCGGCCTCGGAGGCGGAACGCGGACAGTCGGCGGGCGGTGCCTTCCCGTCGAGGAACCGCGCCAGGCGTTCGGCACGCTCCGCGGCGCAGTACCGACCGTGCAGGCCGTACCGACCTTGCCGGCCGTCCCGGAGATCGCGGCGGAACCGGTCGGCCGTGAAGAACAGCCATGTGTACCACTGGGTGAGCAATTCGAGCTCCGAAGCCGATGCGTCGGGATGCGCATAGGCACCGAGGAGGCCGGTGTCCATGGAGTCGAATTCCTCCTCCGACCACGCCGCCCCTGCCCGCCCCCTCTGACCGGCGAGCATGCCCACCCCTTTGGCCCACTCTCTTCCACAGGCGCGGGCCGCTTGGATATTGACGTTCAATCGCGCCGGATACGGGCGGTACAGATCGGGGACGACATAGGGCTGCGCCATGGGCCCGGCTCCGCTCTCTACGGGTCAGGAGACACCCCTCTGCGGTCAACCCTGCTCGGAGCGCACATGCCGCGTCAACGCGAACGGAGAATGACGGGACGTTGTACCGGTTTTCCCGGATAGCGGACGAAACACCGTTTTCCTCCCGCCCGTTTCTCGCGCATCCGCCTGCGGATGCGCCGACCGCGCGGCTACTCTCCCGCCATGGGAAGCCGAGCGCATTACGTGATCATCGAAGACGGCCGCCACCGGAACCTCTACTCCCAGTGGGGCGCACACGAAATCGACCTGGACCTTCTCCCCGGCCCCGGAAGCGCCCTCCGGTTCGCCCGGGCGCAGCATCCCGTCGAGGCCTGGACGGACGCCGAGATGTGCGACGGGGCCGCCCTGTTCGACCTGGACACCCGCACACTGCTCTGGTTCGGCCACTGCGACGGCGACCCCGCGGTCCGCACGGCCGCCCTCATGGCTCTGCGCCGCACCTGGCCCGGCTGGACGGTGGAGTGGGCCTACAACGGCCTGATGGACGTGGTGGCCCGCCTCGGCACGGACCCCGCCGCGATCCGGGCGCCGCGCGCCATGCCCGTGGCCGACGACCTGCGCACCCCCGAGGACTTCCACGCGGCCTTCCCTCAGATGCGCCTGGGCCCCGAGGCGTACCCTCCCGGCTCCCTGCTCCCCCGGGAACTGCCGCTCGGCCCGATCGGCCTCGGGGAGGCGGACCCGGACGAGCCATGGGGTTCCGTCCTGCTCACCGTTCGGCAGGAGGGCCGCGTCAGCGCCTATGACGTGGACGGCACGCCGGCGATCATCGCGGAGAACGGGGCGGAGCGCGTGTTCGAGTACCTCGCCTCCTGGACCCCCCGCACCCGCCTGCCGCGGCCCCCCGTCGCCGGCGTCCACCTGGACGCGGACGCGCGCCGGGCCGGCGTCTGGACCTCGTACCCGGACCTGCTCGGTGAACCGGCCATGTCCGCCGCGCTCTGGCCCTCATGGCGGTGGGACCTGTGGCAGGACCGGTCCGGCGAACAGCTCGAGCGCTGCGACGGCGCGGTGGCGGTCCCCGCCCCCGACCTCTGCGCGGGGTTCGACCGCCTCTCCGAGCGCTTCACCAAGCACCAGGACGGCGGTTCCGCGGTGGAGGGGATCTCCATGCTGCTCTCGGTGGTCGGCGGCCTGCGGGCCGCGGCCGAGGAAAAGGGGGCCCGACTCCGCGCCGATACCGGTGCCGCCATGCTGCACCGACCGATCGACCTCGAAGAGCACGAGCGGAAGGCGGCCGAGACGGCGATCGAGGAGGTCCGGCCCTGAGCCGGGATTCGCCCCCGGAGTCCGGCCGGGTCCGTGGAGCCGCCCCGTTCCGTGGTTTCCCCGTCCCCGGATTCCCCGTCGGCGCGGAAATGTCGACAAATCGACGAATCGACGTGGAGACATTTCCAGCGGAACTCTCGGGACGACTTTATCGGTTCCGCTCTTTCCGTGGGGCCGGTGACCGAAATCGGCACCCGCGCCGCGGACGCCCGCTATGCCGGGAGCGGCACCGCGGCCTCGGCCGCGAAGAGCAGGAACGCAAGGGTCTCGCGCAGGTAGAGGCGGACCTGGGTGGCGTCGTGGTCCAGGTACCCGATGGACAGGTCCTCCCCCAGGCGCAGCTCGAAGTCGCCGCCCCGCAGCGACAGCACGAGGCCGCCCGAGAGCGACGGCGCCCACACGATCCCGCCGTCCACGAGCTCCTTCAGGTGGTCCCTCACCGGGTAGCCGTGGATGCTCGTGTCGGACACCGCCGTGTAGGCGTCGGCGTCCAAGAGCAGGGCGTACGGCCCGTCCACGCCCTGTTCGCGCAGCAGGCGCAGGGCCCGCCCGACGGCGTCGGGGTACTCGCGCACCGACTCCGGCAGCTGCACCGCGGCGTTGGAGGAGCCGGAGGCGATGCCGGTGAACCCTGCCGCCTCGTAGCCGCGGACGACCGCGGTGTCCTCGGCCAGCGCCATGCTCTTCACCGCGTCCTTCACCGGCTGCCAGTCGGCGTCCTTCGCCCCGCGCTCCACGGCGTCGATCTCTTCGCGGCTCAGCACGAAAGGGATCTCCAACTCGACCAACGGCACGGACTCCCGCACACGGGCGAGGACGTCCTCGCCCGGGGGAGCCGCGGGATAGGACCGCCCGGTGCCCACCGATGCCAGGTCCGACCCTGCCGGGTCGGGCACGTCGACCACCTTGCGAGCGGCCGCATGGCGCCGGAAGGTCCGGCGCGCCTCCTCCTCCAGGTCGGCCCATGCGGCGCCGGAGACCGGCGCCAACCACCGGTGGAGGTTGTCTCGCGTGCCCATTCGGGCCTCCTCTCCGTCGTCTCCGTCGTCCGGGTCAGAGCGGGTCCTGTGTGCGCGGCCCTGCGCGCTCCTCAGGGCCTCAGAGGCCTCTCAGGCCGCCGATCCCCAGGGACCCGTTGCCGGACCCGTCTTGGGGCGCGTCCGGCATGTCGTCGAGGAAGTCGAGTGTGGGGACGTGGAACAGCCCGCCGGTGAGCGCCGTGGAGAAGTCGAGGATCCGGTCGTACGTGCCCGGCGGATCCCCGATGAACATGTTCTCCAGCATCCGCTCGGTCACGTCCGGCGTGGAGGAGTAGCCGATGAAGTAGGTACCGAACTCCTCCTCCCCCACCCGGCCGAACGGCATGTTGTGCCGGACGATCTTGCGCTCGGTGCCGTCCGGGTCCGTGATGGTGTTCAGCGCGACGTGCGAGTCCGCGGGCTTGGCGTCGTCGTCCATCTCGATGTCGGTGAGCTTGGTGCGGCCGATGACCGCCTCCTGCCGCTCGGTCGTCAGCGCCTGCCAGGCCGCCATGTCGTGGAGGTACTTCTGCACGATCACGTAGCTGCCGCCGGCGAAGGCCGGGTCCTCGTCGCCGATGCGCACCGAGTCCTCGGCCTCGGTGTCGGTCGGGTTCTCCGTGCCGTCGACGAACCCCAGCAGGTCGCGCTCGTCGAAGTAGCGGAACCCGTGCACCTCCTCGACGATGCGCAGCGCCGGCCCCGCGGCCGCGGTGATCTGCAAGGCCAGTTCGAAACAGACGTCCATCTGCCCCGCGCGGATGTGGAAGAGCAGGTCGCCGGGGGTGGACGGGGCGCGGTGCACCCCGCCGTCCAGCTCCCGGAACGGGTGCAGGCCCGCCGGGCGCGGCCCGGTGAAGAGCCGGTCCCAGGCCGCCGACCCGATGCCGGCCACGCAGGCCAGCCCGCTGTTCAGGTTGCGGAAGCCCACGGACCGCTGCAGCGCCTCCAGCGACCCCAGCACCTCGCGCGCGCCGTCCTCGCCGCCGGGCGGGACGACCGCGGTCAGGAAGATCGCGGAGCGGGTCAGCGGCGCCAGCACCGGCTGCGGCCGGGGGCGCCCGGGGGCGCTGGGCATGGGCTCTCCTCGCGGTCGGCGGTTCCGCCCGCCGGCCGCCGGGGCCGGGAGCGGGCGCGTCCCCACCGGGTCTACCCGTGGCAGGTCAATGCGGGGTCGGCCGCGGCCCGGCTGCGGGTCAAGGCGGCGCGGTGCGACGCTGAGGCGGCACAGGGGCCGCACAGGAACGGCACGGAGACGAAGCGGCGCGGGGCCGGACCAAGCGGGCCCGGGAGACCCCGTTTCGCGCCGACGCGCCCGTGTGCCCCAGGATGTTGACCGACACGTCCCCCTCAAACGATCGGAGTTCACCCGCATGGCGCGGAAACGGGCCCTCTCTGCGGTGGCGCTGGCGGTGTCGGGCGCTCTCCTGCTGAGCGGTTGCAGCGGCGACTGGTCCGACTGGTTCGGAGGCGGCCCGCCGGAGGTCACGGAGGAGTTCCCCTACACCAAGGAAGGGCGCATCTTCCAGGACACCGGGCAGGACAACGAGATGCGCTTCTCCATCACCGGTCTGGAACGCACCGACGACTACACGGTGATGCACTACGAGATCTCCTACCCCGACGGCTTCAACGGCGCGAACCGCAACCTGAGCATGCCCCACACGCTCGTCGACACGGTCACCGGGCGGGCCTGGCGCCAGTACTTCGACGCCGACGGTCTCAAGTACGGATCGGTCAGCCCCAACGGGGACGGCCTGTACCCGGTGCACGACGGCGTCACCAACGAGTACCGGCGCTACTTCCCCCGCCTCCCCGACGAGGTCCGGCAAGTGACGTTCGTCGGCAGCGGCCTGGGGGCGATGACCGGCATCCCCGTCCAGGACGTCGAGGAGGAGCGGGCCGACCCGGAGGACCCCAACGGGCCGGACCACCTGACCGTCGACGATCCGCCGCCCGCCGGCGAGGACCTGGTCTTCGAGAACCGCCGCCCCGGGGAGGACGCCACCGCCGAGGAGGGCGAGGTGGAGAGCTTCGTGGACTCGGAGATCGCCTCGACCACCCGTGACGGCGACACCGAGACCATCTCGCTGCACTCCGACGTCATGTTCGAGTTCGACGAGTACGAGTTGACGGCCGAGGCCGAGGACGTCGTGCGGCAGGCCGCCGCGTCGCTGGCCGCCAACGTCGACCCGGACGACCCCGCCATCACCGTGATCGGCCACACCGACGGCAAGGGCACCGACGCCTACAACCAGACCCTGTCGGAGAAGCGCGCGGAGACCGTCCGGGACCTGTTGCAGGAGGAGATCGACGGGGACTACACCTACGAGGTGGAGGGGCGCGGCAGCAAGGAGCCGATCGCCCGTGAGGGCGGTCCCGACGACGAGCAGGCGCGCGCCCGCAACCGCCGGGTGGAGTTCTCCTACACCGTCACCACCGCCGACGAGGAGGACGTCGAGGAGGAGGACCAGGCGGTCGACGGCGGCCTGGGCGTGGCCGACCGCCACGTGAACTGGCCCGCCCCGTTCAGCGACGACCCGGGCGGCGCGGCCGCGAGCGCCGAGAAGGACGGCGTGACGCTGGACGTGTACCCGCTGGTGCGGGACGGCGCCTATGTGATCGGCACTGTGGAGCTGACCAACACCACCGACGAGGCCCTCACTCCGGACATGGGCGGCCTGGACCAGAAGGTCGCCGGCGGGCCCGAGCAGTTCAGCAAGGGCTCTCTGGGCGGCTTCCAGCTTCTGGAGCCCGAGACGGGGCTGGTGCGGTACGTGGCGCAGATGAACTTCGGCGACGGCGTCTACGACGGCTTCGCCGAGGAGGTGCACCGGCTCCAACCCGGCAACACCTACCAGCTGGTCGCCGTGTTCCCGGCTCCCGGCAAGGACGTCGAGGAACTGGACCTGCGCGCCGGACCCTTCGGCGTCCTGGAGGACGTACCGGTGGAGGGCTGAGGCCTTCGCCGGTCCCCGCCGGCCCTCCCTTGTTGATCTCGGGGAACTCGGCCTTATGACGGCCCCCTTAAGGCCGACTTTCCCGAGATCAACAAGGGAGGGGGCGGGCGGCGGGGGACCGCCTAGTTCCCCTGCATCCGCTGGCCCGCCTCCAGGGCGATCTGCTCCAGGTCCTGCTGTTCCAGGTCGCCGCCGGTCGCCGCGGCGGCCACGTGGACGTCGCCCGGCAGGGTGAGGAAGACGTACCGGGTGGTGTCGCCGGCGGTGGCCATGTACTCCAGCTCGCCGCCGACGGCGTCGGCGTCCTCGGAGTGGTAGGTGTCGCCGTAGACGTCCACGTCGACCTCCCAGTTGGCCTCCTCCTGCCCCGCGGAGACCTGCACCACCTGCGCCAGGTCGGTGGTGTCGACGTTGACCGCGTACACCACGGCGACCGACTCGCCCTGCCCCGACCACACGCAGCCGAGCCGCTCGCTGTCCTCGACGCCCTCGACCGCGCCGGTCTCCTCCTCCAGCTGCGCCCCGGCCGGTACGCTGCCCCCGACCAGCTCGGCGGCGCCCGCCTCGGCGCAGCTCGCGGGAAGGGCGGGTGCCTCGGCGCCCTCGGCGTCCGCCGACGGGGAGGCCGAGGGGACCACCTCGCCCAGGTCGGGCAGCTCCAGCTCGCCGACCTCGCCGCCGAAGTCGACGGACCCGCTGCAGCCCGCCAGCAGCACACCGGCGGCGGTGAGCGCGCCGGCGGCCGACGCGGCGCGGGTCAGAGGGGAGGAGGACGGGAGGGGCATGGGGGACTCTCCGGCTCGGGGCGGCTGCCGCGCGGGGATCCGGCGACATCTCGGACGACACACCGCACGGTAGCAAGAAGCGTCAGGCCCGGCGGGCCCACGCGGGTCCGGGGCCCGGTCGCACACCGGGTGCGCCCGGGGCCCGGACCGCGCCGCTCCGGCCGGTCCCACCGGGTGTGGACGGATCGCCTGCCAGGTGGCGAACACCCGGGACACGTTCCGGAGCGGGTCGGGACACGTGTTTCGAGGCGCGCGACCGCTGGGCCCCTCCCCTGTCTCGCGCGGTTGGCGACGCCCCGTTGATCACCCCACGTGAGCGGAATCCTTCGGCGGACAGGATCGATCTTCCCATGTTGGAATGTCAACATTCTTCGGTCACGGCTACCGGATCCGGCCAATTCCCAGGGATGCCGCTCATCCGAGCGCGTCCCGCCCGTCCGGAGCCGTTCCGGCGCGCCCGTTCCGTGGCGACCGAGGGTGAAGAGGCTAGAAGGGGCGCCAGCGGACCGAGGGGGCCCCGTCCCTCAGTGAGGCGACGCGCCGTTCGAACTCCGTGCGGGCCTGCGGGCGGCCCGGGGCGTGCTGGGCGACCCACGCCGCGCTCGCGGTCTCCCGCGCCCCGCGCAGCACCGCCGCCCCCTCCCACAGGGCCACGTCCCACCCGTAGACGGCGGTGAAGGCCCGGTACTCCTCGGCCGGCATTCCGTACCGGTCCCGCATCAGCCACATGACGACGAGGTCGTGCTCGCGCATGTCGTCGGCGAAGGTCTCCAGGTCCACCAGGACGGGGCCGTCGGGCCCCACGTGCACGTTGCGCAGCAGGGCGTCGCCGTGCACGGGGCCGGGCGCGAGCGGCGGGTCCAGCACCCTGAGCCGTTCGGTGAAGGCGTCGCGCCGCTCCTCCAGGTAAGCGGCGTCGGCCGGGTCGATGTGCCCCTCGGCGGCGGCGAGCCAGCGCTCGACCCCGGAGAGGAGGTCGCGCGAGGGGAGGGCGAAGGGCGGCCGCTCCAGGGCGTGGACCCGCCGCAGCAGCCCTGCCAGGTCCGCACCGCCCGGCGGACGCACCGGGTCGGGCAGGCGCCGCCAGAAGGAGACCGGGTGCCCGTCGACGAGCCGGGGTTCAGGCGCCCCCTCCGCAGGGCGGACGGCGGGCACGCCCTCTTCGGCGAGCCACGATGCGACCCGCACTTCGCGCCGTGCCCGTTCCAGGAGGGCGGGGTCCCGACCGACGCGCACCACGACCCCGGGGCCGTCGAGCGCGAACACCGCGTTCTCCCCCAGGGCGATCTCCCGAGCGCCTTGAGAGGGATATCCGGCCTCAGCGCACGCCCGCTCCAGCACGGCACGGGCGGCTGCACCGTCGAACACCCCGCGCTCCTTCCCCACGCTCACGTCACGCATGTCCGGCGACACTACCGGCGGGGCTCGAAGCGGACGAAGGGCAGGCGGCGCCCCGCCTCCCGGAAGTCGGCCTCACTCCCATCGACGCGGAACCCCATGAAGCCCGCCAGCGCTCTGGCCGAGCGCGCATGGCGATGCGCATAGCGGGCCATCGCTTCGGCCCCCTCTTCGGCCCTGAGAGGGCGTGCGGTCACCCGCATGCGCTTGACGCCCACCTGGATAACGGCCTTGGGCTCGGCGAGCAGGTTCCGGTACCAGTCCGAACGGGGGCCGAACCCGGAGCACACCGTGTAGGTGCCCTGCGGGGCGTCCCGGTCCACCACTTCGACGACCGTACGGCGCACGAGCCCCGAACGGCGACCGATGTGGCTGAGCATCAGGAAGCGCCTGCCCATGAGCCACCCGAGGTTCCACCGGTACAGGTGGGTCGGGGCGCGGAACAATGCCTTCGACAGGCCCGTCGGCCGCTTCGGCCTGCCGGTCTCCTCCATGGCCCCTCCCCTGCGCGCCTTGAGCGGGAGGGTACCGGTCCGCCCCCGTCATCCCTTGGAGGCGGCGCCAGTGGCCGCGTCGGTGGCGGCGTCGGTGGCGGCGTCGGTGGTGGAGGAGCCGATGGCGGAGCCGCTCAGGAACGCGACCGCTCGGTAGGGAACTCAGCCCAGGTGGCCATCGCGCCCGTGCCGTCGTGGGGGGCGCGGCCCCATTCGCTGCTCAGGGCGGCGGCCAGGAACAGTCCCCGGCCGTCGGGGCGGCTCAGCGTCGGGGCGAGCACCCGCGCGGCGGTCGCCGGGCGGTCGGCGCAGGCCCCCTGGTCCACCACGGTCAACCGCACCGGGGCCCCGTAGCCGCCGGTGAGCTCCACGTCCACCACGCCTCCCGGCCTGCCGGAGGCGGTGTGCCGGACGGCGTTGCCGAAGAACTCGCTGACGACCACCTCGACCGCGTCGGCGGCGTCGGGGAAGGGCCGCATCACCGAACGCGCCCACAGGCGGGCCTCACGGCACTGCTCGGGCACGCCGGGGAAGGTCCGGCGCGCATCCAGCGCCGGGGGGTCACCGACCATGGACGTGGCGTCTCCGGTCTCGTTCATCAGGCCACCGCCGGGGGCACGCCGCCGCGCCGGGGCAGAGCGGGCGGCCGGTTCGGAACGGCTCCGCGCCGCCGTGCGCGCCTGGCGGTGCGGGACGGTGCGGGACCCTGTGCAGCCGGACGATATCGGACTCCCCACCCCGAGACCACTGCAGGGCCGATAGCGGCCGGAAGGCGTTCCCCTGCCGTCCCGCCCGCCCCTGTGGGCCCCGCGGCCTACCGGGCCCGGCGCGCCCCTCCCACCGGCCCGCGGTCCAGGAGCGAGGTGACCTTCACGCGTGTGCTGTCGATCCACACGTCCGAGTACTCCACCGCGTGCCCCCGGCGCGTGTAGGTCACCTGCTCCAGGTAGAGCACGGGGGCGCCGGGCTCCAGGCCCAGCGCTTCGGCGGCCTCGTCGCGCGCGGGCTCGGCGCTGAAGGAGCGGCGCCCCTCGGTGATGTCCAGTCCGTAGCGCTGTTCGAGGGTGCCGAACAGCGACTCCCGGGAGAAGTCGACCCCTTCGATCTCCGGGCACAGGTCCGCCCGCACATAGTTCACCAGGTAGGCGAGCGGCCCCTCGTCCCCGTGGAAGACCCTGACCAGGCGCAGCCCGGGGGTGTTGGCCTCCGCGCCGAGGAGCGCCTGGACGGTCAGCGGCAGGCGCACCAGGCGCGCGTCCACGACCTCGGCCCGCACCTCGATGCCCTGGTCCCGGAAGTCCTCCGACAGCGAGCGCAGCCGCTGGGCGATGGAGGGCTCGGCCTTGCCGGAGGTGACGAAGGTGCCGCGGCCGCGGGACTGCACCAGCAGGCCCTCGTCGGTGAGCGCGGCCAGCGCCTTGCGCACCGTCCCCCGGTTCACGCCGAGCTCGCGGGCGAGGGCGGGTTCGGCGGGGAGCTTGAAGTGCGGCGGCCACGCCCCGCTCGCGATGCGCTCGCGCACCGCCCGGGCGATCTGCACGTTCAGCGGCTCGGGTGCACCGCGGGAGACCGCCCCGGCCAGTCCCGCACCGCCCCCGGCGGCGTCCACGCCGTCCACTTCGTCCCTCCGTGTCCCACTTTCGCTCCCCGGCACCCTACCGACACGCGACCCGACGACCGGCAGGTTCTCCCCCTCAGGCGCGGTCAGTACGCCCCCGAGCTCTCGCCCCCGCTGACGATGGCCACACCGGAGCTGGTGCCGAGCAGGGAGGCACCGGCCTCCAGCAGCGCGCGCGCCTGCTCCCGGGTCTTGATGCCCCCGGAGGCCTTGACCTTCACCCCTTCACGCACCCGGGCGGCCAGGTAGGCCACGCTGTCGGGGTCGGCCACCTCGACGGCGCCACTGCTGGCGTTCTTCAGGTAGGCGGCGCCCGCGTCCATGGCCAGTTCCACGGCACGCTCGCGCTCGGCGGGTGTCAGCAGCGGCAGCTCCAGCATGACCTTGACCGGGACGCCGGCGGCGACCACTCCGGCGATGTCGTCGTGGAACTCCTTCTCCATGCCGCTGCGCAGCCAGCCGATCTGCACCCCCATGTCGATCTGCCCGCCGCCCGCGGCGGCGATGGCGCGCGCTTCGGCGGCCTTGCCCTCGGACGTCATGACGCCGACGGTCGGGAAGTCGAGCGCGGAGGCCACGGCGATCCCCGTGCCCTTGAGGACCTCGGAGGCCAGGCGGGTCCAGGACGCCGGGATCATCGCGGCGTTGAAGCCGTAGCGCGCCGCCTCTTCACAGTGGGCGACGATGTCGTCCCGCGTCAGGCCGGCGTCGATGGCGGTGTGCTGGATGTAGGGCGCCAGGGATGCGGCGTCGGTCGCGGTGGCCTGTGCGTCGGTCATGGTCCTTCTCCTCGTTCGTGGGGCCGCGCCTCGTCGGCGGACGGGGCCCGGCGGCGGTGCTCTCTTCAGCCGAGCCCTCTTCAGCCGATGAGGGCGTCGATGTCCGCGGGACGCCCGAGCCCCGGCAGCGCCTCGTGGCGGGAAACGGCGAACGCCCCCGCCGCGACGGCGCGCTGCACGGCCGCGTCGAGCGCGAACCCGGCGCACACGGCGGCGGCGAGGGCCGCGTTGAAGGCGTCCCCCGCGCCGGTGGTGTCGGCGACGCACGTGGGTCGCACGGCGGGCACCCGGGTGCGCGTCCGCCCGTCGTCGGCCCACGCCCCTTCGGCACCGCAGGTCAGCACGGTGGCGGCGGAGGGGAAGCGGACGCGCAGCGCGTCCAGGAGCCGCTCGGGCCCGGCCTCCTCCCCCAGACCGGTGAGCAGGCGCGCCTCGCCGAGGTTGGGGGTGAGGTAGCCGACGAGGGCGGCGTCGGCGTCGGACAGGTCGCGGGCGGGGGCGGGGTTGAGCAGGGCGGGGGTGCCGACGCGGTGCGCGGTGCGCAGGGCGGCCGAGACGGTCGCGGCGGGGATCTCGTTGCACGTCATCATCAGGTCCGCCTCGGCGATGCGTCCGGCGAAGCCCTCGACGTGCTCCGGGCGCAGCTCGTCCAGCGCACCGGGGGCGATGACGATGCGGTTCTCCCCGTCGCCTTCGACGAGGATCACCCCGACCATGGTGGCCGCCCGCGCGGTGACCACGGAGCGCGCGTCCACGCCCTCGGCGCACCACAGGTCCCGTGCCTCGTCCCCGAAGGCGTCCGGGCCGATGGCCGTCAGGAGGGACACGTCGGCGCCGAGCCGGGCCGCTCCGATGGCCTGGTTCGACCCTTTTCCGCCGGGCCCGGAGGCGAACACACCGCCGCCGAGGGTCTCCCCGGGATCCGGCATCCGGGGCGTGCGCATGGTCAGGCCCGCGCCGTAGCTGCCGACGACCGCGATCCGCATACTCTCACCCGATCTTCGCAAGGGGGGGGGTAGACATCTCTGTACATTTGTACCCCATGCACGGTGTCCACTTCCACGCGCCGTTCCACCGATATGACCGATTGACGCACGTCAGATCCGTGGCATAGCGTGCTCTGGCGACGCGCGGACGGGAGGCGGCGGCCGGTCGGCCCCCGGAGGGCGCAGTCGACAAAGGATGGACACATCGCGCTCCCGGAGGGGTCAATGCCCGTTCCCCTGATCATCGACACCGACACCGCACAGGACGACTGCGTTGCACTGCTCGCCGGACTCCTGGACCCGGAGGCAGACCTGCGCGCGATCACGATGGTGGCCGGGAACGTCGGGTTCGAGCGCCAGGTGCGCAACGCCTACCTGACCCTCAGCGCCGCCGGGCGCCTCGGCGAGGTCCCCATCCACCTGGGCTGCCGCCGCCCGATGGTGCGCCCCTGGGTGAGCGCCGAGGACGTGCACGGCGACGGGGCCGGCGGCCTGACCATGGACGACGCCGACCTGTCCCCCGAGGACGAGCACGCCGTGGACGCCCTGGTACGGCTGGCCGCCGAGAACCCGGGCGAGCTGTCCATCGTGGCGATCGGCCCGCTCACCAACATCGCCACGGCCGTGGTGAAGGACCCTCGCTTCGCCGAGAACGTCAAGGCGCTCTACGTCATGGGCGGGTCCAACAACGGGCGGGGCAACATCACCGCCGCCGCAGAGTTCAACTTCTACGTCGACCCGGAGGCGGCCAAGACGGTCTTCGCCGCCGGCTTCGACGTCACCGTCGTGCCCTGGGACCCGCTCACCCTGCGCCAGGCTGTGTTCGGGGAGGAGCGGCTGGAGGAGATCGCGGCGCTGGGCACCCCGCTGTCGGACTTCTTCACCCGGGTGTGCGCGGCGACGCTGGAGTTCGACCGCAGCGTCGGCATCGACGGCACCACCCACCCCGACTCGCTCACCGCCGCCGTTCTGCTCCACCGCGGCCTGGTGCGCGCCTCGTCCCGGTACCACGTGGACGTGGAGACCGCGGGCGAGCTGACCCGCGGCTACTCCGCGATGTCGTGGGGCGTCCACGGCCTGGAGCCCAACGCCGAGGTGGTCGAGGAGATCGACGCCGAGGGGTTCTACGCCTACATCAAGGACCTGCTGTCCACCCCGACCACCCCGTCGCGGGAGATCCGCGCCCCGCAGTAGGCGCGGGGAGCGCTAGGGGGCCGTCGGCAGCGCGCGCTTGTGCGCGGTGGCCCGGTAGCGCGCCACGAGGGCCTCCTCGGCGCGGGCGTCGACGGGGAGGCCCTCCAGGAAGTCGTCGATCTGGTCGTAGGTGAGGCCGAGCGCCTCCTCGTCGGGCTTCTGCGGGCTCAGCGACTCCAGGTCGGCCGTGGGGGTCTTGTCCACGATGTCCGCCGGAGCGCCCAGCTCGGCGGCGACCGCGCGGACGCGACGCTTGGTCAGCCCGGTGAGCGGCACCAGGTCGGCGGCTCCGTCGCCGAACTTGGTGAAGAAGCCGGTCACCGCCTCGGCCGCGTGGTCGGTGCCGACCACCAGGCCGCCGGCCGCCCCGGCGACGGCGTACTGGGCGGCCATCCGCTCGCGCGCCTTGGCGTTGCCGATGACGAAGTCCCGGGCCGAGTCGCCCGCGTAGTCCAGGCCGGCCTTGTCCAGGGCGTCGGCCAGCCCGTCCGTGGCGGGACGGACGTCGACGGTCAGGATCCTGTCCGGGGCGATGAAGCCCAGCGCGCGCTGGGCGTCGTCCTCGTCGCGCTGCACCCCGTAGGGCAGGCGCATGGCGATGAACTCGGCGTCCCCGCCGCCCTCGCGCACCCGCTCGGCGGCCAGCTGGCACAGCCGCCCGGCGGTGCTGGAGTCGACGCCCCCACTGATCCCCAGCACCAGCGCGCGGGCACCGGTGGAGATCAGCCGCTCGACGAGGAACGCGACGCGGCGCTCGATCTCCCGGCGCACGTCGAACTCCGGGGCGACCTCCAGGTCGCGGATGATCTCACTGCGGGCGTCGCTCAGGTCGGGTGCGCTCATGTGGGTCCTCCCCGGGGCTGCGTCTGTCCTCGGAGGATTATCCCGCTCCCGGGCAGGGCACCGGGCATCGGGGCCTGAAGCGGGCCGACAGGGGGCCGGGAGGGGCCGGGGTGCGCCGACGCTCACGCGGCGCGCGTGTACATGCCTTCGAGGTCGAAGGGAACCCCCTCGCGGTCGACGGTCACCCGGACGGTGCCCAGCGCCTCGTCGCTGATCTCGTAGCACTGGCGTCCCCCGGCCGGCTCCAAGCGGGTGCACCGGCGGGCGATCTTGCGCACCGTCAGGCCGGGAACGTCGACCCACGCCATCGCGATCTCGCGCGCCTCCCCCTTGCGCAGGCCCAGCCTGCGGACGGGAAGGGTCACCGTCAGCGGGGTGCAGGAGGCGCACACGTCCACGCAGCCGTCGAGGTCGGGGCGGCGTGTCCCGTCGACGCTCCACTGCGCCCCCGCGCGGCACAGCTCCACCGCCTTCATGCCCTGATCGGTCACGGCCTCAAAGCGCGCACGGAGGACCTCCCAGGCCAGGTCCGTGCGCACGGTCAGGCGGCCGCCGAAAGGGCGCTCCCCCGCGGCGGCCTCCGTCGCCTCCAGGCGGAAGCCGTCGCGCTCGGCGATGACCGTGCCCACACCCGTGCCCTCGCCGCCCAGGCGGCGCCATGCAGCGGGATGCTCACACATGCGTCTGTTCTACCGTTCGCCCCCGTTACGCACCAGAACGCCCCCATCACAATGCATGAACGGAGGGCGATCCGGAGATGGGACGCCGAAACGGCGGTGCGCATGCGGAAGGGCCCCGCGCGGACGGTACGCGGGGCCCTTCCTTGTGAGGGGGGCGTGGTCGGATCGGACCGCGCCGTCAGGCGGACCCGGCCCTCTGCTTGGCGCCGCGGTACTCGGCGTCCACGCGGTCGAAGTCCTCGGCCATCCCGTCGGTCGCCTTGGCGAGCCCGTTGAAGACGAAGATCGCCGCGACGCTGACCACGACCGCCGGGACCATCGCGTACAGGCCGGTCTCCAGCACCTTCTCGTCCAGGACGTCCCAGATGACCGCGGTGGCGCCGCCGCCGACCATCCCGGCCAGCGCGCCGGTCCAGGTCATCCTCTTCCAGTACAGCGACAGCAGGATCACCGGGCCGAAGCCGGCGCCGAACCCGGCCCAGGCGTAGCCCACCAGGTCCATCACGGTGTTGTTCCCGCTCAGCGCGATCCCGGCGGCGGCCACCGCCACCGCCACGACCGCCAGCCGGCTGACCCACACCAGGGTCAGCGGCGAGGCGTCGCGCTTGAGGAAGGCCCGGTAGCCGTCCTCGGTGAGCGCCGAGGAGGCGACCAGCAGCTGGGAGTCGGCGGTGCTCATCACCGCGGCCAGGATGGCGGCCAGCAGCAGCCCGGCCACCCACGGGTTCATCAGGGCCTGGATGAGCGAGGGGAAGACGTTCTCGGCGTTGTCCAGCTCGCTGTCGAAGCCGAAGTAGGCGACGCCGGCGAAGCCCATGACCACGGCCAGGGTCATCGCCGAGACGGCCCAGGCCACGCTGACCGCGCCGGCCCGCGGCACGTCGCCCACCGAGCGGATGCCCATGAAGCGGGCGAGGATGTGCGGCTGGCCGAGGTAGCCGATGCCCCAGGCCAGACCGGAGATGACGACGACCGGGGCGAGGACGGCGCCGGTGTCGAGCGCCCCCTGGCCCTGGAAGCCGCCCAGGACGGAGGAGAGGCCGCCGGTGCCGCGCTCGGCGTCGCCGGTGATCGCGACGATGGCCACGATCGGCACGACGAGCAGCGCGATCCACATCATGACGGCCTGCACGACGTCGGTGTAGCTGACCGCGAGGAACCCGCCCAGGAAGGTGTAGAGCACCACGATCGACACGCCGGCCACGATGGCGACGGCCGAGCTCAGACCGAAGACCTGCTCGAAGAGCCCGCCCATGGCCACCAGGCCGGAGGCGACGTAGAACAGGTAGAAGGCCAGGATGAGCAGGGCCGAGACGCCGCGCAGCAGACCGGTGCGGTCGCCGAAGCGGTTCTCCAGGTAGGAGGAGAGCGTCAGGGAGTCGGACTCGCCGCCGCTGCGGGCGTCGGTGGCGCGCTCGGTGTACACGCGCAACCGGCCGGCGATGAGGATCCAGCTGCCGGCGAAGCCGAGCGCCAGGCCCACGGCGATCCAGGCCTCTCCCAGGCCCGACAGGTAGATGGCACCGGGCAGCCCCAGCAGGAGCCAGCCGCTGAAGTCGCTGGCGTTCGCGCTCAGGCCGGCGACCCAGCTGTTGAGCCTTCGGCCGCCGAGCACGAAGTCCGACAGCGACACGGTTCGCTTGTACACCCACAGACCGATCCCCACCATCACCACGAAGTACGCGGCGAAGGTGAGGACGGACGCCAGCAGTGACTGGTCCACGCCTGGCCCCCTTTTCTCCAGCTCAGGATGGTGACGACCACCGCATCCTGTACTCCGCGTCACGTGCGGCGCAATGACCGATATGCACTTCGCCACTCCTTCGAGATACGGCCGTCACATTCGTCCTCCATAGTTGTCCGACCAGCCAGAACATGGCCGAGCAGTTGTCCGATCGCACAGCGCGGACCTGCCTTCTCCCGCTCTGGGCCCTCCCCGTACGCTGGTGCCGCGACGGGAGCCAGGAAGCCGGTGCGAGTCCGGCACGGTCCCGCCACTGTGACCGGGGAGCCGACCCCGCTGGAGGCCACGGCGCGCGAGCGCTGGAAGGCCGGGCGACGCGACGATCCGGGAGTCAGGAGACTGACCCGTCGCGGAACGTTGCCGACCAGGGGCGCGGACCCCGGAGAGGATGCACACGTGCACGGCCCTGCCCTGCCCTTTCCCGGACGCGCCCGGATCCCGGGAGAGGACCGGACGTGCACCTTCGACCCCCGCACGGCGCCCCCGCGCGCCTGATCGCCCTGACCGCGGCCGCCGCAGCACTGGCCGGCTGCGGCACCACCGGCGCCTCCGAGGAGGAGGCCGCCCCCGCAGAGGGCTACCCCGTCACGGTCTCCGAGTGCGACCGCGAGGTGACCGTCGACGCCCCGCCCGAGCGGGCGGTCACCCTGAACCAGCACGCCACCGAGGTGATGCTGGCGCTCGGCCTGGAGGACCGCATGGTCGGCACCGCCTACCTCGACGACGCGGTGCTGCCCGAGTACGAGCAGGCCTACGAGGAGGTCCCGGTCCTGGCCGACGAGTACCCCTCCTTCGAGGACCTGCTCGCCGCCGAGCCCGACTTCGCCTACGCCGGCTACCCCGGCAGCGCCTTCGACGAGGCCGAGGGGCGCGGCCGCGACGCCCTCGAGGACGCGGGCATGACCACCTACGGCAGCCTCGAGCAGTGCGCGGACGAGGTGGGCGTGGAGACCTCACACCAGGAGATCCGCAACATCGGCGAGCTCTTCGGCGTCGAGGACCGCGCCGAGGAGCTGATCGCCGGGATCGATGAGCGCCTCGCGGAGACGGACTCCCGGATGGAGGGCACCGAACCGGTCGACGTGCTGGTGGTGGACAACGTCGACACCACGGTCTTCACCTCCGGCGGCAAGGGGATCGGCACCGACATCATCGAGCGCGCGGGCGGGCGCAACGTCTTCGACGACGTCGACCAGGTGTTCTCCGACGTGTCCATCGAGCAGGCCGCCGACCGCGAGCCCGAGGCCATCGTCTTCTACGACTACGGCTCGATCACGGTCGAGGAGAAGATCCAGGCCGTCAAGGACGACCCCCTGCTCTCGGGCACCGAGGCGGTGCGCGAGGAGCGCTTCGCGGTCCTGCCGCTGTCCTCGGCGGTGGTGGGGGTGCGCATCGGCGACGCCGTCGCCGACGTCGCCGACCAGCTGCACCCGGGCGAGGACGGCTGAGCGTGCGCACCGCGACGGGGCGCCGCCCCGGCCTGCTCCCCCTGCCCCTGGTGCTGGGTCTGCTCGCGGGCGCGCTGCCGGTGGCGGCCACCTTCGGCGTGATCGTCGGCTCGGTGGACGTCTCCTTCGCCGACACCTGGCGCATCACCGCCCACCGCCTGCTGCCCGGGCTGGTCGAACCGGACTGGCCGCGCGCCCACGAGGCGATCGTGGTCACCGCCCGCGCCCCGCGCGTGCTGCTGGCGGCGATGACGGGCGCGGGGCTGGCCGGGGTGGGCGCCGTGCTGCAGACCCTGGTGCGCAACCCGCTGGCCGACCCGCTGCTGCTGGGCATCTCCTCGGGGGCGACCCTGGGGGCGGTCCTGGTGGTGATCGGCGGCGTCACGCTCTTCGGCGCCTACTCCATGCCGGCGGCCGCGTTCCTCGGCGCGCTGGGCACGCTCGTGGCCGTGTACCTGCTGGCCCGCACCGGGCGGCGGATGACGGTCACCCGGCTCATCCTGTCCGGGGTGGTCGTGGGCCAGGTGTGCTCGGCCATGGCGAGCCTGATGATCATGATGTCGGGCGACCCGCACGCCTCGCGGGCCGTCCAGCGCTGGACGCTGGGCGGCCTGGGCGGGACCACCTGGGAGGACCTGCCGCTGGCCGCAGTGGCGGTGGGGGTCGGGCTGCTGGCGACGGCCGCCGCCACGCCCGCGCTCAACGTGCTCCAGCTGGGCGAGGAGATGGCGCACGGCATGGGGCTGAGGGTGCACCGGTTCCGCGCGCTGATGTTCGTCGCCACGTCCCTGGCGACGGGGGTGCTCGTCGCCCTCTCAGGGCCGATCGGGTTCGTCGGGCTGATGATGCCGCACATCGCCCGGCTGCTGGTGGGGACGGACCACCGGCGCGCCGTCCCGGTCGCGGTCCTGCTCGGGGCGTCGTTCATGGTCATGGCCGACCTGGCGGCGCGCACGCTCGCCGCGCCCCAGGAGATCCCGGTCGGCATCCTCACCGCCCTGTGCGGGGCGCCCTTCTTCCTGTGGCTGATGCGCCGCGACGCGCGCGCGGGCAAGACGATGGGCTGAGCGGACCGTTCGGGGCCCTGGGCCTGGGCCGGTGCACCGGAGGAGCGGCTAGGGGACGGCGGCTTCTCCGGTGACCGGGCGCTCGTCGGGCAGGACCAGGAGCAGCAGGGTGCCCAGCACCAGGAAGGCGCCCGGACCGATCACCATCGGGGTCAGGAAGGCCAGGGCGGGGACGCCTCCGGACGCCTCGTGCCCCGGGGCGCCCGCCGCCTCCACGCGCACCCCGGCCATCGCGATGTAGTGCATGGCCGACACCGCGCAGCCCAGCAGCCCGGCCCCCAGCAGCGTGGCCGACAGCGTCCACCGCTTGCCCACGAACCACAGCGCGCCGCCCGAGGCGCCCAGCGCCACCACCGCGGCACCCGCGACGAACAGCGGCTCATGGGCCATCGCCGCGTCCATCCGCATCGAGGCCATGCCCATGTAGTGCATGGTGAGCATCGCCGTCGCGACCAGCACCCCGCCGACCGGCAGCACGACCAGGCGGCGCCACCGGCGGGCGACCACCACGGCCAGCGCGCCGGTCATCACGACCACGGGGACGGCGGCGCTGGCGGCGGTCAGCAGCGGGTCGTAGCGGATCGGGGTGCCGGGGACGCGGAACCCGAGCATCGCGATGAAGTGCATGGACCACACCGCCGCCCCGCCCAGCGAGAGCCCGCCCAGCGCGGTCCAGGCCGCCCGGGTCCGGCCCGAGGACGACAGCGCCCGCGAGGCGTACCTGAGGCCGAGGAAGGCCCCCAGCACCGACACCGCGCACGCCACCAGCGGCGTCCACACCCCCTGAGCGAAATGCTCCACCATGCCTGTTTCCCCTCGCGGCCCGCACTACCAGGCCGTTTCCCCCTACCGCAGAACGCCGCAGATCATCGCAACCCGTGCAGCGCACCCGCAATCCCTGCACAGCGGCCGTTCCCGGACAACGGCCGTTCTCCCGCGCTCCATCCGCGGGCCTTCCCGCCGCCCCCTCGCACCCCTAGCGTTCCCGGGCGGCACCGTCGGAAGGAGCACCACCCGTGTCCCAGCCCAGCCCCCGCCCCCTCTCCCGCCGCGGCCTGTTCGGCGCCGGCGCGGCCGCCGCCGGAGGGGCCGCCGCGCTCTCGCTGCTGCCGCCCTCCCTGCGCACCGCGCTCGCCGAGCCCGCACCGCCCGGCGGGGTCGGGCGGATCGAGCACGTGGTCCTGCTCATGCAGGAGAACCGCAGTTTCGACCACTACTTCGGCACCCTGCAGGGGGTGCGGGGGTTCGGCGACCGCAACGCCGTGCGCCTGCCCGACGGGCGGAGCGTGTTCGAGCAGGGGCCGCCCTCCGCACCGGTGCCGCCGTTCGGCGTCCGCGAGGCGGCCGAGCGGCAGCGGGAGGAGCTGCAGTACATCGGCGCCCTCGACCACTCCTGGCACGGCGGGCGCCGCGCGTGGAACCGGGGGCGGATGGACGGCTGGACCGCGGCCAAGACCGCCGCGACCATGGCCCACTACGACCGCCGCGACCTGCCGCTGCAGTTCGAGCTGGCCGACACCTTCACCGTCTGCGACGCCTACCACTCGTCGATCCACACCTCCACCAGCCCCAACCGCAACCACTGGATCAGCGGGTGGACCGGCTTCGAGGCCGACGGGAGCCGGGCGGTCGGCAACGACGCCTACGACGAGGGGCGCCACCCGGGCTACGACTGGACGACCTACCCCGAGCGCCTGCAGGAGGCGGGCGTGAGCTGGCAGGTGTACCAGGAATGGGACAACTTCACCGACAACAACCTCGACTTCTTCGCCCGCTTCAAGGCGATCGCCCGCAAGGCGCTGTCGAAGGCCGGGGACTACAGCGGCCTCACCGAGTTCTACGGCGATCTCGCCGGCCGGCCCGAGGACGAGCGCGAGCGCCTGCTGGAGCTGCTGGAGCAGGGCGTGGAGGCGCTCGGCCGCGATGAGCGCGTGCTGTACGACCGGGGGCTGCGCCGCGGAACGCCGGGGAGCCTCACCGACGCCTTCCGCTCCGACGTCGAGTCCGGACGCCTGCCCCGGGTCAGCTACCTGGTGCCCAGCTCGGCCGAGTCCGAGCACCCCGGCTCCTCCTCGCCCGTCCAGAGCGCCACCCTGACCTACCGCGTCCTCGACGCCCTGGCCTCCTCCCCCGAGGTGTGGGCGAAGACCGCGCTCCTGATCTCCTTCGACGAGAACGACGGGTTCTTCGACCACGTGCCGCCGCCGGTGCCCCCGCCCGGCACCGAGGAGGAGTACTGGGACGGCGCCCCCACCGGCCTGGGCGTCCGCGTGCCCATGCTGGTGGTCTCCCCCTGGAGCGTGGGCGGCTACGTGTGCTCGGAGGTCTTCGACCACACCTCACAGATCCGGTTCCTGGAGCGCGTGACGGGGGTGGGCGAACCCAACATCACGCCGTGGCGGCGCACCGTGTGCGGCGACCTGACCGGCGCGTTCGACTTCACCCGCGGCCGCCCCCAGCCGGCCGTGGAGGAGCCCGGCCCGGTCCCGGAGTTCACCCGGCGCTGGCGGCCGCGGCCTCCGGACCAGGGCACCGTGCCCGCGCAGGAGGAGGGGCGCCGCCCCGCGCGCCCGCTGCCCTACCGGCCCGAGGCCTGGGCCGACCACGACGCCGACGCGGCGGAGGTGGCGGTGGCCGCCTCCAACGCCGGCGGCTCCAGCGTGCACCTCATCCTCTTCGCCTACGCCGGTGAGCTGGACGAGCCGCAGCACCGCGACGTCGGCCCGGGCGCCGACGCGGGCGCGTGGACGGTCCCGGTCCCCGGCGACGCCTACGACCTGCTGCTGGTCGGCCCCAACGGGTTCCGACGCGAGTTCGCCGGGGGCGCTTCGCCCGATGCGGCGGGCAGCGCGGCCCGGGTGGAGGCCCGGACCGAGTCCAAGGGCCGCAGAGTGGTCGTCACACTGGCCAACCGCGGTGAGGAGGAGCTGGTGTTCACCGTCTCCCCCGACGCGCACGGCGGGAACGGGGGGCACGGAGAGCACGGGGAGCACGGGGAGAGGAAGGGCAAGAAGGAGAAGACCGTCCGGGTGTCGCCCGGAGGGCAGCACCGGGAGACCTGGCCTGCGGCGCCGACCCAGGGCTGGTACGACCTGACCGTGACCGTGGAGGGGGACGACGGCTTCCGCCGCCGCTTCGCCGGACACATCGAGAACGGCCGGGAGAGCGTGACGGGCTGATGCTCAGGCGGCGGCCGGGGCCACAGCGCGCGGGGCGGCGCCGCTCAGGCAGGTGCTCAGGATGGTGTGGGCCACCGCGCGCGGGTCGTCGTCCATCGGGACGTGCCCGCAGCCCAGAAGCCGCACCTCGCGCGCGTGCGGGATCGCCCGAAGGACCCGCCGCACCGCGCGCACCGGCAGGACGCGGTCGTTCTCTCCCCAGGCCACGGTGGCGGGGCAGGTCAGGACCGGGCCGCCGGTGAAGTTGTAGCGCACCACCTCGGGTGCGAGCCGGGTGTAGGGCGAACCGCGGGTCACCGCCGCCGGGTCCAGCCTGGCCAGCCCGCCGTGGGAGTCGCGCAGGCCGCCGTGCACCGCCAGGGTGGTCAGGGTGCGCACCGGGCGGCTGTCGATCACCGCGCGCCAGGCCCGGGCCGGGACCCGGGTGGCGACGTGCATGCCCCCCACCATGAGGCGGCTGCCCAGCATCTCCGCCCCGCGGGCGAAGCCGATCGGGGACAGGGCGGTCACCGAAGCGGCCAGCCCGCGCGCGCCGAGCTCCAGGGCGACGGCCCCGCCGAGGGAGTTCCCTGCCAGGTGCGGGCGGTGCAGCCCGGCCGCTGCGCACCACGCGGCGACCGCGTCGACCAGGGCGGGTATGCCGTAGGGGCCCTCGGGTTCGGGGCCGGGGGAATCACCGAACCCCGGCAGGTCCAGGGCATAGACCTCGTGCCGCCCGGCCAGGTCGTCCAGGACCGACTCCCACGCCTGGCGCCGGTGGCCCAGCCCGTGCAGGAGCACGAGGGGGTCGCCCCGGCCGTGCCGCTCGTAAACGATGTCTCGGTGGTCCATAAAGAAACGGTCTACCCGAGGTAACGAGTCGGCGCCAGCGAAGGCGCGCTCCGGGCGCCGCCCTGTCGCCTCCCCCATGCCCCGGAACAGCTGACACACCGCCCCCACAGGAGGGAAATGTGATATGCGACACATTTTCGCAGTGCATCTCAGTGCATCTCAACGCGCCCTGCCGTGCACTGGTGCGCCGCTCCTCCCCAGGAGAACCCCCTTCAGCGGTGGCTCAGCACATTGACCACCTTGCCGTCGGGGTCACGGACGAAGAACCGGCGGACCCCCCACTCCTCGTCCTGCAAGGGGTGAACGATCTCCGCCCCGCTGTCCCGCACGGCCGCATAAGCCGCGTCGACGTCGTCCACCTCCACGCTCATGTCGGGGACGACCGGAGCGGTCGCGTCACCGGTCATGAGGATGATCTGAGCCTTGGGCTCCGTGGGCGAGGCGAGCGCCACGACCCAGCCGAGGTCCATCACCTCCTCGAACCCCAGGAGCCCATAGAACTCCCGGCTCTCCTGCAGGTCCTGCGAACGGATGTCGGGCACCACGCGGCGGACGGACATCGACGGCTCCAATCGGAACGGGACCTCACCGCAGATCCGTGGACCGCCCCGTCACGGCGGCCCCTCTCTGCTCCATGCGCCCCATCCTCGCCCAGGGGCGCACCCGTGTCTTGGAGGAATGGGAACCGCCGGCCCCGGCCCCTCCCGCGCGCGAAAACGGCCCCCGGACCCTCCGCCGACGGGTCCAGGGGCCGTGTCCTGTCAGGTCAGTCCCAGCTCAGGCCGCCGCCGGTCTGGTACTCGATGACTCGGGTTTCAAAGAAGTTCTTCTCCTTGTTCAGGTCCATCATCTCCGACATCCACGGGAACGGGTTCTCCGTGCCGCCGAAGATCGGCTCCAGGCCGATCTGCTCGGCGCGGCGGTCGGTGATGAAGTGCATGTACTGCTCGCACAGCTCGGCGTTGAGGCCCAGGACGCCGCGCGGCATGGTCTCCTTGCCGTAGGCGACCTCCAGCTCGCAGGCCTCGCGGAGCATGGTGCGCACCTCGCGCTGGAACTCCTCCCCCCACAGGTGCGGGTTCTCCAGCTTGATCTGGTTGATCACGTCGATGCCGAAGTTCAGGTGGATCGACTCGTCGCGCAGGATGTACTGGTACTGCTCGGCGACGCCGACCATCTTGTTGCGCCGGCCCAGCGAGAGGATCTGCGCGAAACCGGTGTAGAACCACATCCCCTCGAACACCACGTAGAAGGCGATCAGGTCGCGCAGGAACGCCTGGTCGGCCTCGGGCGTGCCGGTGGCGAAGTCGGGGTCCTCCAGGTTCTGGGTGAACTTCAGCGCCCAGGCGTCCTTCTCCGTGATGGAGGGGACCTCCCGGTACATGTTGAACAGCTCGCCCTCGTCCAGCCCCAGGCTCTCGCAGATGTACTGGAAGGTGTGCGTGTGCACCGCCTCCTCGAAGGCCTGGCGCAGCAGGTACTGGCGGCACTCGGGGTTGGTCAGCTGCCGGTAGACGGCGAGCACGATGTTGTTGGCGACCAGCGACTCCGCCGTGGCGAAGAAGCCGAGGTTGCGCTTGACCATCAGGCGCTCGTCGTCGGTGAGCCCGTCGGCCGACTTCCACAGGGCGATGTCGGCCTGCATGGACACCTCGGTGGGCATCCAGTGGTTGTTGCACCCGGCCAGGTACTTGTCCCAGGCCCACCGGTACTTCAGCGGAAGGAGCTGGTTCACGTCGGCGCGGGCGTTGATCATCGACTTGTCGTCGACGCTCACGCGGGCGCCGCCGCGGTCGATCTCGCCGAGTCCGGTGCCGTGGGTCTCCGGGGCCGTCGTCATGGGTGGGAACCGTCGTCTTTCGTGATTCGGTGCTCGATCGGGTGGCGGGGGCTCGGGCGGGGGCCGCCAGGGCTACTGGCAGGCCTCGCACTCGGGGTCCTCGATGGAGCAGGCCGCGCCCGCCGCATCGGGACCGTCCTGCTCCCCCGCGGCCGCTGCCGCCGCGGACGGGCCGGACGCGGGTGCGGAGGACCCGGAGGACCCGGAGGACCCGGAGGGCGACGGGGTCGCGGCGACCGCGTTGAGCCGGCCGTCGGTGCCCTTCAGCGTCGACTTCTCCACGTGCGTGGCGCTCTGCGACCGCAGGTAGTAGGTGGTCTTCAGACCGGTCCGCCACGCGCGCCGGTACAGCGCGTCCAGCTTCCGGCCGCTGGGGGCGGCCATGTACAGGTTCAGCGACTGGGCCTGGTCGATCCACTTCTGCCGCCGGGCCGCCGCCTCGACCAGCCACTCGGGGTCGATCTCGAAGGCGGTGGCGTACAGCTCCTTCAGGTCGGCGGGCACCCGGTCGATCGGGCCGAGGCTGCCGTCGTGCAGCTTGAGCCGCGCCACCATGTCGTCGTCCCACAGGCCGCGCTCCTTCAGGTCGCGCACCAGGTAGGGGTTGACCACGGTGAAGTCGCCGGACATGTTCGACTTCACGAACAGGTTCCGGTAGATCGGCTCGATGGACTGGCCGACGCCGGTGATGTTGGCGATGGTGGCGGTCGGGGCGATCGCCATCACGT
The DNA here is from genome assembly GCF_000341205.1 of Nocardiopsis baichengensis YIM 90130. Taxonomy (NCBI): domain Bacteria; kingdom Bacillati; phylum Actinomycetota; class Actinomycetes; order Streptosporangiales; family Nocardiopsidaceae; genus Nocardiopsis; species Nocardiopsis halophila. The sequence continues at coordinate 42,240 of NZ_ANAS01000036.1, read as the reverse complement.
TGGAGTTGCGCATCCCCTGGTCGCGCACCCGCGCGCGCAGCCCGTCCCAGTCGAGGCGGGCGGTGCGGTCGACGTCCAGCTCGCCCCCGCGGGCCTCGGCGAGGGCCTCCAGCGAGTCGATCGGCAGCACGCCCCTGCTCCACAGCGACCCCTCGAAGGAGGCGTAGGAGCCGCGCTCGGCCGCCAGATCGCTGGAGGCGGCGATGGCGTGGTAGGAGATCAGCTCCATGCTCTCGTCGGCGAAGGCCACCGCCTCCTGCGATCCCACCGGGATGCGCAGCCGGAACAGCGCGTCCTGGTGCCCCATGAGCCCCAGGCCCACCGGGCGGTGGCGCATGTTGGCGGTCCGCGCCTCGGGGATCGTGTAGTAGTTCACGTCGATGACGTTGTCGAGCATGCGCACCGCGGTGCGCACCGTGCGCTCCAGGCGCTCGGAGTCCAGCCGGCCGCCGGAGACGTGCCGGGCCAGGTTGACCGAGCCGAGGTTGCAGACCGCGACCTCCTCGCCGGCCTTGGTGTTCAGGGTGATCTCGGTGCACAGGTTGGAGGAGTGCACCACCCCGGCGTGCTGCTGCGGCGAGCGCAGGTTGCACGGGTCCTTGAAGGTGATCCAGGGGTGGCCGGTCTCGAAGAGCATGGTGAGCATCCGCCGCCACAGGTCGACGGCGCGCACCCGCCGCCACACCTTGACCTGCCCGGCGTCGGCGGCCCGCTCGTAGGCCTCGTAGCGCTCCTCGAACTCCCGGCCGTACACCTCGTGCAGGTCGGCGGTCTCGTCCGGGGAGAACAGGGTCCACTCGGCGTCGGCCTCGACCCGCCGCATGAACAGGTCGGGCACCCAGTTGGCGGTGTTCATGTCATGCGTGCGCCGCCGCTCGTCCCCGGTGTTCTTGCGCAGGTCGAGGAACTCCTCGACGTCGATGTGCCAGCTCTCCAGGTAGGCGCAGACGGCGCCCTTGCGCTTGCCTCCGTTGTGCGCGAGGGCGGAGGCCGTCATGTAGGTCTCATCGCCCTCCACTTTCAGGTCGACCACCTGGGGAACGGTCTCCGTCTCAGCCACGTCCCGCACACGGGTGAAGACCATGCCGGCGTGCTCGATCCAGTTCCGCTTGGTGAGCGGGCGGCAGCCGAGGAGCTCGGCGATCCCCTCCACCGCGGGGACACGGATGTCGAACGCCTTCACCAGGCCGTCGAAGAAGATCTCGGTGCCGTCCGAGCGGCGACCGGTGTGCGCCTGGCCGCGTTCCCGGTACTGGCCGGCCGCAGGCACCCCCAGCCGCAGCAGCTGGTACCGGACGCCCATCGCCAGGGGACGCGACGTGGTGGTGAAGTAGATCTCCACCCCGCGCGAGACACCGCCGTCGGTTTCGAGCAGACCGTGCAGCAGGGCTTTCGTCTGGTCCAGGGGGAGGTGCATGAAGCGCCGCGCGATGCGCTTCTTCCGGCCCCCGTCGTAGATGTCGTCGGCGGTGAAGGGAAGGGTGGGCGCCCCGGCACCGGTGATGCGACCGGTCTCGGCGCAGCGCGTCGCGCCGCTGCCGAAGGACCAGTGGATCTGCAGGTAGGTGTCGTCCCTGCCGGTCTCCCAGTAGTGGATGCCCCGTTCTTCCAGGTAGCCGCGGACGAACTCGAGGTGCGGGTCGAGTTCGGGGTTGCCGGAGACCCCCCACTGCGTGCCGTTCTTGCCCAGGTGGCCGTCGCCCAGCAGGATCCCGTAGAGCCGGGCGTCGTCGGCGGTGAAGCCCTCGACGGGAACGGTCTCCCGGGGGACGACCTGGGCGACGTAGTCGCCTGTTTCCAGCTCGCCCGCCTCTACCCACTCGGGGCGGACCTTCCCCTTGGCGATCCAGTCATAGGTGCGGCTGTTCGACTGGCCCAGCGGAACACCGCGGATCGCGTAGAAGGGGTGGCCGGACGTTACCTTGAGGGTCTCGACCGCGTGCTTGACGTTGATCTCGACCATCGGATCGGTCTGGTCGTAGACCATCACGTCGGTGACCTCGCGGTAGGTCCCGCTGTCGCCCAGAACGAGGTCCCCCGCGCGGATCTCACCGATGGGCCGCGTCCCCTCGGCCGTGTAGACGGACGTCTCCGGAGCGAAGCACTGGTTGACCGCCACGGCCGTGTCGTTGGCGATCTTGAGGAAGGGGACGACGCCCTGGCTCTTGCCGTTGGTGCCGCGGATGTGGGCGCCGATGCCGCGGACCGGGGTCCAGTCGTTGCCCAGGCCGCCCGAGTACTTCGACAGCAGGGCGTTGTCCGAGATGCCCTTGAAGATCGCCTGGAGGTCGTCGTCGACGGTGGTCAGGAAGCACGACGAGAGCTGGGCGTGCCGGGTGCCGGCGTTGAACAGGGTCGGGGTGGAGCACATGAAGTCGAACGACGAGAGCAGGTCGTAGAACTGCTCCGCGCGCGCGTCGCGGTCGTCCTCCTCCAGGGCCAGGCCCATCGCCACGCGCATGAAGAAGGCCTGCGGCAGCTCGTAGCGGACCCCGTCGCTGTGCAGGAAGTAGCGGTCGTAGAGGGTCTGCAGGCCCAGGAAGGTGAACTCCAGGTCGCGCTCGGGCCGCAGCGCCGCCCCCAGGCGCTCCAGGTCGAACTTCTGCAGTTCGGGGTCGAGCTGGCCCAGGGCCGTGCCGCGCGCCACGTAGTCGGCGAAGTAGGCGGGGTAGCGGTCGGCCATCGCCTGCTGGCCGACGGCGTCGCCGAACCCGGACAGGAAGCTCAGCGCCTCGCGGCGCAGCGACCCCAGCAGCAGGCGGGCCGCCAGCGGCGAGTAGTCGGGGTCCTCCTCGACGAGGCTGCGCGCCGCCATGATCAGCGCCAGCTCCACCTCGTCGTCGCGGATACCGGGGTACAGGCCGCGGCGCGCCTCGGCGACGACCGCCTCCGGCCGCACTCCGGCCAGTCCGGCGCTCGCCTCCCGCACCGCATCGGCGATGTAGGCCGCCGGCTCCGTGTCGAGGGTCATTCGCTCGCTCCCACCAGGTAGTCGATGAACCGGTCGGGAAGTCGAGGCCGGAGAAGCGCGAAGCGGGGGCGCACCCGGACACGCCGGTCCCCCGTCTCACGGCGGCCCGCCCTCGAGGCCCCGTAGATCGTGCACGCGAAAGGCGCACACCGACGGCAGGTCTTCGGACTCGCGGGCGTCGCCCGGCCTTGGCCGGGCGGCCTGGCGTCCGCCGCTTCCCGGGCGCTCACGCGCCCAGTGCGCTCGTGCGGACATCGGAAGGCGCGGACCCCGGTCCCCCCGGGCCGTTGGGCCGCGCCGCTTCCCGCTCACCGCTGCGGGGCAGTCCCGGATTCGCACCGGGTTCCCTCTTGCCTCACCCCGGTCTCGCATCCGGGGTGAACCATCGGCGGGAGCGATACTACATCTGGTGCCCCCCGGTCGCGACCACCGCAAGATAGCCGTGTCTCACAGGGCCGGTATAGGCTGCCGAGCGATGACGCGACTCCACATCTTCGACATGGACGGGACCCTGATCGCCGACAGCACCGCCAGCCTGGAGCTGGCCCGGGCCAGCGGGACCGAGGAGGCGATCACCGCGCTGGAGCGCCGCTTCGCCGCCGGCGAGCTGGACACCCGGGGGTTCTCCGGCGCCCTGTACGAGGTGTGGCGCCACCTGACCCCCGCGCACGTGGACACCGCCTTCGCCGGCGGGCCGTTCCTCGACGGTATCGCGCGGGTCTGCGCCGACATCCGCCGCCGCGGCGAGCACTCCCTGGTGATCACGATGTCCCCGTCGTTCTTCGCCGAGCGGCTGGCCGCTTTCGGTTTCGACCGGGTCGAGGCCTCGCTGTTCCCCGCTCCCCCGTTCACCGGGCCGCCGGACCCCGGCCGCATCCTCACCCCTGCGGACAAGGTCGGCATCTGCGAGCGGGTCCGAACGGCGCTGGGCGTGGCACCCGAGCACTGCATCGCCTACGGGGACTCGATGTCCGACGCGCCGCTCTTCCGCCACCTGCCGCACACGGTCGCGGTCAACGGCGACGCGCACATCGACCACTTGGCGGCGGCCGCCTACCGCGGGCGGAGCCTGGAGGAGGCCTACCGGCTGGGGCGGGGGCTCGTGGAGGACGGCGCGGCGGCGCCCTGAGGGGCGGCGGGCCGGGGCACGCCCGGCGCCGGCCAGAGCCGCCCGGTACCGCTCGGTGCGGTCGTTTCCGGTGCCGATCGGCGCGCTCAGTCGAGCATCCGGTCCAGGGCGTCCTCGTCGAAGCCCAGGTCGACACGGATCCGGAAGCGGATCCGCAGCAGCTCCATGAGCAGGTCGTGCACGTAGGGCGAGACGTCCTGGTGCCGGAAGCGCTCCACGCCCAGCGTCGACCAGGCGTGGGCGCCCTTGAGGTCGCCGTGCGCCTGCAGCGTCTCGGCGATGTGGATGAAGGTGGGCAGGTTCCGCGGCCCCTCGGCGCGCAGCTGTTCCAGCCGGGCGGCGGCGCCGTCCATGTCGTCGAGCTCCAGCAGCGCCCCGGCCTGGAGCGCGCGGGCGTCGATGACGGTGATCCCCCCGTCGTCGATGGCCCGCTGGTAGGAGCGGGAGGCGCGGTCGAACTCCTGGGCCATCTCCCACTGCTCACCGGCGCGGACGAACAGCTCGGCGCGCGACACCTCGCTGTCGGCGTCCACACTGTTGGCCAGCCCGAGGAGCTCCACCGCCACGTCGGCATGGTCGCCGGACTGGACGGCCCGGAACTCCAGGCGGTCCAGATCGGCCGTGGTAACTCGGGTCACAATCGGCCTCCCTCGCTTGTCGCCGCCCCGCAGCGCCCCGGTCATTCCCGGTGCCGCTCCAGCGCCTCCCAGAAGCCCTGCCGCAGCGCCTCGCGGACCTCGTCGCGCAGCAGGAAGTCGATCGGCAGCGCCGACCCCTGCAACAGCCGCGCCTCCAGGTCGGAGGGCATCCGGGGGCGGCGGACGAGCACCGCCTCAAGCCACAGGACGGGCGCGTCGCGCGCGATGGACTCGGCGAAGTCGTTCCCCTCCTGGCGCGCGACATTCACGGCGTCCTCGATGGTGCGCGCGACCGACCCCCCGGCGCGGGCGAAGTCCGCACTGGGGGTCGGGTCGGTGTAGGGCCCGTGCTGGACCCTGGGTCGGGGTCGGGGGCCAGTACCGCCGTCCGGGGGCCCCTGCGGTCCCCCCGGGCCGCTCCCCTGCGGGGAGTCAGCCTCCGTACTGGCCCCAAAAATAGGGTTTGGCCCGGTATTACCTCCGTATCCGGGGTTCTCCCCGGTCGTAGGGCCGTGGCCGTACCGCGGATCCGGCGGGGCGGTACCGGGCGGCGCCTCCCGCTCATAGGGGGGTTGCGGCTGGTGCGGCGCCTGGCGCTGCTGCGGCGGGGCGCCGTAGGCATCCGGGGCGAACGACGGCTGCTGCCCGGTGTGGCCGGTGTGCGCGGCGGGGCCGTGGTGCGGCGCCTGCTGCGGGCCGGTCGGCGGGTGGGCGGGCTGCCCCCCGGTGGCCTGCTGGTGCCCCATGGCGGGCTGGGCGCCCGTCTGGTGCCCCATCGCCTGCTGGGCGCCCGTCTGGTGCCCCATGGCCGGCTGCGGCCCCGTCGGGTGGCCCATGGCGGGCCTACCCCCGGTGGCCTGCTGGTGCCCGGCGGCCGGTGGGCCCCCCGCGGCCTGGGGCGGGGTCTGCGGGGGCGGGGCGGCGTGCGAGGCGCGCGGCCCGGTCGGGAAGCCGTTGGCGTCGATCGGGCCCGAGGGGTTCTGCTGCGGCGTGTCCGGGCCGGCCTGCGGGGCGAGCTGGTCGCCACCGCGCTGCCGGTCCAGGGTCTGGCGCATGGCCCGCAGCTGGTCCATGGCGCTGCCGCCCATCGACTGCTGGGACCCGGTGGCCGCCAGCACCGCCTCCACGCCGCCGCTCTGCGCGGCGGCCGGCTCGACCCGGGCCGAGGCCGGGTGCGCCTCCACCGGGTGCCGCTCGGTCTCGGGGGCCGAGCGAGCGCGGCCGTTGGTCAGCGGGGCGGTGGTCTCGGCCGAGGACTCCCCGGCGCCGGCCCCGGACAGCAGGTTGACGTAGGGCCGCAGGTGCCCCGCGCCGATCTCGATGAGGTCGTCGCACTCCCGGCGCAGCGCGCGCGAGATGGTCCAGTTGCCCTCGACAGAGACGTGCACGACGGTGACCCGCACCCCCATGTCCTGCACGTCGGCCACCACTTGGGCCATGTCCTCGTCCCCGCTGACCAGCACCGCCTCGCACAGGATGCCGGTGCGGGCCAGGGTGGTCAGGTCTCTTTGGACATAGCTCTCGACGCCCTCCCGTCTGCCTGGACGGATGCGCGCGGCTCGGAACTTGATTCCGGGGATGTCCGCGATCCCGTCCTGCTCCTGGGTGCGGCGGCCGTCGGCGGTCGCCTCGTACCAGTAGCACCGCAGCAGGGGGAGCCCTGTACGGTCCCGGGCGACCTCGTCGAGGAGCCGGGCGAGTCCCGCGTAGTCCCAGGACACGGAGTCGCGGTTGCGGGTTCCGTGTACAGCCATCGCGCCGTCGGCAAGGAGGTAGCCGGCGTCAACGAACAGCGCGCAGCGATCCACGCGACACCGCCCCTTCCCAAGGTCCTGCCGCCCGGAGCGACTGATGTCCGCACCGGGCCGCTCCGCGAAGTACCGGCCTGTGTTCGGCGTCCGGCCGTTGGACAGGCCGCCCACAGCCTAGCCAAGTCTGTGTCGGTTTGCGTGCGGGGTGCCACAGCCGGTCGTCCGCACCCCGCTCACCTGCGCCTCACGTGCGCATCGGCGTGGTCACCGCGACCACCCCGGCCATCACCGCGTCCCCCTCGGAGACCAGGCGCAGCTCGGGGTCGCGGGGCAGCCGGGCGGGGAAGCGCACCACGTCGGTGCCGAAGGTCAGCGGCGGCCCGGAGGCGCCCCGGGAATGGCTCGCCAGGGCGTTGTCCGGGTCGCGGTCGCCACCGGACGGGGTGAGCGGTTCGCCGTTCAGCAGCACCCGGTCGCCGGGCAGGTCGGCGTCGCCCTCCCAGGCGACCACGTCGACGGTGCCGGAGACGGCGGCCGGCAGCAGCCCGGCCAGCGGGAACCGCGCCCCCCGGTCGTCGTGGAAGACGGGGGCGGCGTCGTCCAGCACCATGGCCTGGTTGAACGACTCCTCCGGGTCCTCCAGGACGACGACCAGACTCCACCCCGCGTAGGTGCTCACACCCTCCTTTCCGGGTACGTCGGCCACCCACCACTCGCCGCCGCCGCCCTGCCGGACCTGGGAGGTGACGTCGGCGTAGGCCTGGTAGGCGGTGTAGCCGGGCAGCTCGGCGGTACGCACCTCGGAGGCGGCGACCTCGGTGTAGGAGGACGCGCCCGGGCCCTTGAAGCGGGCCGACGCGCTCCCTGGGGAGCCCACCCCGGAGAAGTAGAGCCCGGCCCAGCGGACCGATCCCTCGGAGGGCAGCGTCCAGCGTGCGGAGCTGGAGGTGCGGGTGCCGGGATCGGAGTCCCGGTCGAGCGGGCGCATGTCCCACAGGTCGTTGTCGCGCATGTCGCCCTGGCGCTGCCGGGCCTCGGCACAGGGGCCGGGCTCCTCGGGCTCCTCGGGTTCTTCCGGCTTCTCCGGTTTCTCGGGCTTCTCGGGGTGTTCCGGCTCAGCGGGCTTCTCGGGCTTCTCAGGGGCCTCCGGCTTGTCCGGGGGCAGGGGCGTGGGCGAGGCGGGAGGTTCGGGCGACTCCGGCGTCGCGGGTTCCTCCTCCTCGGGGGACTCGGGCTCCGGAGCCTCGGGGAGTCCGGCCGCGGCAGGGGCTCGGCGCTCGTCGGCGGCGGGGGCCTCCTGGCCGCCGTCTCCGCCGCCGCGCCCGGGGCCCCGCCCGTCGCCGACCACACCCGGCCACCACGGCCAGTCGTCGTAGCCGTGGTCGTGATCGTGTCCATGGTCATGGTCGTGGTCGTCGTCCGGCGGCTCCACGTCCTCGCACGTGAGCAGCGCGTTGCCGACGCTCTCCACCCGGACGCGCCCTGCGGTGGCGTACCGCGCGGGCGTCCCCTCGGGGTCGACGCCGTAGGTGCCCCCCGCGGAGACGGTCCGACCCCCGTAGGAGACCCGGATCCCGGGCGGGTCCCCGGCCGGGGCGCCCCCGTCGACGTCCACGTCCAGGTACTGGGTGGTGCTCTCCCCCTCGCCCAGGCCGTCGCGCACGCAGCGGGCGCCTTCGGCCCGGGGCGTGCAGCTCCACCCGTCCTCGCCGACGGAGAAGGGCACCGTGCTGCCGGGCCCCCCGCCCTCGGCGAAGGACACCCCGTCGGGCAGCAGGATGTCGGCGACCACGTCCTGCACGGCCGGGTCGCCCTCGTTGAGCACGCTCATCACCACGATGCCGGCGCGGCCGGGGACCAGGGAGCCGACCGGGTCGACCCGGGCGGCGAACACGGGCTCGCCCGGCTCGTCGGGCGCCGGCGGGTCCTCGGGGTCGGGCTCGTCGGGGGCGGGCTCCTCCCCGGGCGCGCGCGGCGGGTCCGGCGGGAGGACCACCGGCGGGTCCGCGGGCGGCGGGGCCTGGACCGGCGGGTCCGCCGGCGGCTCCCCCTGCGGCGCGGGCGGGTCCGGCGCGGGCGGGTCCTCGGCGGGCGGATCCTGCGCCGGAGGGGCCGCCGCCGGCGGGGGCGAGCCGGGCGGCGGCAGCGGCGACTCGGCACCCACCAGCGCCAGGGCGACCGCAGCGGCGACGGCCGCCGCGGCGGTCCCGCCCGCGGTGGCCTGCTGCTGCCCCTTGGACATCCGCGCCCACCAACCGCCCGCCAGGGCGCCCGTGGGCAGGCTGGACAGGTACCCGGCGGCCGCCGGGCCGACGATGAGCGGCAGCACCAGCCCGCGCAGCCCGACGTTGACGTCCATAAGCTCGGCGCAGACCTCGCGGCACTGCGCGCACCCGTCCAGGTGCCCCTCGACCACCGCGGTGTCGCGCTTGGCCAGGCCGCCGCGCACGTAGCCGCCGAGCAGCTCGAGGGCGGGCCGACAGCTCTCCGCGGGCGCACCCCCGGCCAGGTGCATCTGCAGGTAGGCCCGGCGCAGCCCTTCCCGGGCGCGGTAGGCCATGGCGGCCACGCTGCCCGGGTCCTTGCCCAGGTAGCCGGCGGCCTCGGCCGGGCCCAGCCCCTCGATCTCGGTGTACCAGAGCACCGACTGCCAGTCCGGGCGCAGCGACAGGAAGGCCCGGGCGATCAGCGACCGCTCCAGCCCCTCCACCGCCGGGTCGACGAACGGCTCACCGCTGTCGAAGCGCTCCATATCGTCGGTGACGACCTGGCGCTTGTCCTTGCGGCCGCGGTCGTAGACGCAGTGCCGCAGGGCGGTGAGCAGGTAGGGCCGGAACCCGGCCGACGGCCCGCCGCCGCGCTGGAGCACGTCCAGCACTCGTGCGAAGGCGTCGGCGACGGCGTCGTCGACCTCCGCCTCGCCCCGCACCAGTTGGCGGGCCAGTCCCCGCGCGGCGTCCACGTGCCGTTCCCACAGCGTCCCGTACGCGCCCGTATCGCCCGCGCGCACGCGGTCGAGCAACTCGTCGTCGCCGGCCAGCAACTCGGTGTGCTCACCCCGAGCGTCCGCCATGCACCCGCCCCTCCCGCCGGTCCCCGGCGTCCGCGTCTGTCGTGCATCGCCCGCGGGGCGGGCGGTTCGGCACGGCCCCTCCGCCGCGCCCCCTCCCTTGCGGACCGCCCCGCGAAAGAGAGCCGAAAAAAATATCCCGCAATCGCGTCATAGCCGCCACCCGAGTCCGTGATTAGGGGTGAAGGCGCACCGGCGGGGCCCACCGCAACGGGGGCGTAGGCCCTGCCGGACAGCGCCGGGACCTGGACGACGACGGGAGCTTCAGCGATGGAGGCATGTGGAAGGGACGGCCCCGGGCAGCTGCGCGAGGCGGCCGAGCGCCGCAGGCTGCGCACCCTGTGGAGCCGTAGGAGCCGGGAGAACGGGTGGGACCCGCCGGACGACTGGTGGACCCCGGTGGTGGACCACATCTGCGAGGCGGCGGCGCGCGGGGACGACCTGGCGCCCGGGTGCTTCCGGTTCGGCCAGGCGCGGGCCCGCTCCGGGGTGGGCATCGGCGCGACCATGACCGACATGGCCTCGCTGGCCGAGGTACTGGACTGGCGGAGCGTGCCGCTGCCGCTGCTGCGGGCGCTGGCCGAGGGCTGGGTGGACGGGGGGCGCTCGCCCGACGACTGCCAGGACCCGCTGACCGGCCTGGCCACCGCCGCCTTCCTGCACACGCGGATCGGCGAGCTGTACCGGGGCGCCGCCGCGGGGGCCGGCGCCGCGGCACGGCACCGCCTGGTGGTGGTGGCGCTGGAGCAGCGGGCCGACCCGTGGCGGCGCACCGCCCAGCTGATCGTGCTCGGGCACGAGCTGAGCCGGTCGTTCAGCGGCGGGGAGTCGCTGGCGCTGCTGAGCAGGACCCGGCTGGCGGTGCTGGCCCCGGACGGGCCCGAGCTCGCCGAGCACACCCGCCACCTGAAGGAGAACCTGTGCCGGGAGCACGGCGCGGAGCTGTGGACCGTGCCGCTGCCCGACACCGAGCGCGAGGCGCGCGCCCTGCTCGACGACATCGGAAGGCCGCTGTCGACATGACCACCGTCCCCACCGTCCCCGTCCCCATCCGCCGGCCCGAGCGGCCCGAACCAGCGGCGAGGTGCCCCATGGACACCGACTGACCCCCGACGCCGCCGGTGCCGCGCGGCCCCGTAGAGGGGGCGGGGCCCGCCACCGGCGGCCGGTCGGCCTGCTGCGCCCCGTTTGAGGGGGCGGGAGCGCGCAGGCCGGCCCGCCACCGGGCTCCGCCCCGGTGAAGGGTTGCCGGATCGTCGAGCGGGAGGGCCCTCTGGTCCCCGGCGGGGACGGTCCCCCGAACCGACCGGTAACCACGGGAATGCCGCAAGGCGTTCCCACGGAGGCGCGTCCGCAAGGGGAGGCGGGCGCGCCTCCCCTTATGCCCGGAAGAGGGGCCTTATGCCCGGGAGAGGGGAAGGGGGGGGGGGAGGCGGTACGGGCACGCGGCCGCCCCAGGGGCGCGCGCCGCCGGGACCACCCGCCGGGCGGAGGCTTCTCACGGTCCACCCTGGCGGGGTCGGCGGCACGGCGGGTACCCCGCTCCAGGCCACCGGCCGGGCAGCGGGTCGCCGGAGTGACCGGGGAAGAAGAGCGGCGATGAGGAAGCGGGACGGTTCCCCGGCCCTGCTTGTCGGCCGCCGGGCTCCTCGCGGTCCGGGTGGAAGGGGCGGCGACGACGGCCCGGCCGGTACCCCGCTCCAGGCCACCGGCCGGGCGGCGGGCCGCCGGAGCGCCGGGGAGGTGGAACCGCGACGAAGAAGGCCGGCGACCCCTACATCGACGCTGCCGGGTGCACGGCGTGCGGGCGGACAACGGAGCGGACGGCGACGACGAGGAAGCGGGGCGGTTCCCCCATCCTGGCAGTCGAGCGCCGGGCCGCCCGGGATCCCAGGTGACAGGCGTCGACAATGCGGACATGCGGGCCGGTGGGCCGTCCCGCCCGGATGAGCCCGGCGTTCAGGAAGCAGCCTCATCGATAGTGGTGGTATCGCCACCTGATTGCACATTAGGTGGCGATACCACCACTATCGATGCCCTGGTCGTGTCCGCCGGAGTGGTGGAACTTTCGGCCGCGTCCTTGTGAGCGGTGCGACCGCTGCGGCGCGATCGGCGACCCCGCCCCGGCTGCGCGCCCCCTCCTCGCCGTTGATCTCGGCGAAGTCGGGGTAATACCGGCGAGTATTACCCCGACTTCCCCGAGATCAACGGGGGTGTCGATACGGGCGGCCGGGGCCCGGAGGGTTCCACCACGCCAGCGGACACGACCGATGCCCTGACCTGCTCTCCTGCTCCCGACCGCCGTCGGACACGCACCATCAGGGGGCCGCTTCGTCCGGAACGGAGGGCTGTGCGGCGCTCAGTCGCCCCAGTCGCGCCTTTCGAGGGGACTGGGGCGCGGCGGCGGCCAGACCAGAACCGGATTCGGTGCCCACTCCCCCTCTAACGGCACCATGATTCCACTTGCAGTGCCCACTTGTCACTATGGGTAACCAGTCATGGGTCAACGGCGACACGAGATCCGGTGCGACCCGACACCTCTGCCCGGCTTCAGCGAAGCCTGCCCATCACTGAAGTGATGATCAGCGTCATTCCTGACATTTCTCCACCGAATCGCGTTCTGGTCTGGCCGACATCGCCCCCGGACCACCTGAAGAGGCGTCGATGGGCGTGCCCCCGCCCGCCCCACCCCATGACGGTACGTGTTTCCCCGGTTCAGAAGAGTGCCGTGAATCCCCGCTCAGGACGATCGGCCGCCTCGAACGCGCGGGCGAGGTCCGACCCCGACCAGACCACGGGGGGGAAGTCACCGCCTGGCGAGCGGGGAGGAGCGGGGTGCCCGGCGTGGCGGGGTCGCGGATCCTCCGGGACCGCGAGGAGCCCGGCGGCCGACGAGCAGGCCCCTGGGAACCGCCCCGGTTCTTCGTCGCCGCTCATCGCCTGGCATTCCGCCGGCCCGGCGGCCGGGAAGCGGCCGTGAGCGGGGCACCGGCCGTGCCGTTGCCGCTGCTCCGGTGGGCATCCGCGCGCCGTGCAGCCGACAGCGTCGCTGTAGGGGCCGCCGACCTTCTTCGTCGCCGCTCATCGCCTGGCACTCCGCCGACCCGGCGGCCGACTGGCAGGCCCGGGGGAACCGCCTCGCTCCTCTGTCGCCGCCTTCCCCCAGGACCACCGGCGGCCCACCGCCCGCCCGGGGCCGTGAGCGGGGCGCCGGCCACGCCTTCGCCGCCTCTCCCCTGGACCACCGGCGGCCCGGCGGGCCCCTGTCGGCGCTGTCTGCCTGGGCGGCCCGACCACTCGCCCGCCCGGCACGGCCGCTTTCGGGGCGGGGCTACATTCTCGCGACCAGCTCCAACAGCGCCTCGGCCAGGTCGTCCGGGGTGTGCGCCGTCGTCGCGTCCGCGGTCGGCCAGCCTCGCAGGACCGCCAGGCGGGCGCAGGGCGCGTGCCCCGGGTCGGTGTACAGGTAGCCGCACGGGGCGTCGGGCCAGTCCTGGACCAGCGGGAGCGGCTCGGTCCGGTACCCGCGGGGCGCCTCGGGGCCGCCCGGCTCCTCCGCGGCCGGGTTCTGGGCCCGGTGCAGCTCGGCCCGGGTCGGGGCGCCCTGCTGGGGCATCAGCCCGTCGGCGATCACGTACCCGGCCGGAGGGCGGCGCGCGGCGCGCTGGGCGGCGCCCACGGCGGCAGCGAGCGGCGCCGCCTCGCCGGCGGCGATGATCAGCGGTCCCGGCCGACCGGCGCCCGGGTCCGGGGCGGACGCGGCCGCCGCCCCGCCCGCGACTCCGCCCGCCGCTCCGGCCGCGAGGCCCGATGCGGCGGCCAGTGACGCGGCGGCCACGAAGCCCGCCGCGTGGGGCGGGCCGCCGGCCGGGTCGGGGTCGGCGGCCACCGGCGGCAGCCCTCGCCCCTCCAGCGCGCCGGCCAGGCCCGGCCACGGGCCGGGGGCGCTCGCTCCGCCCAGGATCAGGGGGACCGCGGCCCTCAACGGACGGGGCGGGTCTCGTCGGTGACCCAGTCCAGGTACTCGGCCGAGCCGCCCTCGACCGGCACCGCCACCACCTCGGGCACGTCGTAGGGGTGCACCTCGCCCAGGTGGGCGGTGAGCGCGTCCAGGCGGTCGGCCGCGGTCTTCATGACCACCAGCCACTCCTCGTCGGCCTGCACCGCCCCCTCCCACCGGTAGAAGCTGGTGATCGGCCCCGCCACCTGCGCACAGGCGGCCAGCCGGTGCTCGACCGCGGAGCGGGCCAGCGCCTGGGCCCCCTCCCGGTCGGCCGCGGTGGTCTCCACCCGCACGTGCCCGTTGTCCCGGTGCCGCTCCGCCATGCTCGCCCTCTCCCGCTTTCCGCTGATCAGGGTGGTGATCCAGCCGGTCTAGGCTCATGGACCATGAGCGATGGGACCATGAGCGACCGCGAAGAACTCCTGCGACAGGTCAACGATAAGGCCGTGGTGCACGGCCGCGTCACCCTCTCCTCGGGCAAGGAGGCCGACTACTACGTCGACCTGCGCCGGGTCACCCTGGACGGGGAGAGCGCCCCGCTGGTCGGCCGGGCCATGCTGGAGGCCACCGCCGACCTGGACTACGAAGCCGTGGGCGGGCTGACCCTGGGCGCCGACCCGGTGGCCGCGTCCATGCTGCACGCCGCGGCCGCCCGGGGCCGCCGGCTGGACGCCTTCGTGGTGCGCAAGGCCGGCAAGGCGCACGGCCTGCAGCGGCGCATCGAGGGCCCCGACGTGGCCGGGCGCCGGGTGCTGGCGGTGGAGGACACCTCCACCACGGGCGGCTCGGTGCTGACGGCCGTGGAGGCGCTGCGCGAGGCCGGTGCCGAGGTCGTGGGCGTCGCGGTGATCGTGGACCGGGGCGCCCGGGAGAAGGTGGCCGGCGAGGGCTTGGAGTACCGGACCGTGTTCGAGCCGTCCGACCTGGACGTGTGAGGCGGCCGCGGCCGCGGAGGCGGTACCTCCGCGGCCGGGCGCCGGCCCCGGTCAGGTGATCGGGTGCCAGTCGGAGTGGTTGATGCCGACCATGCTGAGCCGGAAGTTGTACGAGCGCGGGACCTCGTGCCACTCGCCGTCGCCCTCGCACCCTTCGTCGTCCCAGTACTCGGTCCCGGGCTCGGCGTCCACCTCGCCGTGCGGGCTGTAGGCGTCGCAGCGCTCGTCGTGCACCCGGAGGCGGTCCTTGCCGTCCATCTCGACGTATCCCACGAGTTCGCCCTCGTGGTAGCCCTCGATCCTGTTCTCCAGGTAGACGTACTCGACCTCCTCCGGATCCGCCGAGGCGGAGACGGGGAGCAGCAGCGCTCCCATGAGGCCCCCGATCAGGGCCGCGGCACCGGCATTGCGTGCGATGGACATGTGCCTCTCCTAGCGAGATTCGTCGACCGTGGCCCCGGAACAGCCCGAGACCGGACAATTACTCAGAGTAAGGAGAGAGGTGGCGAAAGCAACGACCGCAGCACAGTGCGGCGAAACCCGGACCTCGATTGATGGCCCGGGCCGGAGCGGAGCCGACCGCGGTCGCGCGATGGCCGCGGGGAACCGGCGGCCCGGGACGCCCATGGAAAGCGCCCCTCAGGACCCTCAGGAGGCGGCCTCGGCCACGAAGGTGTACCCCTCCTCGGCATCGGACAGGTCCATCAGCTCGCCGTTGACATGGACCTCCACGGCCTCGGGGTCGCCCAGGGTCACCTCCAGCTGGGCCTGGTCGTAGCTGAGGTACTGGCCCTGGGTCATGCTCTGGTCGGTCAGCACCTCACCCCCGGGCACGCGCACGAGCACGTCGCTCGCCTGCCCCACGACCTTGATGTACAGCACGCTTCCGTCGGCCTCGCCCGCCTCCTCGGCGGCGGCCGGAGGGGTGTCGGTCGCCGGTCCGGCGGCCTGTCCGGGCAGGGAGTTGTAGAGGAAGAACACCCCGAGGCCGACGAGCACGACGAAGAGGGCGATCGCGGCGGCGATTCCCAGCACCTGCCCGATGCCCCGAGGGTCATTGCGATGTCGTCCCACGGTGGTGAATGTAGCGTGAATCACGCGGGGCATTCGAGACCTGGTGCGAAGAGAGGGGGAATATCACCGGATTTCCTACGCACCGCGAGCAGACCCCTACTCCCCGTCGACCGATCGCCCCGGTCGCCGCCCCCTCCGGGCACCCCGTCGACCGATCCGGACACCCGGCCTCTGACCTGCTCATTCCGTACATTTGGTCTAGACCTTTCCGCGGACTCCCCGGGTTCGCGATACTGGGGCCCGACCCCCCGTGCTACAGGGGGCATCGCAACCGGATCACTCCAGGCCAACCAGGGAGTCACACCATGCCTATCGCGACCCCGGAGATCTACACGGAGATGCTGGGCCGCGCGAAGTCCCAGGGCTTCGCTTACCCGGCGATCAACGTGACCTCCAGCCAGACCCTGCACGCCGCCCTGCGCGGCTTCGCCGAGGCGGAGAGCGACGGCATCGTGCAGATCTCCACCGGGGGAGCCGAGTTCCTCTCCGGTGCGACCGTCAAGGACATGGTCACCGGTTCCGTGGCCTTCGCCGAGTACGCCCGCGTGGTCGCCGACAAGTACCCGGTGAACATCGCCCTGCACACCGACCACTGCCCCAAGGACAAGCTCGACGCGTTCGTCCGCCCGCTGCTGAAGCTCTCCGAGGAGCGGGTGGCCAAGGGGCAGCAGCCGCTGTTCCAGTCCCACATGTGGGACGGCTCGGCCGTGCCGCTGGAGGAGAACCTCCAGATCGCCGAGGAGCTGCTGGCCGCTTCCAACGCCGCCCGCACGATCCTGGAGATCGAGGTCGGCGTCGTCGGCGGCGAAGAGGACGGCATCGTCGGCGAGATCAACGAGAAGCTCTACACCACGCCTGAGGACGCCCTGCGCACCGCCGAGGCCCTGGGCCTGGGCGACCGGGGCTACTACATGACCGCGCTCACCTTCGGCAACGTGCACGGGGTCTATAAGCCCGGCCACGTCAAGCTGCGCCCGGAGGTCCTCAAGGAGGCCCAGGACGCGGTGGGTGAGAAGTACGGCCGGACCAAGCCGTTCGACTTCGTCTTCCACGGCGGGTCCGGGTCGACCCTTGAGGAGATCCACGCCGCCATCGACTACGGCGTGGTGAAGATGAACATCGACACCGACACCCAGTACGCCTTCACCCGCCCCATCGCCGACCACATGCTGCGCAACTACGACGGCGTGCTCAAGGTCGACGACGAGGTCGGCAACAAGAAGCAGTACGACCCGCGCTCCTACGGCAAGGCGGCCGAGGCCGGCATGGCCGAGCGCGTGGTCGACGCCTGCCGCCAGCTGAAGTCCGCCGGTCAGAAGATGAACTAATCTGCCCGTGGGAGCGCGCCCCGTGCGGGCGCGCCCCCTGGGCCGGCCCCCACTTCCCAGCGGATTCGGGGGCCGCCGCGCGCCCGGCCGCCTGACATCCATGGGCGGACGCGTCGGCCGGGCGCGCACCCCCGTCCCCCGCTGGCAGGATGGGGCCATGGACCTGCATGCGAATCTCCTCGGGGAGCCGCCGGCCACCCGCCTGCCCGACCAGACCGAGCCGCGCGAGGCGCTGGCCGCGGGGAGCGCCCCCTCCGAGGTCGCCGCCCGCCACCCCTCGCACTCCGCCGCCTGGGCCGCGCTGGCCGAGCGCGCCCTGGAGGCCGGCGACCCGGTCACCGCCTACGCCTACGCCCGCACCGGCTACCACCGCGGCCTGGACCAGCTGCGCCGCGCCGGCTGGAAGGGCCACGGCCCGGTCCCGTGGGACCACGAGCCCAACCGCGGCTTCCTGCGCGCCCTGAACGCGCTGGCCCGCGCCGCCGGGGAGATCGGGGAGAGCGAGGAGGAGGAGCGCTGCTCCACCTTCCTGCGGGAGAGCAGCCCCGAGGCCGCCGACGCGCTGTCCTGAGCGCCGGCGCCCCGCGCCG
This sequence comes from Nocardiopsis baichengensis YIM 90130, assembly GCF_000341205.1. Lineage (NCBI taxonomy): Bacteria > Bacillati > Actinomycetota > Actinomycetes > Streptosporangiales > Nocardiopsidaceae > Nocardiopsis > Nocardiopsis halophila. The sequence goes on along the minus strand of NZ_ANAS01000036.1, from coordinate 24,751 downwards.
CCCCGTCCCGACCGGCGCTGACCGGGCATTCCGCGCTTAACGCGCGGGGCGTGGTCGTGTACGCTCTAGACGCAAGGGCCCCTGTCGCTGTCTTGCGCCAGGGGCTTACCCATGTCCGGGCACCGGTCACGGTCCGAACGATTGAAGGGGTAGACCCGCATGCCGGCGATCACGCTCGTTGGGGCCCAGTGGGGCGACGAGGGCAAGGGCAAGGCCACCGACCTGGTGGGCGACCGCGTCGACTACGTGGTCCGCTACCAGGGGGGCAACAACGCCGGGCACACCGTCGTCATCGGCGACCAGAAGTACGCCCTGCACCTGCTGCCCTCGGGCATCCTCTCGCCCGACGTCGTACCGGTCATCGCCAACGGCGTCGTCATCGACCCGGCGGTGCTCTTCGAGGAGCTGGGCGGCCTCCAGGAGCGCGGCGTGGACACCTCGCGCCTGCTGATCTCGGCGAACGCGCACCTGATCATGCCCTACCACCGCGAGCTGGACAAGGTCAGCGAGCGCTTCCTGGGCAAGGGGCGGATCGGCACCACCGGACGCGGCATCGGCCCGACCTACGCCGACAAGATCTCCCGCCAGGGCGTGCGCGTGCAGGACATGTTCGACGCCAAGATCCTGCGCAAGAAGGTCGAGCTGGCGCTCAACGACAAGAACCAGGTGCTCACCAAGGTCTTCAACCGCCGCGGCCTGGACCCCGAGCGCGTCATCGACGAGTACCTGGGCTACGCCGAGCGGCTGCGCCCGCACGTCACCGACACCTCCCTGGTGCTCAACAAGGCGCTGGACGCGGGCGAGAACGTGTACCTGGAGGGCTCCCAGGGCACCCTGCTCGACATCGACCACGGCACCTACCCGTTCGTGACCTCCTCCTCGCCGACCTCCGGCGGGGCCTGCATCGGCGCGGGCATCGGCCCCACCCGCATCACCAAGGTGGTGGGCATCCTCAAGGCCTACACCACCCGTGTGGGATCGGGGCCCTTCCCCACCGAGCTGCACGACGAGTGGGGCGAGTGGCTGCGCACCCAGGGCCACGAGTTCGGCGTCACCACCGGGCGCAACCGGCGCTGCGGCTGGTTCGACGCCCCCATCGCCCGCTACGCCACCCGCGTCAACGGCATCACCGACTTCTTCCTGACCAAGCTGGACGTGCTCACCGGCCTGGACCGGATCCCGGTCTGCGTCGGCTACGACGTCGACGGGGTCCGCCACGACGAGATCCCGATGACCCAGACCGAGTTCCACCACGCGGTGCCGGTCTATGAGCACCTCGAGGGCTGGAGCGAGGACATCACCGGCGCGCGATCCTTCGGCGAACTTCCCAAGCCCGCCCAGGACTACGTGCGTACCCTGGAGGAGATGGCCGGGGCGCCGATCTCGGCCATCGGCGTCGGTCCCGGGCGCGACCAGACCCTGGAGCTGCGCTCCCTGGTCTGACCCCGGCCCGCACGCCTCCCCTCGATCCCCACGACACACAAAGGGTCCGTTACGTGAAAGCCCTGGTACTCGGCGGCGGAGGCCGCGAGCACGCCCTCGTCCGAGCCCTGTCCCTCGACCCGGGTGTCACCGAGCTGCACTGCGCTCCCGGCAACCCGGGCACCTCGGCCCTGGCCGACAACCACGTGATCAACACGGTGGACGGCCTGGCCGTGACCGAGCTGGCCGCCCGCATCCGGGCCGAGCTCGTGGTCATCGGCCCGGAGGCGCCCCTGGTGGCCGGGGTCGCCGACGCGCTGCGCGACCGGGGCATCCCGGTCTTCGGGCCCGACCGAGAGGCCGCCCGGATCGAGGGGTCCAAGGCCTTCGCCAAGGAGGTCATGCAGGCCGCCGGGGTGCCCACCGCCCGGGCCCGGGTCTGCCGCACCCCGGCGCAGGTCGCCGAGGCCCTGGACGCCTTCGGCCCGCCGTACGTGGTCAAGGACGACGGCCTGGCCGCCGGCAAGGGCGTGGTGGTCACCGAGGACCGCGCCGCCGCCGAGCGGCACGCCCGCGAGTGCGGCCGGGTCGTGGTCGAGGAGTTCCTGGACGGGCCCGAGGTGTCGCTGTTCGTGCTCAGCGACGGGGTGCACGCCGTGCCGCTGCCCGCCGCCCAGGACTTCAAGCGGGCCCACGACGGCGGCACCGGCCCCAACACCGGCGGCATGGGCGCCTACGCCCCGCTGGGCTGGGCGCCGGACGGGCTCGCCGAGGAGGTCATGACCTCGGTCGTGGGCCCCACGATCCGGGAGATGGCCAAGCGCGGCCACCGCTACCAGGGGCTTCTCTACGTCGGGCTGGCGCTGACCTCCGAGGGGCCCAAGGTGGTGGAGTTCAACGCCCGCTTCGGCGACCCCGAGGCCCAGGTGGTGCTCGACCGCCTCGCCACCCCGGTGGGCACGCTGCTGCAGGCCGCCGACACCGGCGGCCTGGGCGGCATCACGTCCCTGGAGTGGCGCAACGGCGCCGCGGTCACCGTGGTCCTGGCCTCCGAGGGCTACCCCGGCTCGCCCGCCAAGGGCGACGCCATCGGCGGCCTCGACGAGGCGGACGCGGTGGAGGGCGCCTACGTCCTGCACGCCGGGACCGCCTGGGGCCCCGACCGCGGCGTCGTCTCCAACGGCGGCCGGGTCCTGAGCGTGGTCGGCACCGGCGAGACCCTGGCCGCCGCGCGCGAGCGCGCCTACACGGCGGTCTCCAAGGTCGAGCTGCGCGGCTCGTTCTACCGCTCGGACATCGCCGAGGAGGCCGCCGCCCACGAGGCGAAGGGCTCCTGAACCCCTGCGCGCGCCCGAGCCGGTGAGTCCTGCGAAAATGTAGGCGTGATCGAGCGCTACACCCTTCCGGAAATCGGGCGCGTCTTCAGCGACGCCCACAAGTACGAGCTCTGGTGCCGGGTCGAGACCCTGGTGATGGAGGCCCACGCCGAGGCGGGGACCATCCCGGCCGACGCGGTCGAACCGGTGCGCCAGGCGCCGCCGCCCACCCCGGAGCGGGTGGCCGAGATCGAGGCGGTCACCCAGCACGACGTCATCGCGTTCCTGACCGCCTGGGCCGACAACACCGAGCCCCGCGAGGCCGCCAAGTGGGTCCACTTCGGCATGACCTCCTCGGACCTGCTCGACACCGCGCTGGCCGCCCAGCTGGTCGAGGCCACCGACATCCTGCTGGCCAAGGCCGACACGCTGGTGGCGGCGCTGCGCGACCACGCCCTGGAGCACCGCGGCACCCTGCGCGTGGGCCGCACCCACGGCATCCACGGCGAGCCGGACGTGTGGGGCCACCGGGTGGCCGACTTCGCCTTCGGCATGGCCCGCTCCCGCGACCGGCTGCGCCGCGCGCGCGAGGCGGTCGGGGTGATGGCCATCTCGGGCCCGGTGGGCACCTACTCCAACATCGACCCCGAGGTCGAGGCCTACGTCGCCGAGAAGCTGGGCCTGCGTCCGGCCGACGTGTCCACCCAGGTGGTGCTGCGCGACGGCATCTCCGAGTGGGTGTCCTGCCTGGCGGTCATGGCGACCGTCTGCGAGGCGGTCGCCCTAGAGGTCCGGCACGGCCAGCGCACCGAGGTGCGGGAGCTGTGGGAGCCCTTCGGCAAGGGCCAGAAGGGCTCCAGCGCCATGCCGCACAAGAAGAACCCGATCATGTCGGAGCGCATCTGCGGGATGGCGCGCAACGTGCGCGCGCAGATCGTCCCCGTCATGGAGGGCATCCCGCTCTGGCACGAGCGCGACATCTCGCACTCCTCCACCGAGCGCATCAGCCTCCCCGACGCCGCGATCGCCACCGACTACCTGCTCAACCTGACCACCCGGCTGGTCACCGGGCTGGTCGTGGACACCGACCGGATGCTGGCCAACCTGGACTCCACGCACGGGCTGATCTACTCCTCCACCGTGGTCTCGGAGCTGATCGAGACCGGGCTCTCCCGCGAGGACGTCTACGCCGTCGTGCAGTCCGCGGCCATGCGCACCTGGGACAGCGGCGCGCCGTTCCGGCAGACCCTGCGCGAGGAGGCCGGCTCCCGCGGCATCGCCCTGGACGAGGCCCGCCTGGACGAGGTCTGCCGCCCCGAGCGCTTCACGCGGCGCCTGGCCGGCGTGTTCGAGCGGCTGGAGAAGCTGGCGTGAGCGGCTTCACCGTGCGCCCCGTGCCGGCCGAGGTCCCGGGGCTGACGCACCTGCACACCGGCAAGGTGCGCGACCTGTACGCCACCGGCTCCGGCGACCTGGTGATGGTGGCCAGCGACCGGGTGTCGGCCTACGACTGGGTGCTGCCCACCGAGGTCCCCGACAAGGGGCGGCTGCTGACCGCGCTGTCGCTGTGGTGGTTCGAGCGGCTGGCCGACATCGCGCCCGCGCACGTCGTCTCGGACACGCCCCCGCCGGGCGCGCCGGCCGACTGGGCGGGCCGCACCCTGGTCTGCCGCCGCCTGGACATGGTCCCGGTGGAGTGCGTGGCCCGCGGCTACCTGACCGGGTCGGGCCTGGCCGAGTACCGGGCCGGCGGGGCCGTCTGCGGCGTGCCGCTGCCCGACGGGCTGGTGGACGGGTCCCGCCTGGAGGAGCCGGTCTTCACCCCGGCCACCAAGGCCGAGGTGGGCGAGCACGACGAGAACGTCTCCTTCGAGCAGGTCGCGGCCCGGCACGGCGCCGAGCTCGCCGGGGAGCTGCGCACCCTGACCCTGGCGCTGTACCGCCGGGGGCGGGAGCTGGCCGAGGAGCGCGGCATCCTGCTCGCCGACACCAAGTTCGAGTTCGGCCGGGACTCCGGGGGGTCGCTGGTGCTGGCCGACGAGGTCTTCACCCCCGACTCCTCCCGGTTCTGGCCGGCCGAGGAGTGGGAGCCGGGGCGCCCCCAGCCCTCGTTCGACAAGCAGATCATCCGCGACTGGCTGACCTCCCCGGCCTCGGGCTGGGACCGCGCCTCGGAGGAGCCGCCCCCGCCGCTGCCCGAGGAGGTCGTCGCCCGCACGCGCGACCGCTACCTGGAGGTCTACGAGCGCCTCACCGGCGCGCCGGCGCCGGTCGGCTGACCGCCCCGCCCGCGCGCGACACGCCGACTGCCGGTGCCGGGCCCGTGATCCCGGCCACGATGGCACCGGCAGCCGCGCGGAGCGCTTACAGTGGAAGCCGTCCTTTTGCCGGGGCGCGGCCGCCGGTTGCCGGGGCGGGTCCGCCGGCGCCCACGCATGGGACGTTCACACAACCGCCGGCACGGCAGCCCGTGCGATCCCTCCGACCTGCACCGCGTTAGCCGCTTCGGGATCGCGGCCATACGGCAGGAACGAGCCGGGAAAAGAACGCGTCTCACGAGGTAGGCGCGACGAAGTCGAGATCTTTCACATCCGCCTCACGAAGGAGCACATGAGCATGGGCCAGGAGGTTCGCTACCGCGTCCGCGGCGGCCGTCCCCTCAACGGGACGGCGTTCATCCAGGGCGCGAAGAACGCCGTGCTGCCGATGATCGGCGCCGCCCTGCTCGCGAGCAAGGGACGCACCGTGCTGCGCAACGTCCCGAGCATCGAGGACGTCCACCGGGCCTTGGAGCTGGCCGAGCACGTGGGCGCCAAGGTCGAGTTCCACGAGGCCGAGCGCACGGTGGTCATCGACGCCTCCCGCCTGAACGACCCCGAGCGCGCCGTCCTGCCGGCCGACATCGCCGCCCGCTTCCGCGGCTCGGTGCTGTTCGTGCCCGCCCTCATGCACCGCATGGGGCGCGCCCGCATCGAGGGCGTCGGCGGCTGCAACCTGGGCAGCCGCAAACTCGACTTCCACTACCGCGGATTCGCCCGCCTGGGCGCCGAGGTGGTCGAGGACGAAGAGCGCAACCACATCAACATCACCTCGCCCTTCCTGCGCGGCGGCCACCTGTACCTGGACACCCCCTCGCACACCGGCACCGAGAACCTCATCATGGCCGCCGTGCTCGCCCGCGGGACGACGGTCATCGAGCACGCCGCGCTGGAGCCCGAGGTCATCGACGTCATCGAGTTCCTGCGCGCCATGGGCGCCAAGATCAGCGGCGGCGGCACCGGGTTCATCACCGTGGAGGGCGTCGAGGAGCTCACCGCGGTCGAGCACACCATCATGAGCGACCGCATCGACGCCGGCGTGTTCGCCATGGCGACCGCGGCCGCCGGCGGCGAGGTCAGCCTGGTCGGCGCCAACCTGGAGCACCTGGGCGTGGCCCGCTGGAAGCTGGACCAGATGGGCGTGGAGTTCGCCCAGCAGGGCGCGGTGCTGCACGTGCGCCGCGACCCCTCGGTGCCGCTGCGCCCGATCAACGCCGTCACCTCGCCCTACCCGGGCTTCGCCACCGACCTGCAGTCCCCGCTGATGGCGCTGGCCACCCTCGCCGAGGGCGAGAGCTACCTGCACGAGAACATCTACGACGGCCGCTTCGCGCTGGCCGACGAGCTGAACAAGATGGGCGCCAAGATCGAGGTCGAGGGCACCCGCGCGATCGTGCACGGCCCCACCGAGCTGCGCGGCACCGAGGTGGTCGCGCACGACCTGCGCACCGGCGCCTCGCTGGTGGTGGCCGGCCTGGTCGCCGATGGCGACACCCTGGTGGCGCCGGGCTACCTGGTGGACCGGGGACACGCCCAGTTCGCGTCGCGGCTGGCCGCTTTGGGCGCCGACGTCGTCCGCGAGAACGCGGGCTGACGCCGCATCACCGCAGTTCAGGCCGGGGTGGGGGACGCGCGGCAGCGGCGCTCCCGCCTCGGCTTTCGGTCTTCTGCGTGAAACGATCATCATTGGCCCCGCACAATGGGTACGATCGCGGCAATCATGCCGTGACAGAAACAGGTTCGGGAACCAGTGGGCGCACATAGTGAAGAACGTGGAATGGTAGCGGGGAGCAGCCCGAGGTGAGTGCGCAGCGTACTGGCGATTTGACTATTGGTGTCATCGGCCCGCATGAGGTCGTCGAGCGCGTCATGCTGATGGGCCCGGGGTCGACGGGACCCCTCAACGCCAGACTCATCGCCGCCGCCTATCGAGACGAGCAAGAGGCCACCGACAAGGTCCTGCGCCTTGGGTCGGCGATCGACGCGTATCTGTTCGCCAGTCCCGTCCCCTACGAGTTCGCGCGCAAGGCGGGGGTGCTGACGATGCCCGCCACCTACGTGCCGCTCGGCGGGGCGAGCCTGCACGAGGCCCTGCTGCGGGCCACCCTGGACGAGAGATACGACCCCACCAGGGCGAGCCTGGACGTGCTCAGCCGGGCCGACGTCGTCGAGGCCTACTCCGAGGTGGACCTGCCCGTCGACGGCATCCACGTCCACGAGGAGCTCACCAGCACCGCCCAGCTGACCTCCTTCCACGAGGGGCTGTGGCGGCGCAAGGCCACCCGCATGGCCATCACCTGCGTACGGGGGGTGGCCGAGCGCCTGGAGGCCATCGGCGTGCCCGTGATGCGCCTGCGCCCGACCAACGCGGGGGTGCGCAGCGCCCTGCAGACCGCCGGTCTGCTCGGCGCCCACCACCGGCTGGAGGAGGCGCAGCTGGGGGTGGTGATCGTGGACGTGCCCACGCTGCGCGACTCCACCCGCCGCTCCACGCCCCGCTACTGGCGCGACGAGCTCCGCCTGGCCCTGCACCGGCTGCTGCTGCAGGAGGCCCACCGGATCAACGCCACCGCCCACCCGGTGGACGACCACACCTTCATGGTCACCGCCACCCGCGGCTCGCTGGTCTCGGCCACAGAGGGGTTCCGCCAGCCGCCCTTCGTGGAGCGGATCAAGGCCGAGCTGGGCATCGCCATCGAGGTCGGCATCGGCATGGGGCGCACCACCCAGGACGCCGAGACGCACGCGCGCGCGGCACTGAGCCGGGCGCAGGCGACACGGCAGAGCTTCGCGGTGGACCGGGAGGGCCGCTCACTGGTCCCCGCACAGCGGGCGCCCCAGCGGCAGCAGACGCCCGAGCCGCTGCGCACCAAGGGGCGCGAGACCCTGATGCGGCTGTCGGAGCGGATCGCCGAGGAGGACGGCCCGCTGGTAGTCGACGCCGAGAACGCCGGCCGGATGCTGGGGGTCACCCCGCGCACCGCCCGGCGGCTGCTGCGCACCCTGGTCGAGGAGGGGCTGGCCTGGCCCCTGCCGCCGAACCGGACACTGCAGCCCGGCCGCCCGCGCCAGCTGTACCGGCTCATCATCGAAAAGCTCGACAAGGACAAGGCCGGCAAGTAGACGGACCGGCGCGAAGGGCCCCGCGGTGCGGGGCCCTTCGCCGTTCGCGGCGCATCAGCCGGTGTTGCGGCGCCCGAAGGCGTGCGCGGCGGCCAGGAAGGCGTCGTTCTCCTCGGGGGCGCCGATGCTGATCCGCGCGCCCTCGCCGGTGAAGGGGCGGACCGCGACCCCCTCGGCGGCGCACGCCTCGGCGAAGGCGTCGGTGTCGGAGCCCAGGCGCAGCCACACGAAGTTGGCCTCCGTCGGCGGGACCCGCCAGCCGTCGGCGAGCAGCGCGTCCCGGACCCGGGTGCGCTCCTTGACGGTGCGCTCCACCCGCTCGGCCAGCTCGTCCTCGGCGGCCAGCGACGCGGTGGCGGCGGCCTGGGCCAGGTGGTTCACGGCGAAGGGAACCAGCGTCTTGCGCACGGCGGAGGCCACGTGCGGGTGGCCGATCAGGAAGCCCACGCGCAGCGCGGCCAGGCCGTAGGCCTTGGAGAAGGTGCGCAGCACCGCCACGTTGGGGCGGTCCCGGTACAGCTCCAGGCCGTCGGGGACGCGGGGGTCGCGCACGTACTCGCGATAGGCCTCGTCCAGGACCACCAGCACGTGCTCGGGCACGCGGTCGAGGAAGGAGGCCAGCTCCTCCTCGTGCACCACGGTGCCGGTGGGGTTGTTCGGGTTGCACACCAGCACCATGCGGGTGCGGTCGGTGATCGCCCCGAGCATGGCCTCCAGGTCGTGCGCCTCGCCGTCGAGCGGCACGGTCACCGCCTCGGCCCCGGACAGCGCGGTCAGCAGCGGGTAGGCCTCGAACGAGCGCCAGGCGTACAGCACCTCGGCCCCCGGCTCGGTGACCGCCTGCAGCAGCTGCTGGAGCACCCCGACCGAGCCGGCGCCGGTGGCCACGTGGTCGGCGGGCACCCCGAAGCGCCGGGCCAGGGCCTCGGTGAGCCCGGTGACACCGGCGTCCGGGTAGCGGTTGGCCTGCGCGGCGGCCGCGGTGATCGCGGAGACGACCGAGGGCAGCGGATCGTAGGGGTTCTCATTGGACGAGAGCTTGAAGGAGCGCCCGTCGGGCCCCTCCACCCTGCGCCCGGGGCGGTAGCCGGGGATCCCGTCGAGGACAGCCCGGAAATATGGCGAATTCCGCTCCGACACCATTGTCCTTCCTCGATACTCTGTGCAAGGTCCACGCTACCCAGTGCGAGAATCAGCCGCCGGGAAGGGCGTGGACCTCAGCGGCAATATCGCACAGAACAGGAAAAGGCACCATGGAGCACCCCCGAGCAGCGCGCACGGCGGCGGCCGCGGTCCCCGCCGCGGCGGTCCTGGTCACGGCGCTCGCCGCCTGCGGGGGCGGCGGACCGGACACGGCCCAGGACGGCCCCGGCTCCGAGGCCGCCGAGAAGCTGGGCCAGGCGCAGCTGGTCCAGTACGAGGACGCCAAGGTGGTCCCCGAGGCCGGGGAGAGCGGCATCTACGGCGAACTGGCCGGGGTGGAGCGCACCGAGAAGCTGCGCTCCTCCACCGAGCTGGACAAGCCCGAGTGCGCGGACGCCGCCAACTCCTGGGGCAGCCTGCCGGAGGTCCAGGAGGCCCCGGCGTCGGTCGCGGTCTTCGCGCGCGGGGACGACACGGTCTCGCACACGATCCTGGCGGTGCCCGAGAGCGTCGCCGAGAAGGCCCTGGAGACCGTGGCCCCGGAGCAGGACTGCACCGCCTACGAGGCGACCCTGGAGGACGGTTCGACGTCCTCCTACACCATGTCGGAGCTGGACATCGGGAAGGTGGGGGACGCCTCGCGGGCGTTCGCGGTCAAGACCGAGACCGGGGGCGAGACGGTGTGGATGCACAGCGTCGTCTACCGGCACGGCGACCACCTGGCGGCGGCCACCGTGCTGGGGCCGGACAGCAAGGGGGACCACGAGGAACTGCTGTCGGGGTTCGCCGCGTCGTCGGTGGAACGAGAGGAGAAGGTCCTGTAGGATTCCCATTATATCGAACAGGTGTTCGAGTACGGGTAAGGGGGCGGGGAACGATGTCGAGGGCAGCGCACGACCTGGAACGTCGAACGCACCGGCGCACGGCCGGTTCCCCCCGCCCCTCCCCGCACCGCCCCGGTCCCCCTTCCGGCGACCGCCACCTGCTGCGCCGCGTCGACTGGGGCGCCCGGTCCGCGGCCGACTTCTACCGCTCACTCGAAGAGGCCCTGGACACCCCGGCCCCGTTCCCGTGAAGAACCGCGTTGATCTCGGGGAAGTCGGCCTTGTACCGGCCGGTACAAGGCCGACTTCCCCGAGATCAACGACACGGTGTCCGCCCGGCGGTTCAGGTCGGGCGGACCGGGCCCGCCCCGGATTCGGCGTTCGCCCCGGAAGGCCGGCCGTCGGCCCCCTCCTCGCCGGCACGGCCGTCCGGATCCTTTTTCCCGGCTCCGCCGTGCCGGGCCCGGGGCACCCGAGGCCCGTCGACCACCCGGGCGCCGGTGGGCACCACGGTTCCCGTCGCCTGCGGCGCCCCGCCCTGGGTGCGCGGCAGCGGAGCGCCGCCCTCCGCCGCCACCTCGCCGAGTACGGCCAGCGTCACGCCCGTCTCGGCGTCGCTCACCGCCGCCCGGACCCGGGGGCGGCGCCCGCGCACCTCCACCGCGAACACCGCGTCCACCGGGCGGCCGTTGCGGTGCCCGGAGAAGCGCAGCAGCCGCCAGCAGCCGTGCCGCCACACGTCGACCGGCCCGCGCCCCTCCACCACCACCTGGTTGGCCCGCCAGACGTCGCTCGTGTGCAGCCGGGCCAGGGTGCGGCGCACCGGGACCGGGCGCAGCGCGCAGGGCTCGCGGCCCAGGACGCGCAGCGCCGCCTCCCGCAGCTCCGGGGACAGTGCCACGAGCACCCCCAGCTCGACCGCGCCCAGCGCCGCCTGCGTGCCCGTCAGCCCCAGCAGCACCTGGAGTCCGCCGCCGCCCGCCACCGCCGCACCGGAGGCCGCCGCGGCCAGCACGGCCGCCCGGGCGATGGTCCGCCACCCCACCGGCTCGGTGCTCAGACCGCCGAAGCAGCCGCAGCCCATCTGCGGGTCGCGCCGGCGCACCACCGCCAGCAGCACCGCCGCGCCCCCGAAGAGCACGGCGGCCGCCCAGCCCGCGGCGGTTCCCGCCGTCCCGGCGGTCAGCAGCAGCACCGCCCCCAGGACCGCCTCCAGCAGCGCGGTGGCGGCGGACGCGGGGCGCTGCAGAGCGCCGGGCAGAAGTCGGACCGGCCCGCCGGCGCCCGATCGGTCGGCGGCCTTGGCCGCGGCGCCCAGGAGCAGCAGCAGGGCGACGACCGGCGGCTGGATCCGGATCAGCTCTTCGACCAGGGTCATCCCGCCTCCATCGTCGCGGCGAAGCAGCCGGCCTCCGGTCGCCCGCCGAGGGCGACGAAGGCAGGCAGGGTCAGTTCGGCCAGGCGGCCGCTCGTGTCACCGGTGCCGTCCCGGCAGCGGTCGCAGAACCGGCTCGCCGCGGAGGCGCAGTTCAGCACCGGGAACACCCCGGCCACGCCGGTGTCGTCGTTGCGCACCCCCACCGTCGCCCCCAGGGACAGCAGCGGGAGCGGCAGGCAGGGGTCGGACCGGTCGCAGTCCGGACCGCAGTCGGATCCCGGGTCAAGGGCGGGATAGGCGGCCCCGGGCGCGTGTGCGCGCGGGTCGGTGTGCGCCGCGCGGCCGTAGGCCGGGTCGTACCAGGAGACGATGCCCGACAGCGCGCGCGGGACGCGGCGCACCGGCGGGCGCCGGGGAGCGCGGGAGACCGGATGGGGCGGCTGGGTGGTGGCGGGGACGGTGGTCTGCACGGTCCCGCCCTCGCGCACGCCCACGGCGTCGAACAGGTATCCCGGCTCGAGGACCGGGTGGCGCACCGACATGCGCCCTGAGGAGCGGTAGGGGATCACCGCGGTGGCCGGAGGGCGGCCGTGGCCGGGGTCGACCACCACCGTGTCCCCGTCGGCGGACACGATGGTCCCGGTGATGCGGCCGAGCTGCGCCCACAGGCGGTCGACCACCCAGCGGCCGCCCCCGCCGCAGCGGACCAGTACGTCGTCGCCCACGCGGATCTCCTGGGGGCCGACGTCGCGGCCGCGCCAGAAAGCGGTCGTGCGCTCGAACAGGAAGCGCTCCTCCCCTTTGGGCGTGGCGACGGTGAGCATGTGCGCGGTGACGTGCAGGGCGACGCCCCGCACCACCTGGGGCGACGGATCGCTCGGCGGCGGCGCCGCCTCGTCCCCCAGCAGCGCGGCGGTGAACTTCCGCCGCTCCTGGACATCTACTGACATCGCCCCTCCTCGCCCCGAGTGCCCGCGGCGCCCGTTTCCATTCTCACCGCCGGACCCGCGACGACGTGTCCGACACGCGCGGCCCATGAGCGCTCACTCACCGCTCCCGTCACCCGAACCCCAGCGTGGCAGGCGATCCCGCACCACGGAGGCGATCCGGTTTGCCAGATCATGGCGCCCGGGTTTGCTGCGGATTGCCCCGACCGTGGAAAAGTGGTGATCAAGGCGGAGATGTGACACAACGCACGCAAGCGGACGAATGGGCCGGTGATCCTATGGCCGAGACGGCGCGGCGAACGAGGTACGAGGAGTTCACCGCCTACGTCACCGACCGGGGGCCGGCGCTGCTGCGGATGGCCCGCTCGCTCACACCGGGGCACGCGGACGCCGAGGACCTGCTGCAGGCCGCCCTGCTGAAGACGTTCTTCGCCTGGGACCGGATCTCCAGCCCGAAGGCCCGCGACGGGTACGTGCGGCGGGCGATGGTGAACACGCAGATCTCGGAGTGGCGGCGGAACCGGCTGGAGGTGTACCCCACCGACGAGATCCCCGAGCAGCGGGTGGACGACCCGACCGACCACTCTGACCTGGCGGCGACGGTGAGCAGGGCGATCGACCGGCTCCCCGAGCGCCAGCGGCAGGTCGTGCGGCTGCGCTACTACGAGGACCTCACCGAGGCGCAGATCGCCGAACGGCTGGGGGTGACGATCGGCACGGTGAAGAGCACGGTGTCGAGGGCCGTCCGGAAGCTGCGGGAGGACGCGGACCTGACGATCGCCCGAGCCACAACGTGATCCCGGCCCCAGAAGCAGGGCTCCCCGAGAGGCGCCCCGGGAGACCTGAGGCTCGGGTCTGTGACCACCCCGGACCGATTCGTTTTGCACGTGCGTCATGGGAGTCTGTAGTCTTGATCCGCCGAGGAGGATTCGCCTAGAGGCCTAGGGCGCCGCACTGCTAATGCGGTTGGGGAGCAATCCCCTCATGGGTTCAAATCCCATATCCTCCGCAGGTCAGAAGGGGCCCCGCACACAGTGCGGGGCCCCTTCTTCGTGTCGGGCCTCAGTTGGGGTCGCAGTTCGGGTTGCCGTTCACACCCCCTCTCACCTGCCCTGAGGCGGTTCCGGTCACGGGACGGCGCGCACCACGTCGATCCCCGGCAGGGCGGCGGCGTCGGCCAGGGTGAGGACGTGGTGCAGGTGGTGCACCCCCGGTTCCAGGTCCACGGCGGCCTCGGCGGCGAGCGCGGCGACCGACGCCGTCCCGCGCGACTGGCCCCGGCCTAAGGCGTGAACGGAGCCGTGCTCCGCCTGGGCCGAAAGGATCCACGCATCGGAGCCCGGGAGGTGCAGCCCCGCCGGGACCCGGGGACGCAGCCCGGCGGGGAGCCGGGTGAGGGCGGCGAGCGCGGCGGTCGCCGCCCGCGAGTCGAGCCCGAACCGGGTGCGCACCGGCACCCCGAGGTCGCGGCCGAGGGTGTGCTGGTCGGAGAAGTCCGCCCGGTAGAGGCGGCGGCGCCCCGCCCCGGGGAGCCGGAAGGTCTTCGGCCCGGTGAAGTTGCGGACCGGGGTTCCTGAGACCGGGTCGGGGAAGTCCGCGCCGATCAGACCGAACGACCACTCCTGGGCCGCCTTCCCGTGCTCCTCTCCGGCGCCGAGCAGCACGGCGAGGTCGATGGGCGTCGGCCCCGGGGCCGACGCCGCGAGGTCGGCGGCGAGCAGGTTGGTGAGTCCCGGGGCCAGGCCGACGCTGAGCAGGACCGGTGCCGCCGGACCGAGCCGCTCGGCCTCGGCGATGTAGGACGAGGTGGCGGTGGCGTCGACGAACGCCGCCCCCTGCCCGGTCGCCGCGGTGATCAACGCGGGGTCCTCCGCGCCCGCGGCGTTCACGACCACGTCGGCCCCGGCGAGAGCCTCGCGGTAGCCGCCCAGGCCGCTCTCGCGCAGATCGACGCGCACGTCGGCGCGGGCGGCGTCGCGCCCGGCGGCGAGCGCCGTATGGCCGCGCTCGCGAAGGAGCCGGACCGCCGGGGCGCCCACCGCGCCGTACCCGCCGAGGACCAGGGCCTTCATCCTCTGCCCCGGTCGGTGTCGGCGGGAACCGCCACGGCGCGCGGGGGCATGGACGCCACCCGAAGAGTTTTTGTAGTCATACTCCAAAAATGTATGTGGAGTGGAGCTATAGTCAAGTCATGAGTCCGAGTCCGCCACAAGGCACCGGGGACGGGCGCACGGCCCGCTCCCGGGCCACGCGCGCCCGGGTCGCCAGGGCCGCCGCCGACCTGTTCATCGAGTCCGGTTACACGTCGACGAGCGTCCAGGCCATCGCCGACCGCGCAGGGGTGGCCGCACAGACCGTCTACTACACGTTCACGACCAAGTCGGCGGTACTCACCGCCGCCCTCGACCTCGCGGTCGCCGGCGACGATGAACCGGTGCCCACACTCGACCGGCCGTGGGTGCGCGACGCGCTGGCCGCCGACCCGCTCGACCAGCTCGGCCGACAGGCCGACGGGGCCGCCGACGTCCTCGCCCGGGCCGCCCCCCTGCTGGAGGCGGTCCGCAGTGCGGCCTCCTCCGACCCGGACCTGCGCGCGGTATGGCGCACCAACACCGAGCAGCGGCTCACGGTGCAGCGGGTCTTCGCCGACGCCCTGGCCGACAAGGGCGCCCTCCGCCCGGACCTCACCCCGGAGAGGGCGGCCGACACGGCACTGGCCCTGCTCAGCCCCGAGGTGTACACCCTGCTGACCCGCGACCGCGGATGGACGCCGCGGCAGTGGCGCGACTGGGCCGCCGACGCGCTCCGCCGCGAGCTCACCGACCTTCCCGCGCCCGGCGGGCGGTAGCGCGGGCGACGCGGTGGAAGAACACTCCCGATGAAGAGTCCCTCATCTGCGTTTCATTCCGTCGGCGTCCGCGGCGGAGATGATCGGGGGCCATGAGACCCCTGTACCGCAACCTGCTCATCGGAGTGCTGGCGGTGATCGTCCTCGGCACCGCCGCGGTGGCGTGGGCGACCGGGCGCGGGGAGCCCGAGCGGAGTCCGGCGCGTGACGTCACCGTCGGCGAGTCCTACGACCCGTCGGACCATCCCCCGCCCTCCCCTTCGCCCAGCGCCGGTGCCACCGACGACGGTGATGATGACGACGGCGACGACGAGATCCTCGCCCCGCCGCCGGCCGTCACCGACGACGATGACGATGATGACGACTGACAGTGCCCTCCCCTCGGACGCCGCGGGCGAGAGCGGCGGCGCAGACGGGGAGCCGGGGCCCGCGCGGGAACCGGACGGACGGCTCCGCGGCCGCGTGCCCGCCCGGGCGCAGATCACCGCCTGGGTGGTCCTGCTCAAGACCGCCACCCTGGCCATGGTCAACATCGTCACCTGGCAGGCCCTGCGCACCGAGGTCGATGAGCGCATCGACCGGGCCCTGGAACAGGAGACCAGCGAGTTCCCCGAGGTCGCCCGGGACGGCGCCGACCCCGCGACCGGGCGGCGCTTCTCCGACGTCGACGCGCTGTTCCGCTCGCACGTGGGCGGCCAGCACCCGGACGCCCACGAGATCATCTTCGGCCACGTCGACGACTCCCCCGGGGCGACCGTCCCCACCGGCTGGGTCCGCCAGGGGCAGGAGCCGCTCTACGACGCCTCCGCCGACGGGCCGGTGCGCCGGGCCATCCTCGACAGCCCCGACGGACGGGGCGTCGTCGACACCCCGAAGGGACCGCTGCGCTGGGAGAAGGTCCGGGTGAACCCGCTGGACGGCGCCGCCCCGGCCAACCCCGGCGGCTGGTTCGTCATCGGCTGCTTCGTCGACGCCGACATGGCCGGCATCGTCTTCGGCGAGCGGGTGCTGGCCGAGAGGCTGGGCCAGTCGTGGGTGGCCGACGTGCGCGAGGCCCTGTTCCGCCGAGCCACCGACGCGCCCGCCCGCCGGCCCGGCCGGGGCCGCTCCACCGGCGGCGCGTCGCTGCGCATGATGGGCGACCTCGGCGCGCTGCGCCGGTGGGCCGGGCTGGGCCTGGCTCGGCTCGCCGTCGCGGTGCCGCCGGATTCGGGGCGGGCCCTGTTGGACGGGGGCGATGTGAACGCGTCCCGGGCGTCCTCGGTGCGCCGGGCGGTCGGCGTGGTCGGGCCGGACCTGCCGCTGCTGCGGGGCACGGTCGGGTCCAACGTGCGCTATGCCGACCCGCGTGTGTGTGGGGGGCGCGCGTTTCCGCGAGGCGGTCGGCGCCGGGGGCCTCGACCCGCTGATCGCCGAGCCGCCGCTGGGCCTGCAGACCCCGGTGCGGGAGAACGGCGGCGGCCTGTCGGCGGGCCAGCGCGTGGCCCTGGCCCGCGCCCTGCTGAACCGCCCCCGCGTGCTCCTGCTGGACGAGGCCGACGCCCATCTGGACGCCGAGGCGGCCGAGGTGATCGACACGGTGATCGCCGACTTCCCTGGGACGGTCGTGGTCGTCACCCACCGCCCCGAGCGGCTGGCCGCCGCCGACACGGTCTGGCGCCTGAGCGGAGGACTGCTGCGCACGGATCAGCGGTCCAGCCCGGTCCGGTGCGCGTAGGCCGCCGCCTCGGCGCGGTTCCGCAGGCCGGTCTTGGCGAACGCGTTGTTCACCTGCGTCTTCACCGTCGATTCCGCGATGAACAGGGCCCGGCCGATCTCGGCATTGCTCAGCCCGCGGGCGATGAGGCCGATCACTTCGGCCCCGCGGCGGCCGCCCGGACCGCCGTCGCGATGCCGTCCCTCCCGGTGTCCTTCGTCAGGTAGCCGTGGGCCCCCGCCCGCAGGGCCGGCGCGTTGGAGTCGTCATCGTCTTAGGTGGTCAGCACCGGCACCGCGACGCCGCGCAATGCTGGTCCTCGGGCTCCGGGACCGGGACCCGCGAAAGGTGGAGTTCGGGGTGGAGCCCGGGTGGAGGGCTCAGTGCGGAGGGCCCGGCGCGGAGGGCTCAGTGCGGGCGGAGGAAAGGGTGGATCCCGCGCTCCTCACCCAGGGTGGCGGTGTCGCCGTGGCCGGGGAGGGTCCGGGTCGTGTCGGGCAGGCCCGCGCAGTGCCGGGCCAGGGCCGCGCGGAGCCGGTCGGCCGCCTCGGGCGAGCCCCATGTCAGCCCCAGCTCGCCCTTGAGCAGGGCGTCCCCCGTGAACAGCACCCGTTCGTCGGACGCGGTTCCGGTGACGTGGACGAGCACGGAGCCCGGCGTGTGCTCGCCGGTGTGCAGTGTCTCGACGGTCAGGCCGACCAGTCGGAGGAGGTTCCGCTCGCCGTGCAGTTCCTTCAGGTCGGCGGGCTCGGTTGCGGGGTGCCCGTCGAACAGGTGCTGCGGGACGTCGTCGGGGAGGCCGCGCGCCGGGGCACCGACCATGAACCGGTCCGCGGCGTGCACGTACACCGGTGTCCCGAAGTGCTCCGAGAACGGGACGGCGTCCCAGGTGTGGTCCATGTGCCCGTGGGTGAGCAGGACGGCCTCCGGTTCGAGCCGGTGCCGCGCGATGAGGTCCGTCAGGCCGTCGAACGCGTCCTGCCCCGGGTCGATGACGATGCCGCGCTGTCCGTCGCCCTCGGCCGCGATGTAGGTGTTGGTCTCGAATCCCCCGGCGGGGAAACCGGTGATCAGCATGGTCTGCCCCTCAGTAGCGCGTACCGACCGGGGCCGGCACCTCGTCCAGGACGGCCAGGTGCTCTTCGGACAGCACCACATCGGCCGCCGCCGCGTTGTCCCTCAGGTACCGGGGCGTCTTCGTCCCAGGGATGGCGACGACCTGAGGCCCTTGGGCCAGCACCCAGGCCAGCGCGACCTGCGCCCCGGTCGTTCCCAGGTCGGCGGCGACGTTCCGGACGCGGTCGACGATGCTCTGGTTGGCGGCGATCGCCTCGGCCTGGAAGCGCGGTGTGCGGTGCCTGCCGTCCACCTCGGGGAGGTCGGACGGCGAGGTGATCCCTCCGGTCAGGAACCCCCGTCCCAGGGGCGAATAGGCGATGAAGGTGATCCCCTCTCGTGTGCAGTGGTCGAGGACCCCGTCGGCCAGCGCCTCCCGGCTCCAGAGGGAGAGCTCCGTCTGGACGCTGGAGACGGGGTGGATCGCATGGGCGGCACGGATCTGCTCCACGCTCGCCTCGGACAGCCCGATCGCGCCGACCTTCCCCTCCGCGACCATCTCGGCGAGCGTGCCCCAGCTCTCCTCCAGGGGGACCTCCGGGTCGACACGGTGCAGCTGGTAAAGGTCCACGTGGTCGACGCCCAGGCGTCCGAGACTGCCCTCCAGGGCGGACCGGAGGTGCTCGGGACGGCCGTTCCGGTGGCTGGCGAACGTGGCCGGGTCGTCGACGACGAGTCCTCCCTTGGTCGCCAGGTAGGCGCGCTCGCGGTGGCCGCGCAGCGCCCGCCCGACGAGCTCCTCGTTGGTGAACGGACCGTACTGGTCCGAGGTGTCGACCAGGTCGACGCCGAGGTCGAGGGCCTCGCGGACGACCCGGACCGACACGGCGTCGTCCCGGCCGAGTTCGTCGTACCCCCACGACATGCCCATGCAGCCCAGCCCGATGGCGCCGACCCGCCTGCCCGTCGTACCGATCTCCCGTTCGATCACGGCCCTGTTCCTCTCGTCGCCTTCCGCGCCGTCTGCGCCTGCTGCGCCCGGCGCGGGGGTCCGCGGACGTCCGCGGTGGACCGACAGCGTAACAGAGGTCTGTTTCATGACAGAACTCTGTTTCAGTGGAGCCACGACGCCGCACCGCGCTCCGCAGAGGAGGCGGAGCAGGGATAATCGGTGGTCGCCCCAGCACCGGAGCGGCGGCGGAGAGGTGGCAGAGCAATGGTGAAGGAGACCCCGGCCGGGGACGGGCCGACGAGCGACGTGGGCGCCGGGCGGCTCGGACAGACGATCAAGCGGGCCGAACAGGCGCTGATCAACCGCAAGTCCCGCGTTCTCAAGGAGTTCGGACTGACGGTCCCCCAGTACGCCGTGCTCCTGGTCCTCTCCGCCTCCGAGGGGATGTCGGCCGCGCAACTCGCCCGGGAGTGCATGGTCACCCCGCAGACGATGGCCACGGTGCTGACCAACCTGCACCGGTCCGGACACATCGAGCGGAGCCCGTCGGCCCTGCACCAGAAGATCACGGTCAACCGGATCTCGGAGTGCGGCCGCGCCTTGCTGACCCGCGCCGACCAGGCGGCCCTCGCCGTGGAGGGCGCCCTGTCGGCCGAGTTCAGCACGAGCGAGCTCCAGGCGTTCGAGTCCTACCTGGAGCGCGCCGTCGCGACGCTCACGGCCGGCGACTGACGCGTGAAGGCGGCCCGGTTCAGGAGCTGTAGAGCGGGAGGACCCCGGTGTCGATCGGGGAAGGCAGCGGGGCCGGCAGTTCCACGGGTTCTCCGTACGCGCCGTGCACCTGGCCGCGGTACTCCCCGTCCCTGGGGCGGGTGTGCAGGGCCCAGACTCCGGTACGAAGATCCAGGACGAGCAGCACGGCGACGCCCGCGCGCGCGTACCAGCCGTTCTTGTCCGTGATGTCCTTGGCCTTCTCGGACTTGGAGACCACTTCGACGGCCAAGGCGACGTCACCGGGGTCGGCCAGCCAGGAGTCGTCCTCATCCCAGTCGACGGGGAGGATCGTCAGATCGGGCGTCGCATGGTCGCCGTCATCCTCGCCCGCCGACAGTGCGATCGATGTCACCCCGTAGGGAGCGAGATCCGCCGGTGGGCGAGACTCGATCTGGACACGCAGGCGACGGACCGTTGCGGCGTGCTTACCTCGGATCAGAGGGTGCGCCACGAACCCGCCTCCGACGATCTCGACCTGTAACCCGTTAGCGCGCTCGATGTCCTCGGCGACCCGACGCAGACCTCCAGGAGGAGGATGCCTCCCGGGAACGGCAATGCGCGCTCGCCGTCTCCCCGACAGTCGCTCACGACCGTACCGGGTCCGGCTCAGGCAGGACGGGGACTTCCCGCGCCCCCTACCCCGGTGTCGGGCCGCCGCCCCTGAAGCAGAGACCGGTCAGAGGCCGAGGCGCATGCCGATCGCAGCGATCAGCAGGAGGCCGAAGTCGAGCAGGAAGAACCCCGCCCCCAGCCAGAACCCCCACAGGGCCAGAGCGCGCCCCCGCAGCCCTCGTGTGTGGGTGAGGCGCAGTGCGACGGCCCCGGTGATCGTCGCGGCGGCCGGGATCGCCGTGAAGAGCCCGAAGGCGGGCGTCGCCAGCGCACCGATGATTCCCAATACGAAGGCGGTGACGGCCGAGGCCGACATCTGTGGCGGGTGCCCCGCATAGGTGTGCGACATGGAGGCCTTTCCAGGGACGAGCCGGTCGGAACGGAAGCGGGGAACCCCAGGGGCCGGGGCGTTCCGAGCGTATCGGGAAACGGACATTTCCCGCCTGCCGCCACCTACTCCCGCTTACGACCACGCCGTCTCGGACCCGCCCGACGTGAGCCGTCCGGCCCCGGTCCGGATCGCCTCCAGGAATGCGCGCACCGGAGGATCGTCCGCCCCCTCGCGCCAGACGGCGGTGATGTCGCGGTGCAGCCCCTGCTCCACGGGGACGAACCGCACCCCCGGCGTCTCCGGGTACCGCGCCGTCTCCGGCACCAGGGCGACCGCGAGACCCGAACGCACCAGCTCCAACTGGGTCGGCATCTCGGTCAGCGTGTAAGGGATCCGGGGATCGAAGCCGGAAGCGCGCGCCACCTGCACCAGACTCTCGTAGGGCTCCGTCCCCGTCGGACAGCTCGCCCACGACTCGTCGGCCAGCTCCTCCAAGCGCACCCGGGCGCGCTCGGCCAGCGGGTGCCGACCCGCCAGGGCCACGCGGACCTCTTCCCGCACCAGGCGCTCGACCGCCGCACCCGCCGGAAGCGCGAGCGGCCGCGGCGACCAGCTCTCGACCACCACCAGGTCCAGCTCGCCGCGCATCAACCGGGGCAGGAGGGCCACCGCCTCCCCGTCGCCCACCGACGGCTCCACGCGCGGATGTCCGGCGAGCAGCGCGGCCAGGGCCGGTGGTACCAGCGTGCGCAGCGCCGTGCCGACCCCGCCCAGCCGCAGCGGCCCCAGGACCTCCTCCCCCAGGTCGTCGAGGTCGGCCCTGGCCTGCTCCAGCTGCGCCCCCACGCGCGCCGCATGGCCCGCCAGCACGCGCCCCGCCTGGGTCAGGCGGACGGTGCGCCCATCCGGTTCCAGAAGGGGTCGGCCCGCCTCCCGCTCCAGCCGCGCCAGCTGCTGGGACACCCCCGAGGGGGTGACGTGCAGGACGCGCGCGGCGGCGGCGATGGACCCGTGCTCGGCCACCGCGGCCAGGGCCCGGAGGCGGTCGGTACTGAACACATGAGCGATGCTACCGAGTCATCGGCACAGATCATCGCTTTTGTTTCACGGTCAGCACGGCGAGAGTGGAGGCATGCTCCTCCGCCTCACCGGTCGCCGCGCCGCCCCCTTGCCACTCGCCCTCTCCGGGGCGGCCTGCACCTCGCTGTCGGCGCCGATGGTCAAGGTGTCCGGCGCCGACGCCGGGACCGCCGCCTTCCTCCGCTGCGTCCTCGCCCTGCCGCCGCTGGCGCTGCTCGCCGCCGCCGAACTCCGCCGCGCCGGCCCCCGCCCCCGTCGGCTGGTGCTCACCGACGCGGCCGCCGGACTGCTCCTCGGCGCCGACTTCGTGCTGTGGGCCGCGAGCATCGAGCTGGTCGGCGCGGGTGTGGCCACCGTGCTGCTCAACGTCCAGGTCGCCGTCTTCCCCCTGCTCAGCCGCGTCACCAGCGGTGAGCGCACACCTCCCGGCTTCTGGCCCGCGGCCGCCGCGATCCTCGCCGGGCTGGCGCTCGCCTCCGGTGCGCTCACGCCCGCCGGGAGCGGCGGCGACGCCGTCCTCGGCCTGCTGCTCGGCGCAGGCGCCGGCACCGCCTACGCCGGATACCTGTTCCTCTCCCGGCTGGGCGGGGGCCGGGGCCACACCGCGACCCCGGTGCTCACCTCGACCGCCGCGGCCGCGCTGTCCGCGGCCGCCGTCGGCGGGCTGTCGACCGGCCTGCACCCCGGCGCGCTCGACGCGCACGGGTGGGCGTGGATGTCGGCGGTGGCGCTCTTCGGACAGGTCCTGACATGGATCCTGGTCGGCGCGGCCCTGCCCCGCCTGGCCCCCGGTGTCGGCGCCGCCGTCATGGTGCTTCCGCCGGTGATGGCGCTCGGGGCCGGCGCCGCCTTCCTCGGCGAGCGCCCGTCCCCGCTCCAGCTCGCCGGATGCGCGGTGGTGGTCGCCGCGGTGTGGGCGGTCGAGCGCGCCGGGAAGAAGGGCGCCAAGGGCGGGAAGAAGGGGGACACAACGAAAGAGGGGACCCACTAGGGTCCCCTCTTCGAAAGAATGTCCGGCGGCAACCTACTCTCCCACCCCACACCATGGAGGCAGTACCATCGGCGAGAAGAGGCTTAACGACCGGGTTCGGAATGGGACCGGGTGTTTCCCTCTACCTATGACCGCCGAAACTCTAGACCGCCACCCCCGAAGGGGCGCGGAAGCCTTTGTTTCGAACGGGTCCAGCATAGCACCGCTCGTGCGGTGCACCAACTCGTGTCCACGAACACATGCCGCCTGAGCTGCTGGTAGCCTCGGCGGGCATCGATCGGACCCGACCGGAGGAGGTGAGCCCCGTACTCGCAATGCACGCCCGGGCGCTCGTCTCCGACCGGCACGGCGGACGGCCGTTCCGGCCTGCCTAGGAGAGCGCCCCCGCTCCCCGGAAGGCCGTTCATGACCCCACCCTTCCCCACCGCCGCCGTCACCGACGCGACGCGGCGGCTCCGCACCGCGGGCTGCGTCTTCGCCGACGACGAGGCCCGCCTCCTCGCCGAAGCCGCGGAGGACCCCTCCGAACTCTCCCGCCTGGTCGACCGCCGCTCCGACGGCCTCCCCCTCGAGCACCTGCTCGGCTGGGCCGCCTTCGGCGACCTGCGCATCGCCGTCGGCCCCGGAGTGTTCGTCCCCCGCCCGCGCTCGATGTTCCTCGTGAAACGTGCCGCCGCACGCGCCCCCGCCGCCCGCCCCGCGGTCGTTCTGGACCTGTGCTGCGGCGCCGGCGGAATCGGGGCCGCGCTGGCCTCCCTGCTCCCCGGGGCCGAGCTGCACGCCGCCGACTCCGACGCCGCCGCGGTCGGCTACGCGCACCGCAACATCGCCCCCTTCGGGGGAAGAGCACATGTGGGCGACCTGTACACGGCCCTGCCCGCAGACCTCCGGGGACGGGTGGACCTCCTGGTCGTCAACGCGCCGTACGTCCCGTCCGGCGAGATCGACCTGCTCCCCTCCGAAGCACGCCTCTACGAGCCCCGGGCCTCGCTCGACGGGGGATCCGACGGAGTGGACGTCCAGCGCCGCGTCGCCCGAGGGGCCCCCGACTGGCTCGCCCCGGGAGGACACCTCCTGATCGAGACCAGTGCACGACAGGCGGCCGCAACGACGGCCGCCGTGACCGGGTCCGGACTGTCCGCCACCGTGGAGTCGTGCGAGGACTGGGACAGCACCGTCATCACGGGCACCGCCCCGGACGGGCGGCGGATCACCACATCGACCTGAGAGGGCCGTCTCCGACCATGTGCACCAGGCTCGACGCCGGATCCGTTCGCCCGGCGTCGACCCTGGCCTCCGCGGACTCCGCCGTTACTGAACGCAGAACTCGTTGCCTTCGGGGTCCGCCATCGTCACGTGGACGCCCTCCGCCTCCTCGACGCGGGCCAGGATCGTGGCCCCCAGGGCTTCAAGACGGGAGACCTCGGCCTCACGCCTCTCCGGCCCGACGGTCAGGTCCATGTGCAGACGGTTCTTCACTCGCTTGCCCTCAGGCACCTTGAGGAAGAGGATCCTGTGCTTCGCCTCCCCGCGCTCTTTCGCGTCCTCGGGGTGGCGGATCCCCGTCCCCTTATCGAAGACACGCCGGCCGTTGCGGACCGTGTAATCCGCCTCGGTGATGTAGCCCTGCTCTACGAGGCCGGCGATGAAGGCGTCGTGGTCCTCCACCTCGTATCCGAGGGCCGCCGCCCAGAAGTCCGCCTGCGCGTGGGGGTCACCGCTGTCGACGGTGAGCTGCCAGTTGATCGCCGGTGTCGCTGCCATGGTTCGCCTCCCTCGAACGGGACGGGTCACCGTCCCTGCGGACACGCTATAACCGACCGGCCACATTTTCACATATTCACAAGCAAGGGCAAAAAAAGAGAGGGCCCCGCAACCAGCGGGACCCCCTCGAAAAAAATGCGGCGGCAACCTACTCTCCCACCCCACACCATGGAGGC